>JADLBY010000074.1 GCA_020847445.1 Sphingomonadaceae bacterium | reverse complement strand
GGTTGACGAAATGCTGGCCCGAAGCGCGGGCAGCATCAGCGATCGGGGCCTGCGCCTGGCGCTTGGTGCCGACGAACAATACCTTGCCGCCTGCCTGAACGGTTGCAGCGACGAAATCGAGAGCGCGCGCGAAAAGCGGAACGGTCTGCGACAGGTCGAGAATGTGAACGCCGTTGCGCGCGCCGAAGATATACGGCTTCATGCGCGGGTTCCAACGGTGGGTCTGGTGGCCGAAATGCGCTCCGGCCTCGAGCAATTGGTGCATGGTGACGACAGGTGCCGCCATAGTCTTTCTCCTTCCGGTTGAACCTCTGGAAAGCAAGAACCAAGGCCGCAAACTGGTTACGGCAAAGGCACCGGTATGTGCGCTTTCCATGTGGAATGCGCGGGCCGTTAGCGAAACCTGCCCGAAAGGTCAATAGGCGTGGCGCGAAATGGCGCGATCCGGGCCAAAGGCTTGGCTTGAAAAGCCGCGCATTGCCATTACTCTGTTGCCCAAGTGGAAACTTCGCTTTGAGGAGAGGGAAGGATGATCTGGCATTTTACCGACATATTCGAGACCGTGGCTTCGCTTGTTCCCGATCAGGTCGCGTTGATCCATGGCGAAACGCATCGCAACTGGCGGGATTATGAAGACCGTTCGGCACGGCTGGCCAGCGCGCTGGTTGGTGCCGGTCTGAAACCCGACGCGAAGACGGCCATCTATGCGCATAATTCAGCTGCCTATCTGGAAGCGCAATTCGCTTCGTTCAAGGCGAGAACGGTGCCGATCAACGTCAATTACCGCTATGTCGAACATGAATTGTCCTACCTGTTCGACAATGGCGATGTCGAAGCGGTGTTTTTCGATGCCCGCTTCGCCCACCGGCTGGCTTCGATCCGCGACCGCTTGCCCGATGTGAAGCTGTTCATACGGATCGACGATGGCACCGACGGGCATCTGGATGGAGCGCTCGATTTTGAAGGGCTGATCGCCTCCAATCCTCCCCTGCCCCGTCTCGATTACAGCGAAGACGATATCTACATGATCTACACCGGCGGCACCACGGGCATGCCCAAGGGCGTGATGTACCGCCATGGTGACCTGACCCGCGGCATTGCATCGGCGCTGCTGGGCCCGGAGGTCGAACCCACGCCCGAATTGCTGCAAACCGTCGTGCTGGGCCTGAATGCGACAAAGGCGGCCCCAATATCGCTCCCGGCCTGTCCGCTGATGCACGGCACGGGGATGTGGATCGGCGCATTCTTTGCCCATTTCGCGGGCGGCGCGGTCGCGACCATCAGCGACGAGAAATTCGATCCCCATGCCATATGGGCGTTTGTCGGACGCGAAAATGTGTCCGCGATCGCCATTGTCGGCGATGCCTTTGCCAAGCCCATGCTCGCCGCGTTGCGAGAGGCCGATGCGCGGGGGCAACGGTACGACCTGCCATCGCTCAAGGTCATCGGATCGTCGGGTGTCATGTTTTCGAGCGAGGTCAAACGCGGGCTGCTCGAATATCTCGACATCGAAATCCGCGATTCGATCGGGTCGACCGAAGGCGCGATGGGCGGGTCGGTTGTCTCGCGCACCTTGCCCCCCGTCGAAACTGCCAGATTTGCCTTCAACCCGACCACCAGGGTTTTCAACGAGCGCGATGAACCGATACCGCCCGGCTCCGATGAAATCGGCATGATCGCCAATGGCGGGGTCGTGCCGGTCGGATATTACAAGGATCCGGAAAAGAGCGCGCGCACCTTTCGCACGATCAACGGCGAGCGCTATGCCTTTCCCGGCGATTTTGCACAGGTGGCCGCCGACGGATCGCTGATCCTGCTGGGGCGCGGCTCGGTGTGCATCAACACCGGCGGCGAAAAGGTGTTTCCCGAAGAGGTGGAGGAGGCGCTGAAAGCCCATGAAACAGTATGGGATGCGCTGGTGGTCGGCGTACCCGACGAACGGTTCGGAGAGCGCGTTGTCGGTGTGATCGCACCGCAGCCGGGCAGCCTGATCGACCAGTCCGGGCTGATCGATTTTGTCCGCTCGCGCCTGGCCGGGTATAAAATGCCCCGCCAGCTCGTCGTCGTGGAAACGGTGCAGCGCGCCGCCAATGGCAAGGCCGACTATAAATGGGCGAAGACCGTGGCGCTTGACGCCGTATCGGCGACGGCCTGACCATCTGCTGCCGATACAAATTGATAAACTGTATCAGCCCGAACCCATGTCCGGATTAATCCGCCATTCAGCGCGCAAGGCCGATCGAGCCCGGGCGACCACATCCCACACGGATCGCGCGAAAGCCTCTATGATCCGTTCTGCCCTTGCTCTCCCGCTTGTCGTCATGGCTTCCGCCGGCATGGCCGACGATCTGCCGCCGCCGGACGCATCTGAACTGCCCGAGAAAATTTCCTTTCTGACAACCTTTGGCGAAGAAAAATGCCCCGAGGCCGACAATGCCGACGAAATCGTCGTCTGCGCGACCGCACCGGAGGGCGACCGCTACCGCATCCCCAAAGACCTGCGCCAGGGCGAGGATGAACCGGCGTCCAGCCAGTCCTGGGCTTCGGCTGTCGAATCGCTGGATGAAGAGGCGCGCACGATGCGGCCGAACAGCTGTTCGGTTGTTGGCACGGGCGGCTTTACCGGTTGCACGCAAGCAATGCTGCGCGAATGGTTCGCCGCCCGGCGCGGAAAGTCTGCCGCAAACTGACTGCGGCTATTTGTCTGCGTAGATCTGCACCAGCCGGTGCAGGTAATCGCGCCCGTCATAAACCGATTTCACGCGGAGCCGCTCGTTGAGCCCGTGCACGCCGCCGCCATCGGCTTCGTAGAAGATTCCCGGAATGCCATAGGTCGGAATATTGATCAGCGCGGTCATCGTCGCATCGGTGGCACCGGTGGACATTGTCGGAACCAGCGGAACACCGGGGAACATCTCGCCCGCCAGCTTGATCGCCGGGTCGAGGATGCGTTTGTCGAGCGGCGGCGGCACCGCCATCGGACGGTGCGGCTTGCGCAGCGTCACCTTGACCCGCGGATTGGCGATTGCCGCCTCGATCGCCGCCTGGGTCGCCTCTGTCGTCATCGTCGGCACGATCCGGCAGTTGACCACGCCCATGGCGCGCTGCGGCAGCGCATTGGGCGCATGACCGGCATCGAGCATCGTCGCCACACAGGTCGTGCGCAAGGTCGAGTTCATTACCGGATCGACCGACAATATCGTGGCAGCCTGCACATTGCCTTCATCCGCCAGCAAATCGGCAATCGCCTTTTTCCCGGCGGCAGGCGCGGTGGGCGATAATTGGGTCAGAAAGGCCCGGGTCGTGTCGTTCAACTGCACGGGAAAGCCAAGCCGTTTGACGGCCACAATGGCCTCCGCCAGATCGTAGATCGCGTTGTCGGGCCTGGGAACCGAACTGTGGCCGCCGGGATTGGTTGCCTCCAGCTCGAATATGCGGTTTGCCTTCTCGCCGACCTGGATCGCCAGAAATTGCGGCTTGCCATCCTTGTCGAGCCGCCCGCCGCCGCCTTCGTTCAGCGCGAACTCGGCGGAGAGCGTTTCGGGCCTATTGCGCGCCAGCCATTCCGCCCCGTTCAAGGCCTTGCTCGAACTTTCCTCGCCGCAGGTCGCCGCCAGCTTGATCGTGCGTTTGGGGCGATAGCCCTCTTTCCGGAAACGGATCAGGCTGTCGACCCAGATCGCCGCCTGCACCTTGTCGTCGGCGACGCCGCGCGCATAGAAAAAGCCGTCTTCCTCGACCAGCGTGAACGGATCGCGGGTCCAGTCTTCGCGCCGGGCCTCGACCACGTCGATATGGGCAAGCAGCAGCATCGGCTTCAGCTTTTTGGACGTGCCCTTGAGTTCGGCGACCAGATTGCCTTCGCGTTCATAGCCGGGAACGACGATGACCCGTGCCTCGTCCTTCGTGAAACCGGCATCGTGCAAGCGCTTGGCCAGTTGCTCGGCCGCAGCGGTGCAGCTGCCATTCGAATAGGCGGTATTGGTATTCACCAGTTCGACATAGAGTTCGCGAAATGCAGCCTGATCGGGCCGCAGCGTCTGGCCCGCTGCGCCATCTGCCACCAGCGCCGCAAAGCCTGCTGCAACCATCCATTTTCCCAAACGCATCTGACACCCCCTCTTCCGGAACAATCGGCAGAGGCTATCGCTGGGCACGGCGCTTTTCAACCACCGATATTTTTCGATTGACACGTCGGAACAAATATAGAACATATACGGAAATACTGGTGATTCGGAGAAACAAGATGTCGTTCGTCGCTGCCGCTCTTTTCGCTACCGCATTCCTGCTTTCGGCTTATGCGATCCTGCTCACGCTGGCGCAGAAATGGGACAGGATCAGTGAGGTTGCGACGATGCGAGGCGCACCGGTTGAGCGGGTAATCCGCGTCGGCGCTGTGCGCTACACCGGGCAGCGTGTGCGCCTGGTAGTGGTCAATGAACTGGAGCCGCAGCCCGAACAGCAGGGCTTTGCCTTTGGGCGTTTGCGCGCCGCCTGATTTTCCCACCGCATTTCAAGAAACGCTGCTGCAAAATGGTGCGGCAGCGTTTTTTTTGATCCGGATAAGTCGCGCCCGATCTATCCGCCTGGACAACAAAAAAGGCGAAACCCGAAGGTTCCGCCTCTCCTGTCTTGCGACTGCGGGTGAAACTTAGTTCACGGCATCCTTAAGCGCTTTGCCAGCCTTGAACTTGGGCTGGTTGGAGGCAGGGATCTTCATTTCTTCACCGGTGCGCGGATTGCGGCCAGTCGACGCCTTGCGCTTTGCGACAGCGAAAGTGCCAAAGCCGACGAGACGGACTTCGCCCCCCTTCTTCAGCGCCTTGGTGATGGCGTCGAAGGTAGCTTCCACTGCTTTGCCTGCGTCGGTTTTGCTGAGACCGCTTGCATCTGCAACGGCTGCGACGAGATCATTCTTGTTCATAGTATCGGGATCCCCCTCTCAAATGAATATTATGGACCAATTCCGGGAAGGAATCGCGGCTGGGCCGGACCGGGAATAAGGAGTAGAAACGGCGCTCTGTCAAAGGAAATATCCGCAAAAAACCGCGCTTTTCGGCGAATTGACAGATAATCTGTCGATAAGTGAGACGAAATGCGTAAAATCGGTTCCACCTTGACGTCAAATGACTGTGCCGATGCCCAAAATGCAGCGGGACGCAACGTCATTCAACGTCACGTCCCGCAACATATATTTGGGCATGAATGTTCAGTGCGTAACGGCCGAGCCCGATGACGCAGCAGCGGCAGGCGGTTGCAGCGCCGCCAGTTCGTCCGCTTCGGTCCACTCGACCGGATCGAGCGGCGCCACCAGCGCACGCGCCAGCACCTGATCGACATGCGTGACCGGTATGATCTCGAGCCCTTCCTTGATATTGGCCGGTATCTCGGCAAGATCCTTCTCATTCTCCTGAGGGATCAGCACCGTCTTGATGCCGCCACGCAGCGCGGCGAGCAGCTTTTCCTTCAGCCCGCCGATCGGCAGCACGCGCCCGCGCAAGGTCACTTCGCCCGTCATCGCAACGTCACGGTGCACGGCAACGCCGGTCAACGTCGAAACGATCGCGGTTACCATGCCGATACCCGCCGATGGTCCGTCCTTGGGCACGGCGCCTTCGGGCAAGTGGATATGCACATCCTTGCGGTTGAAGATCGACGGCTTGATGCCATAGCCCGGCGCGCGGGCCTTGACATAGCTCAGCGCCGCCTGGATCGATTCCGACATCACTTCGCCCAGCTTGCCGGTTGTCCTGATCTGCCCCTTGCCGGGCACAGTCACAGCCTCGATGGTCAGCAGTTCGCCGCCCACCTCGGTCCAGGCAAGCCCGGTGACCGCGCCGATCTGGTTCTCATCCTCGCCAATGCCGTGGCGATATTTGCGGACACCCGAAAAATCGGCAAGATTTTCGGGGGTGATCGACACGCTGCTCGCCTTGCCTTCAAGGATACGGCGCAGCGCCTTGCGCGCCAGCTTCGCGATCTCGCGCTCCAGCGTGCGCACGCCAGCCTCGCGCGTATAATAGCGGATCAGGTCGCGCAGACCATCATCGCTCACTTCGAACTCGCCCTTTTTCAGGCCATGCGCCTTCACCTGCTTGTCAACCAGATGCCGCTTGGCGATTTCGAGCTTCTCGTCTTCTGTATAGCCCTCGAGCCGGATGATCTCCATCCGGTCGAGCAACGGCTGCGGCAGGTTCATGCTGTTCGCGGTGGTCACGAACATCACATCCGACAGATCAAGGTCGATTTCGAGATAATGGTCGTTGAACTTGTTGTTCTGTTCAGGGTCGAGCACCTCAAGCAGCGCCGAGGCGGGATCGCCGCGGAAATCCTGCCCCAGCTTGTCGATTTCATCGAGCAGGAACAGCGGGTTCATCGTGCCAGCCTTTTTCAGGTTCGACGCGATCTTGCCCGGCATCGATCCGATATAGGTCCGCCGATGGCCGCGGATTTCGGCTTCATCGCGCACGCCGCCCAGCGACTGGCGGATGAATTCGCGCCCGGTTGCCTTGGCGATCGACTTGCCAAGCGAGGTCTTACCCACGCCCGGAGGGCCGACGAGGCACAGGATCGGCCCTTTCAGCTTGTTGGTGCGCGCCTGCACCGCCAGATATTCGACGATCCGGTCCTTGACCTTTTCGAGCGCAAAATGATCCGCATCGAGGATTTCCTGCGCCTTGGCGATGTCGCGCTTCAGCTTTGATTTCTTGCCCCAGGGCACGCCCAGCAGCGAATCCAGATAATTGCGCACAACGGTCGCTTCGGCAGACATGGGGGCCATGCTGCGCAGCTTTTTCATTTCCGCCTGCGCCTTGGCCCGGGCTTCCTTTGACAGCTTCAGCGTATCGATCCGCGTCTGAAGCTCGGCCATTTCGTCGCCGCCTTCTTCGTCGCCGCTGCCCAGCTCGCGCTGGATCGCCTTCAACTGTTCGTTGAGATAATATTCGCGCTGCGACTTCTCCATCTGGCGCTTCACCCGGCCACGGATCTTCTTTTCGACCTGCAGCACGCCCAGTTCGCCCTCCATGAAGGCAAAGGCCATTTCGAGGCGTTTTAGCGGATCGGATTCGACCAGCAGCGCCTGCTTGTCCGAAACCTTCAGGTTGATATTGGCGGCAACGGCATCGGCCAGCTGCGCTGCATCCTCGATCTCGGCTAGCTGCACCGCGGTTTCGGTCGGAATTTTCTTGTTGAGCTTCGAATATTGCTCGAACTGTTCCAGCACCGATCGCATCAGCGCGGTTGTCTCCGGCCCTTCGGCCGCCTCTGCCCCGACCATCTCGACCTCAGCCTCGACATAGTCGGCGGCGCGCGGGTGCACGCGCAAAAGATTGGCGCGCTGCTTGCCTTCGACGAGCACGCGCACGGTGCCATCGGGCAGTTTCAGAAGCTGCATCACGGTCGCCGAAACGCCGACGGTGTACAGATCGTCGAAATCGGGATCGTCCTCGGCGGGATCGAGCTGGGTTACGAGGAAAATTTCCTTGTCCGCCGCCATCGCCTTTTCAAGGGCAACGACCGATTTGTCGCGGCCGACGAACAGCGGCACGACCATGCCGGGAAACACCACGATGTCGCGCAACGGCAAAAGGGGAAGAGATTGCGTCATATTCACTCCGGTCCGCACCGAAAGGCGGCGCGGCAATTTGGCGTCAATATGAGCGCGATTTCTCCCGGTTCAACGGCATAGCGGCGAAATTGCGAGAAAAGCTGGGGAAAAGCGCCTCAAAACGGCAGTTTGAAGCCCGGCGGCAAGGGCAGGCCGCTGGTCATTTTGCCCATTTCGCTGTTGCTCGCGGCATCGGCCTTTTCACGCGCATCGTTGAAGGCGGCCACGACAAGATCCTCCAGCATCTGTTTGTCGGCAGGCACGATCAGGCTGTCGTCGATCGACAGCGATATGATCCGGCCCTTGGCACTGGCGCGTACCTTCACCAGACCGCCGCCGGAAACGCCTTCAACCTCGATCGAGTCGAGCTTGCCTTGCGCCTCTTCCATCTGTTTCTGGATGGTCTGCGCGGCTTCCTGCGCCGCCTTCATCATCTCTTCGATGTTTTTCATGCTCTAAGGCTCCGGATTTCTGCTTCATGGGGAGAGTGTATCGTCCGTCCGTCGACATGGACTTCTGCCTCAGGGAAGGCGTCGAGCGCCGCCCTTACCAGAGGCGATTCGAGGATTTCATTATCGTGCGCAGCGCGCGCCGCCTGTTCCTGTTCGTGCAGGCTGGGCTGCGCCTCGCCCTGCCCCTCGGCGATTTCCCAGCGGGTGCCGGTAAGGCGAAACAGCGCATCGTTAAGGTCTGCACCAAAGCCCTGATGCACCGGCCCGGCGAGCTGGAATTCGAGCTGCGGCGGGGCATAGCGTACCAGCCGCACGACATCGTGCAGCGTCGCGGCGACATTGGCATGCCCGCCCCGATCGAGTGCATCTACCAGCGCCCTGAAATCGCCGGGAAAGTGCGATGCCGGGGCCGGGGCCGCATTTGCGACTGGCGGCGCGGCCGCGGGCGCCGATGGCTGCGACGGCACCCCGCCCTGCTGCAACAGCCGCGCCAATTCGCCCGGATCGGGCATCGCCGCGCCGTGCAACACGCGCAGCAACGCCATATCGCAACATTCGAGCGGTAGGCTCGCCTGCCGAACTTCCTCATGCCCTTTGAGCAGCAACTGCCACAGGCGATGGAGCAGCGGGAAAGACAGCCGCCCTGCCCAGTCGTCAATCTGCGCGCGCGCCTCTTCGGGCAAGGCCGCGTCGGGGGGGCTGCCGATCTTGTCAAGCGTCACCAGATGCACTTCGCGGAGCAGCCCCGCGAGCGTCGCTGCCGGTTCGACGCCCAGCTGATACTGGTTGCGCGCCTCGTCGAGCACGGCCTGCGCTTCACCTTCGAGCAGCAGACCGAACAGCCGCCGCACCGCCGCCCGGTCCGAAAGCCCGAGCATGGCACGCACCTGCGCCGCCTCGACCCGCGCGTCGCTGCCGCTGTCGTCAGCTGCCAGATCGGCATGGGCAATCGCCTGATCGAGGATCGACAGCCCGTCGCGCACCGAACCTTCGGCCGCTTGCGCAACCAGCCTTAGTGCCTCCGCATCGGCCGCCACAGATTCCTTTTCGCAGATTTCGGCAAAGTGCGTGGCAAGCAATTCGGCAGGAATGCGCTTCAGGTCAAACCGCTGGCAGCGCGAGAGAACGGTAACCGGAACCTTGTTCACCTCGGTCGTCGCGAACAGGAATTTCACATGTGCGGGCGGCTCTTCAAGCGTCTTTAGCAGCGCGTTGAACGCATTTTTCGACAGCATATGCACTTCGTCGATGATGTAGATCTTGTAACGCGCGGAGACCGCTGCGTAACGCACCGCCTCGATAATCTCGCGCACATCATCGACGCCGGTATGGCTCGCGGCGTCCATTTCGATCACGTCGATATGGCGGCCCTCGGCAATTGCCCGGCAGGGTTCGCATATGCCGCAGGGATCGATTGTCGGGCCGCCCTGCCCGTCCGGGCCGATACAGTTCAGCGCCTTGGCGATCAGGCGCGCGGTCGAAGTCTTGCCAACCCCGCGCACCCCGGTCATCAAAAAGGCATGCGCCAGCCGATCGCGCTTGATCGCATTGCCCAGCGTCTGCACCATCGCATCCTGGCCGATCAGTTCGGCAAAATTCTGCGGACGATATTTGCGCGCCAGCACCCGATAAGGCGAAGCAGCGGCAGGCTTGGGCATCTCATGCAGCCCCAGCCCCAACGCGTCGTCGGGCATATCGGGGTCGCGCAGGCCCAGACCGGGGTCGGATGAATCGTCCATCATTCTCCGATAGGCCCGCCTGCCAATTTTGTCGAAGGGCTTTTCAGTCGCGCGCCAGCCGACGCGCAAAATGCGCCTGCACCGCGCTTGTCACCGCCCGTGCAACCTTGCGCTGCCCGTCGCGCGACGACAGGAAAGCGGAATCCTCTGCATTGCTGATATAGCCGGTTTCGAACAGAACCGACGGTGTGTCGGGGGCCTTGAGCACGATGAAGGAGGCGAATTTGTGCGATTTTTCGCGCAACATCATGTTGGGTTTGGCTTCGCGGATCAACAGCCTGGCGAAACTGGCCGAAACATTCATCGTCTCGCGCTGGGTCAGGTCGATCAGGATCGAGGACACGTCCCTGTCCTGCCCCCCCAGATTGACGCCATTCAGAATATCCGCCTTGTTCTCGCGCGCCGCCAGACGCTGCGCCTCCCGGTCCGATGCCACTTCGGAGAGCGTATAGACTGTTCCGCCCCGCGCTTCCTGGTTTTCGGCGGCGTCGGCGTGGATCGACAGGAACAGGTCGGCCTTCATGCGACGGGCGATACCGTAGCGATCCTGCAGCACCAGAAAGCTGTCGCCTTCGCGGGTCAGCGCAACGCGGACACGGCCGGTATCGACCAGATCGTCACGGATCGCGCGCGCAATCGCCAGCGTAACATCCTTCTCCCGCTTGCCCGAAAGCGCATTGATGGCACCCGGATCATGGCCGCCATGACCGGCGTCGATGACAACCAGCGGCAGGCGCGCATCAGCCGGACCATAGATTTTTGGCAATCCGCGGGCGGCGCCCTTGCCAATCGGTGCCGTCACTTCATAGCGGCGCTTGGGCGGTTCCGACCGGAAGCCCAGATGGAAAGCGCCATATTGGGCATCCGCGACCGGCCGGACACCATCGGATTCCACAGCGACGCCGGGGGCCGCCATCAATATTGCGAGGAATGCGCCGTACAACATCAAACCGGCTTTTGCGCAAAATCGGACAATCGGTCGAGGGAATTTTTCATATCCGCTACTTGCCCCCCGCACGGCGCGGTGCTAGCACGCATCCTCAGGCTCGCGCCCGACTTGGACGCTGGCCGGAATGACGCCGAACTATCTGACTTTTCGGCAAAAAACAGGTTGATGTTGCATGTGGCATGAAATTTCCCCTTCCGCCGTCCCGACAGGGTTCGGTGCGTGGGCGGCAAATTACGCCCGCGCGAAAAGCGCCCGCGGTGCACTTGCAGCAGACACATTCGCACTTTTCCCGGCAACCCAAAGCGCAGGCAAGACAGTCTTGGCTGTGCCCGGTGCCGGATCACTTTCAGCAAATATCGCCCCCCTTTGTCCGCTCGATGCGGAACCATGGGAGGCGCGGAGAATTTATAATGAAAACGCGCATGCTCATCGACGCGCGCCACCGGGAGGAGACCCGCGTAGCCGTCGTAAAAGGGAACATGATAGAGGAATTTGACTTTGAGTCTGCCGAACATAAGCAACTTAAGGGCAATATCTATCTCGCCAAGGTCACCCGCGTAGAGCCGTCGCTGCAGGCGGCCTTTGTCGACTATGGTGGCAACCGGCACGGTTTCCTCGCTTTCAGCGAAATCCATCCCGATTATTACCAGATCCCGAAAGAGGATCGCGAACGCCTGCTGGCTGAAGAAGCCGCTGCTGCTGCCGAAGAGGCTGCACTGCGCGAACAGGAAGAAGCCGAGGAGGACGAGCCTTCGGATATCATGCGTTCTGACGCGCATGACGAAGAGGATCCCGATTTCATCGAGGTCGAAAGCGACGACCGCATCGACACCATCGACATCACCGAGGGTGAAGAGCCGGACCTGGAAGCCAATGGCGAAGAAAATGGCGACGACGAAAGCGAAGCGTCTGCCGATGACGACGATGGTCGCAAGGATCGTCGCGGTCGCCGCCGTCGCGGTCGGGGTGGCAAGGGCAACGCGCCCAAGGCGAGCGACGAAGCGCGCGCCAAGCGCCTGAACCTGCGCCGCCGCTACAAGATCCAGGACGTCATCCATCGCCGTCAGGTGCTGCTCGTCCAGGTCGTGAAGGAAGAACGCGGCAACAAGGGCGCGGCGCTTACCACCTATCTCAGCCTTGCCGGTCGTTATTGCGTGCTGATGCCCAATACCAGCCATGGCGGCGGGATCAGCCGCAAGATTTCGAGCGCGTCGGACCGCAAACGCCTGAAATCGATCATTTCCGATCTCAGCCTGCCCTCCACCATGGGCTGCATCATCCGTACTGCGGGCCTTGCGCGCACCAAGCCCGAAATCAAGCGGGACTTCGATTATCTCGCGCGTCTGTGGGATGAAATCCGCGAACGCACGCTGAAGGGTGCCGCGCCGATGCTGATCCATTCGGACAGCGATCTGGTAAAGCGTGCCATCCGCGATATCTATAACAAGGATATCGACGACGTCCTGGTCGAGGGCGCCGACGGGTACAAGGCAGCCAAGGATTTCATGAAGCTGCTGATGCCGAGCCACGCCAAGCGGGTGCAACATTATGCCGATCCGGTGTCGCTGTTCCAGCGTCATGGCGTCGAAGACCAGTTGAACGCGATGTACAATCCGGTCGTGCAGCTCAAATCGGGTGGTTATATCGTCATCAACCCGACCGAGGCGCTGGTTTCGATCGACATCAACTCGGGCCGTTCGACCAAGGAGCACGGCATCGAACAGACCGCACTGAGCACCAATCTTGAGGCTGCGCGCGAAATCGCCCGCCAGTTGCGCCTGCGCGACATGGCCGGACTGGTGGTGATCGACTTTATCGACATGGATCACCATTCGAACGCCCGCAAGGTCGAACGCGCGATGAAGGAAGCGCTCAAGAATGACCGCGCGCGCATCCAGGTCGGTCGCATCTCCAGCTTTGGCCTGATGGAAATGAGCCGCCAGCGCCTGCGCACCGGCGTGCTTGAGGCCTCGACCCGCGTCTGCCCGCATTGCGAAGGCACTGGTCTGGTTCGCACCGCTTCATCGTCCGCGCTCTCTGCACTGCGGCTGATCGAGGAAGAGGCTGCGCGCGGCCATGGCAGCCAGATTTCGTTGCAGGCGAGCCAGGAAGCAACGATCTACATTCTCAACAACAAGCGTGCCGAGCTTGCCGAGATCGAAGATCGCTATCATGTCAACGTCGAAGTGCTTCCCAACGGCGAAGTCGAAGGCGCAAAAATGGTTGTGACCGCCAGCGGGCCGCGCCCCGAGCGCCCAGCCATCCCCGCGCCGATTGTTGATTTCGACGATGACGATGACGACATCGAGGAAATCGAGGATGAGGTCGAAGCCGACGAAGTCGGTGAACGGGCCGAGGACAGCGGCCGGGATGATCGCAACGGAAAGCGCAAGCGCCGCCGTCGCGGCCGTCGCGGCGGACGCAATCGTGATCGTGAGGAACAGGGCATAAGCGAGAGCGATGGCGAGGAAGCCGTTGCCGCTGAGGCCGACGCGGATCGGGAAGATGAGGCAGCCGAGCCCGCCCGCAAGCCGCGCCGTTCACGCGGCGGGCGCAGGAAAGCTGCCGAAACGGCCGAACCGGAAGTGATCGAAGCAGGTGTTGAAGCTGCAGTCGAAGCGGAGGCCGAACCCGAAGCCCCGGCCAAGCCGAAGCGCGCGAGCCGCAGGGCAAAGGCCGCTGTTGCAGCCGACGAGCAGACGGCTGATCCGGCACCTGCCGAAGAAGCCGTTGCTGCCGAAAAGCCCAAATCGCGCCGCAAGCCGAAAGCCAAGGCCGAGGAAGCTGCCGAACCGGATGCGCCTGCCCCGGCAGAAGCCAAAGCTGCGCCAGCAAAAAAGCCGCGCAAGTCGGCCAAAAAAACGGAAGCTGAGGCAGACGCTGCAGAGGCCCCTGCCGAAGGTGATGCCGAGGGCCTGCGCCGCGGCTGGTGGCAGCGGACTTTTGGCTGATTTGCCGATCCCGGCTCGATCTCGCCCCTGGCGAACCAATCGGGCCGGGAAAGCCATGGCTTCATCCGCCATTCATCACCCGATGTGCATCGCATGACCATGATCGAGGGTGACTGGGTGCTTCGAAAACTGTCGAAGGCGCTGGCGGCGATTGCTGCGGTGGCTTTGTGCCTGCATCCCGCACACGCCCAGTCGATTTTGCGTGACGCCGAAACCGAAGCTTTTTTCGATGAAATTTCCGAGCCGCTGATCCGCGCTGCCGGTCTGGATCCGGCCAATGTCGATGTCGTGCTGATCAACGACAAGTCGATCAACGCCTTCGTCGCGGGTGGCCAGACGGTCTATCTGCACAGCGGCCTGATTCACGCTGCTTCCACGGCCAATGAAGTGCAGGGCGTGATTGCGCACGAACTGGGCCATATCGAGGGCGGCCACGTCATTCGCTATAGCGAGGGCCTTGAAAAGGCAGGCAGCATTTCGATCGCCAGCCTCATCCTTGCTGCCGCCGCGATCGCGGCGGGCGCGGGAGAGGCCGGAATGGGGATCATGGCCGCCGGGCAGCAAGCGGCACTGGGCAAGTTCCTTGCCTTCAGCCGAGTTCAGGAGAGCGTCGCTGATGCCTCTGGCGCGCGCTATCTTTCGGCCGCAGGCATCACCGGTCGCGGTTCGATCAATTTCTTCAAGAAACTGCAGAATTACGAATTCCGCCTCGGTATTCCACAGGTCGACAGCTATGACCGAACCCATCCGCTGTCGGGTGAACGCATCACGGTGCTGGAAGATACCTACAAGGTCGATCGGGCATGGAACGCGCCGCTCAACCCCAAATGGGAAGCCGATTTCAAACGGGTGAAGGCCAAGCTGCAGGGCTATATCGCCGATCCCAATGCAACGCTTCGCGACTATCCGGAAAAGGACAAGAGCGTTCCGGCACTCTATGCCCGCGCCTATGCCTGGCATAAGGCGGCCTATCCGGACAAGGCCTTGGCCGAAGCAAACAGCCTGATCGCGAACAACCCGAACGATCCCTATTTCCTTGAACTTCAGGGGCAAATCCTGCTCGAATCGGGCAAGCCGGATGAGGCGCTGACCTCGTTGCGCAAGGCGGTCGACCTGACCGGCAACCAGCCCCTGATAGCCGCCGTATTCGGCCATGCGCTTATCGCAACCGAAGACAAGTCCAACCTTGCCGAGGCCGAACGGGTTCTGAAGGCAGCGGTTACAAAGGATAATAACAACCCCTTTGCATGGTATCAGCTGGGCGTTGTGTATCAGGCCCTGGGGGATGAACCCCGCGCGGCACTTGCCAGCGCGGAACGGTATCTGATGGAGGGTGCGCCGCAGCTTGCATTGCCCAACGCGGCAACGGCGATGGCGGGACTGCCCGAATATTCGCACGACTGGATCCGCGCGCAAGATGTGAAACTCGTCGCCGAAGCCGAGGTCCAGAAACTGGAAAAGCGCAGGCGGTAGTTCGGTTAATCCGCTGGCCTGCCGACAGCAAAGAAGCTACGCCCCCGATATGAACGAGCCGACAACGAGCAACCGCATCCCCCTGATTCTGGCGATACTGGCTGCGGCAATAGTGCTCGGCGCGGGCTTCTATTTCACGACCAACCGGACCGAGGTCCAGCGTGGCGACAAGGCGGCCTATGCGACCGCGGATGCCGAGCGCGCCATTTCGGCGGCGGGGATCAGCGACACCGAGCGCGCCGCCACCGAAGCGATCGTCCGCGCCTATATTCTTGAACATCCCGAAATCATCACCGAAGCCGTCGAAATCCTGCAAAAGCGCGAAATGACCAAGCGGATGGACGCGGCCGGCACCGCGCTGACCAAGCCATTTCCCGGCGCTGTGGGCGGCAATCCGGATGGGGCCATCACCGTTGTCGAATTTACCGACTATAATTGCGGCTTCTGCCGCTCGAGCGTTGCCGATCTGAACCGGCTGATGGGTAGCGAAAAGGACGTCCGCA
This sequence comes from Sphingomonadaceae bacterium, assembly GCA_020847445.1. Taxonomy (GTDB): domain Bacteria; phylum Pseudomonadota; class Alphaproteobacteria; order Sphingomonadales; family Sphingomonadaceae; genus Sphingorhabdus_B. The sequence goes on along the minus strand of JADLBY010000074.1, from coordinate 17,794 downwards.
TCGTCTATCGCGAACTTCCTATCCTGGCCGCGAGCAGCCGCGATGCCGCGCGCTGGGCACTGGCGGCGGCAAAACAGGGCAAGCACAAGGCCTTCCACGACGCCATGTTCACGGCAGGCCCGGTGAACGAACAATCGATCACTTCCGCCGCGCAGCGCGCTGGACTGAACATGGACCAGGCCGCAAAGGATGCCACCTCGCCGGAAGTTCAAGCCGAAATCGAGCGCAATCTTGCCATGATGCAGCAGATCGGTTTCAACGGCACGCCGACCTTCATCATCGGCGATCAGATGCTAGAAGGCGCGCTGGGCTATGATGCGCTGAAGGCGGCCGTCGACAAGGCCCGGAAAAAAGGCTGATCAGCCCTTCTTCCCCTGTGCGACCACATACCATTCGACCGAACCCTTGCGGCTGGCGGGCGGTTTGGCGTGCTTCACGGTCGCAAAATTCGATTTGAGCAGCGTCAGCAATTCGGGGTCGGTGCCGCCAGCGAATACCTTGGCGACAAAATCTCCGCCGGTCTGCAACACATCGACTGCAAAATGCGCCGCCGCCTCGACCAATCCCATCGTCCGCAAATGGTCGGTCTGCCGGTGGCCGACGGTGTTCGCGGCCATATCCGAAATGATCAGATCGGGCGCCTGTCCCAATGCTTCGACCAGCAGGTCGGGGGCCCGGTCGTCCATGAAATCCATCTCGAACAGGGTCACGCCCTCGATCGGATCGACAGGCAACAGATCGATCCCTGAAACCCTGGCTGATGGCAACCGCCGACGCACGACCTGCGCCCAGCCGCCGGGCGCGATGCCAAGATCGACCACGGCCTTCTTACCTTTCAGGAAGTGGAATTTTTCATCCAGTTCGACCAGCTTATACGCCGCGCGGCTGCGATAGCCCTCGGTCTGCGCCCGCTTGACATAGGGGTCGTTGAGCTGACGCTCCAGCCAGCGCGCCGATTGCGGGCTGCGCCGCTTCGCGGTCTTGACCCGTTCCTTGCCGGTGGCGCTGCGGCCCGAACGATTTCCGCCAAAGGTGAATTTGGTCATGGCTGGCGTCTTCCACGACGCTTGGCATCACTCGCCATCAATGCACGCAGGATTCCCTCGCGGATACCGCGGTCGGCGACGCCAAGGCGTTCACCCGGCCATATGTCGAATATGGTTTCGAGGATCGCGCACCCGGCAACGACCAGATCGGATCGTTCCTGCCCGATCGTCGGGAATCTGGATCGGCCTGCGGGCGGCAGCGAAGCGAGCGTCTGGCTGATCTCGCGCATCGCAGAGGTCGGCAAATGCAGGCCGTCAATCTGCTTGCGGTCATAGGATGGCAGTTTCAGATAGACACTGGCGAGCGTCGTCACCGTGCCCGACGTGCCGAGCAGGCGATGATCGCCCTCCCCCACGGGCAACCGGGCCGCAAATTCGGCGAAGGCGTTGAATACCTTTGTGCGCATCCGCGAATAGGTATCGGCCAGCGCCGCGTCATCCTCCCCGAAAAGCGGTTCACTCTCGGTGAGCGAAACCACACCCCAGGGCACGCTCGCCCAATCGAGAATTTCGGGAACGATGCCGTTGGTCGAAACCAGCACCAGTTCGGTTGATCCGCCACCAATATCGAAAATCAGTGCAGGCCCCTCGCCGGGCTCCAGCAGCGCATGGCATCCCATGACCGCCAGCCGCGCCTCCTCCTTGGGGCTGATCACATCGAGCATGATGCCGGTTTCCTGCTTCACCCGCTCGATAAACTGTGTGCCGTTGAGCGCCTGCCTGCAGGCTTCGGTTGCGACCGAGCGCGCCAATATCACATTGCGCCGCTTGAGCTTGTCCGCGCACACCGACAGCGCCTCGATCGCGCGATCCATCGCCTCCTCGCTCATCTTGCCAGTGGTGGCCAGGCCTTCGCCGAGCCGGACCACCCGCGAAAAGGCATCGACGACGGTAAATCCGTCATTCGATGCGCGCGCGATCAGCAGACGGCAATTATTGGTGCCCAGATCGAGCGCGGCATAAGCCGTGCGCCCCAGCCAGCCGCCCCTGCCGCCATCGCCAAAACGATTTTCCTGCGAGAATTTGGGAGCCTCCTTCGCGTTCGATTGACGCGAGGCTCCTCCTCCTGTTGCCGCATCGGCGGATTTGCGACGGTTTGGCCCCTTTTTCCGGGCGCCTTTGCCCCGTCCGCCTTTTTGCGGCGATGGTGCGACGGGATCGCCCATGGCCGATTCTTCTCTTATCTTCTATCCGACAGCGGGAAATACCGCCCGGTACTTGGGCACAGAGCTAACGCGAAGAGATTAATTTTTCAAGAGAATTGGCAGATCGACCGCAAAAGCGGCGATGGCGCGATTGACAGCCCGCCTGCTCCCGCCTAATGGCCCCTCCACATTCCCCGGTCGTCTAACGGTAAGACTACGGACTCTGACTCCGTCTATTGAGGTTCGAATCCTTACCGGGGAACCAATTTTCTAGACTAATATGTTAATAATGCAGTATATTCTGTAGCGCGATCTGCATCGTTACCACATACGTCCCCACATTTGTCGCCCAATTGTCGCATGCCGATCTGAATGGAGTGGTGTGATTTGGCGACGGCGATACCGAAAGTATGTTGGTCTCACGCTAAAATATCAGAGCGGCATCTATTGCTGCTGCTTTCGCTTACGCCAAATCAGCCAAAGGATTGGACCGGCGATGACCAGCGTCATCAACGGGACAAAGCCAGGTCTTGGCTCACCGAAGTGAATTTCGACCGCTGCGGTTGAAGCGAGCATTACGACGAAGAACGTGAACACGCTCAACAGGATTTTCCAGAATTTTGCCATCGGTATATTCGTTCCGAATGAGGGTTGCCTCGGCATGCAATAGCCCATGAATAATGGGTCGTAAATACCGTGGTTACAAACACCCCACCCGTTGCACACATGGCAGGTGCCGCGAGTTTCTGGAAAAGCTGACCCGGATAAACTGCTCTATGAATTGGGCACGACCATTCGCGCCCAACGAAAGGCCTTGGGGTTTTCGCAGGAGGCCTTTGCGGATGAGGCAGGGATTGATCGCTCTCACATGGGGAAAATTGAGCGGGGCGAACGTAACGTCACGCTGCTGAATCTCTTACGCATTGCAAAGGCGCTGGACAGAAACGCATCCCAAATTCTTGCGGACGCGGGTTTGTGAAAAACGCGTTTAGCGCGGCCCCAGCGTTTCGATGATCTTGCAATCGGCTACCGTGCCGTGGCGGCAAGAGCCGATTACGCGGTCCAATTCGTTGCGTAGCGCCGAGAGGTCGGTGATCTTGCGGTCGATTTCGGTCAGGTGGGTGCGAGCGATCCCGTCCACAGCTTCGCAAGGCCGGGCCTTGTCGTCGGACAAGGTGAGCAATTCCCGCACCGCATCGAGCGTGAAACCCAAGTCGCGCGCTCGGCGGATGAACGAGAGCCGCGCTAAATGCTCTTCGCCATAGGCTCGATAATTGGCTGCGGTGCGCGCGGGCGGTGCGAGCAGCCCGATCTTCTCATAGTATCGCACCGTTTCGACATTGGTCGCTGTCGCCTTTGCCAGCTCTCCAATTTTCATCGCTTGACCCTGTAGTTGCTTCAGGGTGTAGTTAGGCATCCGACTCGCAAATTGTCGAGAAGGATATTCAATGGCTGACGATTGCTGCGAAAGCGCCTGCGGAAGCACGGAAGCGCTCAATAACCCACGCTGGCGGCGGGCATTGTGGATCGCGCTTGGGATCAACGCGGGCATGTTCGCGGTGGAAATGGCCGCTGGTGCCGCTGCTGACAGCCGCGCGCTGCAAGCCGATGCGCTCGATTTTCTGGGTGACGCCGCCAATTATGCGATCAGCCTGATGGTCGCCGGGATGGTATTGGCATGGCGCGCACGCGCCGCGCTTGCCAAAGGGGTGACGCTGTTAATCCTGGGCGGGTGGGTGATGGTTACTGCCATCTTCGCCGCCATCAACGGCGCGTCTCCCGAACCGCAAACGATGGGTGTCATCGGCGGGCTGGCATTTGCCGCCAATGTCGGAGTGGCGCTGATGCTTTATCGTTTCCGGACCGGCGATGCGAACATGCGCTCGGTCTGGATATGCTCGCGTAACGACGCCATCGGCAACGTCGCGGTGATTGCGGCGGCTTTCGGGGTGTTCGGCACCGGCACTGCATGGCCCGACCTGATCGTGGCGGGCATATTGGCGGCGCTCGGCATCAGTGGTGGCATCCAGATCGTGCGGCAAGCACTGGGCGAAATGCGGACGGCAGCCGCGTGAACGCACGGCGCGCCAAGACGCTGATCGCCGACGAGATGACCGCTTACCGCGCCGCTCGTGCGACCGGCAATGTCGGAAGCGCATGGGCTGCGCTCGAACGTGCGCATATTGTCTCGCAGCCATATTTGGGGCCACATCTGGCAAGCCATTGGGCGATGTTGAGCTTCGCAGTCGATCAGCGCGAATGGCGCGAGGCGTTTGGACAGATTTTCCGGCTGGCACTCGCACCGCTCGGATCGCTGACGGGGCGCATCCCGGTCGGCAATACCGGGCGGTCCAATGTCAGCGCATTCCAGCCGATGCCGATAGCCGATGATCTTCGGGCGAAAATCGACGGTGCGGCGGGATGACCATTAGGTTGCTCGCGAAACAGGCGACTGCTACGGCGCGTCCGATGCAGCACCGGCTCGCCTCCTTTCTGGTCATGCTCGCCATATTTTTCGGCAGCATCGTGGTGCCTGCAACGGCCCATGCCGGGAATATGATCGCAGCGCATGGCGGCGAAATTGTAGCGGCACTCGATCATGCGGACATCGCCGATCACGATGACGGTCACGAGCAGGAGGGCGATGCGCCTTGCCATGCCGTAAGCCATCATCATTGCAGCATAGCGCTTGCTGTCGATGCCCCGGCGCTGAAACTCGGCTTTGCGTTAAGCGCTGCCGACACCTCGCCGCCGACGGCTTCCTCAATGTCATCGCTTTCGCAGGCACCCCCTACTCAGCCGCCTGCCGCCTGATCCTGACCATTTGCGTGGCTGACGCCGCGCATTGTTCAACGATCAGGAGTATTTTTCATGTCTTCCAAATTGCGAGCGGCGCTGCTTTCGGGCGCTTTGATCGGTTTAGCGCAAGCTGCTTACGCCGAGCCAATCTCACTCGCCGAGGCGTTGTCGCAAGCAACCCAAGGCTCGCCAAGTTTGGCCGAGGCGAAAGCGCGGGCTGACGCTGCCGAGGCACGCGCGCGGCAAGCAGGCGTTTCGCCCAATCCCGAACTCAGCCTTGAAATCGAGAATTTTGCCGGGACCGGCGCATTTGAGGGATTGCGCAGCACGGAGGCGACGCTTGCGATAAGCCAGCGGCTGGAGCTTGGTGGCAAGCGCAGCGCGCGCGTGGGCGTTGCCAAAGCCGAGCGCGACTTCGCGTTCCTGACCTACAAGGCCGCAATTGCCGATTTGGATCGCGACATTCGCATCGCCCATGCCGGCCTGCGCGCCGCCGAAGATCGTGCGCTACTGGCGCGCGACAATGTAGGTGCAGCGCAAGAATTGGCGCGAACAGCCGCTCTGTTGGTCGATGCGGGGCGTGATCCGCCACTCCGCCAGCTTCGCGCGGAGGCCGAGCTTGCCGAAGCCAAAGCCGATCAGGCGCGGACGTTCAGCGAATTGTTGACAGCGCGGCGGTTGCTCGCCGACCTGATTGGAAGCAGCGATCCCGAGCTGACCGCAAGCGAAACGGGATTAGAAGATGCGCCGGTCAGTCCCCCGCCGGATACCGTCACGCTCGACGAGCAGTTGAAGGTCGCCGAACGCGATGCGGCAAAGGCACGGATCAAGGTCGCCAAGGCTGACGCTGTTCCAGACATTACCGCCAGCGGGGGTGTTCGGCGGTTTGAAGACGGGAACGATATGGCGCTGGTCGCTGGCATTTCGATCCCGCTTCCTTTCCGCGACCGCAACCGGGGCAATATCGAGGCAGCGCAATCGGACAGTATAGCCGCAGAGTCGGCGCTAGTTGTTGCCCAACGCGACGCGGCGCGGGCGCGATACGATGCCAGGATGATGCTTGGCGCTGCCGAAGTTCGTTATGAGGCGCTGGCCGGTCCCGGCATCGCCCAAGCCGAAGAAGCGCTGCGGCTGGCACGTCTCGGCTACAATGCCGGGAAATTCTCGCTGCTCGAACTGCTCGATGCGCAAAATGCGCTGAATGCAGCGAAACTCAATCTCATCGAAGCGCGGTTCGACCGCGCCCGCGCGCTCGCCGCGCTCATCCGCGCGAACGCGCAGTGAAGGAAATCCCAATGGAAACCGAAACCAACAAGAATAGACTGATCGCAGGTGCTGCTATCGCCGCGCTCGTGCTGGGCGGCGGCGGAGTGATACTAGGCCGCACCGTCTTTGCCCCAGCAACCACCGCGACAGCCGAGGAAGGCGAGCATGGCGAGGAAGAAAGCCACGGCCCCGAAGGCTTTGTCGAAATGGACGATGCCCGCGCCAAGGCGGCTGGTATCGCCACCGAAACGACGCAGGCGGGCGGGCTTGGGGCAGAGATCATCGCGCAAGGCGTGGTCGCTGCTGCCCCTGATGGCGAAGCGGTGCTGACCGCGCGGGCTGATGGAGCAATCACGCGGATAACCAAACGGCTGGGCGACAGCGTGAAAGCAGGCGAAACCATCGCTTACCTGGAAAGCCGCGACGCAGGGACAATCGCCGCTGAGCGCAGTTCGGCATCGGCGCGGCTGATCGCTGCCCGCGCTGCCTATGTGCGCGAGAAAAAGCTTTTCGAAGCTCGCGTCACGGCACGGCAGGATTTCGAGGCGGCGCAAGCAACACTGGCCGAAGCCGAAGCTGAAGCACGGCGCACACAATCGGCGGCGGGTGCCGCCAAGATTACCGGCGATGGGCGCTATCTTGCCGTGACCAGCCTGATTTCCGGGCGCATCACCAAAGCGGACGCCACGCTCGGCAGCTATGTCGCGGCAGGCACCGAACTGTTCCGCGTCGCCGATCCGCGCAAAATCCAGATCAATGCCTCCGCGCTTCCCGCCGATGCACGGCGCGTCCAGCCGGGTGACAGGGCAGTGATCGAACTGCTGGGTGGCGAAACCGTCAATGCAACGGTGCGCGCGGTTACGCCCAGCCTCGATGCTGAAAGCAAGGCTGCGACCATCGTGCTGATGCCGGACGGCTTCGGACAGTTGACGCCGGGGCAAGGGCTGCGTGTGCGGATCATGCCGAGCAATGCTTCGCCAAGCGCTAGCATCGGCGTTCCCGAAGAAGCGGTGCAGTCGGTTGAAGGCCGCGATGTCGTGTTCGTCAAGACCGCCAAGGGCTTTCAGGCGACCAACGTCACCGTGGGCCAGCGCAGTGCGGGCCGCGTCGAGATCGTCGCGGGATTGAAGCCGGGTGCCGTCATCGCGACAAAGGGCGCGTTCCTTCTCAAAGCCGAACTCGGCAAGGGCGAGGCGGAGCATTGAGATGAACGAAAAACTACTCGATGCGGCGATCCGCTTCCGTTGGGGCGTGGTCGTCATTACGCTCATCATCGCAGCCTTCGGGGCGGCGCAGCTTTTTAAGCTGCCGATCGATGCCGTTCCCGACATCACCAACAAGCAGGTGCAGATCAACACGGTCGCGCCCGCGCTGGGGCCACTCGACATGGAGCGGCTGGTCACCTTCCCTGTTGAAACCGCGATGGCAGGCATCCCCGGCCTTGAAAGCTCGCGCTCGATTTCGCGTAACGGCTTCAGCCAGGTGACGGTTGTTTTCGACGAAGATGTCGATCTCTATTTCGCACGCCAGCAAGTGGCCGAAAGGTTGACGCAGGCGAAGGAGAGCCTGCCCGAAGGCGTCGAGCCGCAAATGGGTCCGGTGACCACCGGGCTTGGCGAAGTTCTGATGTATGTCGTCGAATATCTGCCAGCAGGCACGAAGAACAATCCCAAGGTCGCGGGCAAGCCCGGCTTCCAACCGGATGGGAGCTACCTAACCACCGATGGCAACTTGCTGACCGACGAGGTTTCGAAGCTGGCTTATCTGCGCACGTTGCAGGACTGGGCAATCCGCCCGCAATTGCGGAGTGTTGAGGGTGTCGCCGGGATCGACAGCATCGGCGGTTATGAGCGGCAATTCGTCGTCGAGCCGGACCCGGCCAAACTCGCCAGCTATCACATCTCCTTTTCCGAGCTCGCCGAGGCATTGGAAAAGGCCAATATCTCGGTTGGCGCAAACTTTGTCGAACGCGGCGGCGAGGCGTTTCTAGTCAAGGCCGATGGCCGCATCCGCTCATTGGATGAAATCGGGCGCGCCACGGTCGCTACGCGCGGAGGCGTGCCGGTGGCGGTGCGCGACATCGCAACCGTCCGCATCGGCGGCGATTTGCGGACAGGCGCGGCTTCCGAGGATGGAAACGAGGTCGTGGTCGGCACCGCTTTGATGATCGCAGGCGGCAACAGCCGTATCGTCGCGGATGCCGTCTCAGACCGGCTCGACGAAATCGCTAAGACCATGCCGCCGGGGATCAAGGTTCATGCCGTGCTTGACCGCTCGAAACTGGTCAACGCGACCATCTGGACGGTCGAGAAGAATTTGCTCGAAGGCGCGTTGCTGGTCATCGCCGTGCTGTTCTGGCTGCTCGGCAATATCCGGGCGGCGATCATCGCGACGCTGGTCATCCCGCTATCGTTCCTGATGATGGCAATGGGGATGAACGCCACCGGCACATCGGGAAATTTGATGAGTTTGGGCGCACTGGATTTCGGCCTGATCGTCGATGGTTCAATAATCATCATCGAGAATTGCTTGATGCGGCTGGCACAGCGACAGCATCATGAAGGCCGGATGCTGACCTTGCCCGAACGGCTGCACGAGATGTTCGAAGCGTCGCGTGAGATGGTGCGCCCGACGATCTACGGTCAAGCGATCATCTTCCTTGTCTTCGCCCCGCTGCTCACCTTCACCGGCGTCGAGGGCAAGATGTTTTCGCCGATGGCGATCACGGTCATGCTGGCACTGGCAGGGGCGTTTATCCTGTCTCTCACCTTCGTTCCGGCAATGGTTGCGCTGCTCATTCGTGGTGAGGTTTCCGAAAAGGAGGTGAAGGCCGTCGCACTGGCCAAGGATCGCTACAAGCCACTGCTCGACAAGGCGGTAGCGCGGCCTTGGCCGTGGATTGGCGTGGGCGTCGGCGCGTTCGTGCTGGCGGGGCTGGCGTTCCTGATGCTGGGCCGCGAGTTCATCCCGCAGCTTGATGAGGGTGATATTGCGCTCCAAGGCATCCGCATCCCATCGACTTCGCTCAACCAGTCTCTCACCTTGCAGCGCCAGATCGAACGAACGGTCAGGACGCTTCCCGAAGTAGCGTTCATGTATTCGAAGACCGGGACGGCGGAAGTCGGCACGGATCCGATGCCCGCCAACATTTCGGACTCCTTTGTCATCCTAAAACCCAAGAGCGAGTGGCCCGATGGCGTGGACAGCAAGGAAGAGGTGGTCGAACGGCTGGAAGCCAAGCTGAAACCGCTGGTCGGCAGCGCATTCGAGATCAGCCAGCCGATTGAGCTGCGCTTCAACGAATTGATTGCAGGTGTGCGCGGCGACATCGCGATCAAGCTCTATGGCGACGATCTCGAAGAAATGAGCGCAGCGGGCGCAAAGGTCGCAGCGGTGCTTAACACCGTGCCTGGTGCGGCGGACGTGAAGGTTGAACAGACCGAAGGCTTCCCTCAACTCGATGTGCAATTCGACCGCGACGCCATCGCGCGCTACGGCCTGACCTTGCAGGACGTGACCGACACCGTTGCCGCCGCGCTCGGCGGGCGCGAGGCGGGCATCGTTTTCGAGGGCGACCGGCGCTTCGATATTGTCGTGCGCCTGCCCAATGCGGGCCGCGACGATTTAGATGCCGTGGCCGCGCTCCCGGTCATGCTGCCGCAGGAAGGCGCATCTGTGCCGTTAGGCGCAGTTGCCAGCTTCGGCTTTTCGGAGGGGCTGAACCAGGTCAGCCGCGACAACGGCAGGCGGCGTGTTGTCGTTCAGGCCAATGTGCGCGGCAATGATTTGGGATCGTTCATCGCGGAGGCGCAAAGCAAGGTTGGCGCACAAGTCAAACTGCCGCCCGGCAGTTCGATAGAATGGGGCGGGCAGTTTGAGAATTTGCAAGCTGCGTCGCAAAGGCTCTCGCTTGTCATTCCCATCGTGTTTGCGGCGATCTTCGGCATACTGTTCGTCGCCTTGCGCGGCTTCAGGCCCGCCATTGCTGTATATTCGGCAATCCCTTTGGGGCTGGCAGGCGGCGTGTTCGCGCTGGCGTTATGGGGTTTGCCATTTTCGGTGTCGGCTGCGGTTGGCTTCATCGTGCTGGCGGGCGTCGGCGTTTTGAACGGCCTTGTCGTGATGACCGCGATCAACCAACGGATCGAAGCAGGGTTGCCCGTCGCAAAAGCCATTGTCGAAGGCTCGATAGAGCGCTTCCGCGCGGTGCTGATGACCGGGATCGTGCCTGCCATCGGTTTCGTCCCGATGGCGCTCGCCACTGGACAAGGCGCGGAGGTGCAAAAGCCCCTCGCTATCGTTGTCATCGGCGGGCTGATCACATCGACAATCCTCACGCTGTTCGTGCTACCCGCGATCAGCCAGCTTTTGCTGCGAGGGCGGCACAAACATCATCAGGAGGGCGACTACAGCGATGTCGATCAATTCGGCAGCGAACTGCCCACCTAGAAGGAAGCGACATGAGTGAAGATCATAACCACGGCCCGGCAGGCCATGCCGGCCACGACCATACCGCAGGGGCCAGCACGGCCCGGCTGGGAATCGCGCTCGGACTAACTTCGGCGTTCCTGATCGCCGAACTGGTCGGCGCATATTGGTTTGGCAGCTTGGCGCTGCTTTCCGACGCAGCGCACATGTTCACCGATGCGGCGGCCCTCGCTATCGCGCTGGTCGCCGTCAGGATCGGCCAGAAGCAGGCCGACAAGCAGCGCACCTATGGCTATCGCCGTTTTGAGATACTGGCTGCCGCGTTCAATGCAGTGCTGCTGTTCATGGTCGCGGGCTATGTGCTGTATGAGGGCGTTGCGCGCTTCTTCCATCCCCAGCCGGTCGAGTCCATCGGAATGCTGGCGGTTGCGAGCGCTGGATTGGTCATCAACCTGATTGCAATGCGCGTGTTGGCAGGCGGTAAGGAAGCCAGCCTGAACATGAAAGGTGCTTATCTCGAAGTATGGGCAGATATGCTCGGCTCGCTGGGCGTTATCGCAGCGGCAGTTGCCATCTGGCTGACCGGCAAAACATGGATCGACCCGGTGGTCGCAATTGCCATCGGCCTGTGGGTGTTGCCGCGCACATGGACGTTGCTCCGCGATACCACACATATTTTACTCCAAGGCGTGCCGCGCAGCATCGATCTGGATGCGGTCAGGGCGGCAATCCTTTCGGTCGAAGGTGTTTTAGGCGTTCACGAACTGCACGTCTGGACCGTGGCGGGCGATGACATCAGCCTGACCGCGCACGTTGCAATCAGTGATGGCGCAGATGCGCAGTCGATGCTCGCGGCGATTGCAACGATGCTGGACGACAGATTTGCGATCCATCACTCGACAATCCAGATCGAAACGGAGCCTTGCGAGGTCGCGGCAGAGCTTCATTCCTAGCGACGGTGACATGGAAAATCACCGCGACCTGGCTTTTCGCCGGGAACTCGCGTAACTGGCCGGTGAAGCGGCTTTCAGCCTTTTTTCAGCAGGGCCGCTATCGCCAATAACTCGCTGTCAGGTCACTGTAACGAGGGTCGGGCGACTACAGCGGCAACTCTTTTAACGGTGATCCGATGCTGCTGCTCAGATGGACGAATAGCACTCTTTAAAGAGTGATGAAGCACTCCTTAGGCAGTGTTGCTTCAGCCTTCCATCCAGCGCATTTCCTTCAACGCTGGCGCTAACATCAACCGCCGACATTGCTCGAAAAGGCCCAAAACTGGCTCTGGCTAACGGCTGAGCGCTTTTATCAGCGAGTGCTGACCGCCGGATTAGTTGTCGTAGGGTGGGGGTAATCGCTGACCACTGCCAATCATCGATACCCCGACCCACACGGATGGCGATGCGCTCAATCGTTGCAGCGCCCCACCATCCATCCCCACTAAAAGTGGGGTGGTGGTGTTGCAGCGTTAAGCGCCACACCGCACCACCCTGCAGCGCCTCACCTTTGAAGGTGGTGCATCATTGCGGGATCACTTCACCTGCGACGATGTAAAGTCGGTTTGTCCGATTGTGGTCTTTTCGAGTTTCCTCGGCGAGAAAGCCACGGCTTGCCCATTCGCCCACCAACTTCTTGATAGCTGCCTTGACATTTTTAACACTGAGATCACGCTCCAAAACCTCCGCAATGACGATGCCCACCCAATCAGGTGACTGAGAGTCCTTCCGATAGTTCCCATCGGAAATTCTCTTCTGCACTTCACGAATTTGCGTGTTTGTCACCTGCTCAACCACCAATTGCGACGACCAAGGCACAACCACCGCGACGCTATCACCGTCGCAACCTAGCGGATGGTTGCCGAGCGAAACGGACTCCAGTGCGAACCACTTTGACTCTGCTGCGGGTGGTGCGCGATTGTTTTTGTCATCATAGCAGCGGAAGTGCCGACTATGTTCATGCTCTTCGACGCCTAAATTTAGCGCTTGGGTCTTGGTCATTCGGTTGATCGTAGTGACTGACCGGGCCGCATTGACAAGAGCGCTGGCTCCCCGCGATGCCTCCGAAGTGTTTTCGCTGCCCCGCAGCTTGCTTGTATGATGGACGAGCAGCACTGCACAGCCTGTAACATTTGCGATGTTGGCCCAAGCCTTGGCAATAGCGTCTATTGCGCCGTTGTCGTTCTCCGAAACCCGATGGGACGAAACGAACGGATCAACGATCAGGACATCAATACCAAGTGTAGAAATCAAGCTCACTAGGTCATTCAGAGTGACTTTGTTCAAGACAACCCCTTTTTCGTCGGTGGCGATTGTGAGGCCATCGCCGGCAAGCCCGCTGTTGACATAAAGGCGTTCGCCCACATGATCTTGCAGCACATCCCATTTTTTGAATGCCGCGTAGAAAAGCTTGTCGATCTCTTCCTGGCTGTCTTCGAGGTTCCACAGCATCACCTTCTTCGGCCCGCCCCACACCTTCATGCCGAGCAAATCCCGACCTGTTACCAGCGACACTGCCATACCGACCGTCAGCGCAGTTTTTCCCGATCCTCCCGGCGCAATCAGCAACGACAGTGAACCACGCAATAGCGAACTACCCAATAACCATTGACGAGGGGGGATTGTGCGCACGTCCCTCCACAAGAAGGGGTTGGCCTGCAAAGAGCCAAATGTGCCGGGCGCGTCGTTTTTGACCGATTTCACGTTGTCCATGGAGGGCGGTGGGGCTTACGCCAACGATGGTTCCGCGAGACCGAGCATCGCGTCGATGCTGGCTGTGGTGATGAGCGTGCGCTTACCGACTTTGACGACAACCAGCTTTTTCGCGTTGATCAGGTTGTAAATTGTCGATTTGGAAAGGCCGCTATATTCGCACGCCTTCTGGATCGTGATGGTGACGGGTTTCATTTCTGCGGCTCCTTTCGTCGAAACCGCAAATCGCGGCATTCCATAGCCGCTCCCCATTATTCACACGTTCGTCTGTGTGTCCAAAACTATGAATACGTTTGAATTGAGCCAAATTCTGCCAAATTCAGCGATTTCCCGCGTCAGCCAGCTTTTTGTTTGCTCTGCTTGCAAGTCGCGCCACTGCGGAATCCCCGCTGCCCCTGATCTCGGATTGGTGTTTGTCCACGATCAAGCGTGCGCCCTCCGTCGCGCTGGTCACTTCGCCGGCATCCAGCAGCGCGATGATCATGTCCACAAACTTTGTGTCAGCTCGCTCATATGACCCATCGCCGGGCTTCCTGCCACGTTGCGATGGTGAAGCTGAAGCTGCGCCAGCCGAAATTCCATCATTCAATCCAGCAAAGTCCAATATCGCGGCGCGTCCAAATTCGACATCGAACGCCTTGAAATTGGTCTTCGGGATGCCGTTGCCCTCACGAACCGAAGGACTTTTTATGATCCTTTCCGTGATGTCGAGTTCTGCAAACCCCAATCCTTCCAGCATCCGAGCCGGAAAGATAAAATCGTCGAGCGCCGATCCGCTGCGCGGCGGCGTATCATAGGTCACTCTTTTGGCTTTTACCGGCAGCAAGCCTGCCTTTGCGCGCGCTATCAAGGCACGCGGCGTTTCGGAATTAAACAGCCCAGCCTCGATCAAGATTTCACGAACCTGTCTCACGGGAATCCACTGACTGTCGTCGCCAGTCAATTTGCCGTTCCCATACAAAACGCGCCCCAAGCGTCGAGCAATTCCCGCCGCATTTCCAGAAAGGCAGTGCGCTTATATGCCTTCACCACCTTGTCTGAAACTACATGCGCGAGTGCAGCTTCGGCCACCGGGTCAGGAATATGCGGCATCTTTTCCGCAGCCCAGTCACGAAAAGATGAGCGGAAGCCATGCGGAACATAGGGCAAATCGGCCATGACCTTCGAAATCGTCATGTCAGAGATCATGTCGCCACGTTTACCGGAGAAAATGAAGCGATCATCGGCTGACGCGTAGGTGTCTGCGCGCTCCAGAACTTCGAGAGCCGGCGCATTCAGCGTCACACTATGCGGCTTCGCGTTCTTACCCTTCATTATCTCGGCAGGTCGGTTCCAAACCTTCTTGTCCGCATCGACCTGCTTCTTTTCAGCAGCCCGGACTTCGCCGCTCCTGGCTACCGTGAGAATGAGATATTGCAGAGCCAGCCGCCCAACAGTTTCGGTTTCCGAGCGAATTTTGGCAATGAACGCAGGAACTTCTTCAAACGGCATGGCAGGCAAGTTTCCACCCTGTGGCTTGTCACCCAACAATATTGACAATGCCTCGCTGGGAGCCGCGATTGCGCGCCAACGCTTCGCCTGCGCGAAATTTAGAACCATGCAAATCCGTTGCCGAACCTTTTGCGCTGCCTCCGGTTTGCTGTGCCAAATGGGGCGCAATATCGCTTCGATAATCTGTCCATCGATCTGATCGACCGACACACTGCCGATGGCGGGATAGACATAATCCCGCATTGTGTTGTCGAAAGCCTTGGCGGTTCGGGGCGACCAATCCGGCTCTTTCGCCGCCCTTGCAGCTTTTGCTGCATCTCTGAATGTTGGAATCGGCGTTCGGTCGCGCTGCTGTTCCAATATCGGATCACGACCAGCTTTTGCCATCTTGCGCAGCCATGCTGACTTGTCGCGCGCTTCTGCCAAGGTCAGCACGCGCTTTTTTTCAAGCGGAATATCATCGACTATCGGGCGTGCTTCGGTTTCGACCCCACCCAGCCCAATATCTCGCCGCACGCCATTGACCTGAACACGCAACACCCAGGACCGCCCACCCGTTGGTTTGACCAACAGCATAAGCCCCTGCCCGTCGCTATGCCGACCAGCCTGCGCGCTTTTCACCCTTACTGCCGTCAATTTGCCCAACGCCAACTCCATTCGTTCCCACACTTTGGGCTGGCTTATGGTGATTGTCAATGGTCGATGGTGGAAAGGACCAGCACAGAAATAGCTGTTTTTCGTGGGTTATGTGTTCGATCTTGATCGACTGTGGAATGGTAGTTTAGTTCCTTACCGGGGAACCATTTATCCCAACAGAATCAATCCCTATTCCGCCCTCACCTCCGACACTGGCGAGGCTGCGGCCATTCCGGCTGAATCCATGCTTCCACTCGCGCGGTGGAAGCGCTACCATCGTAATGCGACCAATTTGAACGCATGGGATGCGGCTGTTGAGAATATCAGTACTATTGGCGTTTCTGGCTATTGCGGCGCGCGGTGAAGCCCCGCTTCTTGCCGGCGACTGCGCCAGGCCGATTTTGGCGATGACCTATAATATTCGGCTGGATACGCCCGCCGACGGCCAGAACAGCTGGGCACATCGTAAAAACCTGCTGATCGGACAGATAGACACTTTGCGTCCCGAAATTCTGGGAATGCAGGAGGTGCTGCCCAACCAGCGCGCGGACATGGAAATGGCGCTGCCCCAATACCATTTTGTCGGCGGCGGGCGTGACGACGGCAGGCTGGCTGGCGAAGCATCGCCGCTGGCGATAGACCGCCGCCGGTTCCGGATAATCTCCAGCGGCACCTTCTGGCTGTCGCCGACCCCCGAGCTGCCGTCACTCGGCTGGGACGCCGGTTTCAGGCGTATTGTCACATGGGCGCATCTGAAAGGGGCAGACGGCGTCCGGTTGCTGGCGATCAATACCCATTGGGATCATCAGGGTGCCGTGGCACGGCGCGAGAGCGGGCGGCTGATCCTTTCATGGATGACGAAAAATCTGCAAAAAGACGAAGAGCTTGTGCTGTTGGGCGATTTGAATGCGGAAGCGACCGAGGAGTCGGTTGCGCAATTGACCGAACACAGCGCGTTGCGCGATGCCCGATCAGCCTCCATCACGCCAAGCACCGGCGGCCCAATCAGCTTCAATGCTTTCGAAGCCTTGCCGCAATCGGGAAAACTGATCGACCATATATTTGTCAGCCCCCGCATCGTTGTCAAAGCCCATAGCGTCGTTGCCCAGCACGAAAACGGTCATGTCCCGTCCGACCATTTCCCGGTGGTGGCGCTGCTCGATTTGCCGGTGCGTGGCAAGCGGCAGAGGGCGTGCAGCACCCCCTAGCCCCGCCCGCATGTCAGCGCTGGCTGCCCGCGCGATTGGCGGTGCCGCCCTGCCTCTCGCTCGAGAGCATCCCGAAAATGGCGATGACGGCATAAGCGAGCATCGGGATAAGGAATGACAACGTCAGGCTCGACTGATCGGCCATTCGCCCTACGGCGTAGGGCAGGATGGCCCCACCGACAATCGCAACGCACAGCAATCCGGAGGTCGAGGCCTGCGAGACACCGGCTTTCTCCAGCGTGATCGTAAAGATCGTCGGGAACATGATCGAGTTGAACAACCCTACCGACAGCGCCGCATAGCCCGCCAATGGCCCGCCGCTCAACGCCACTGTCAGGCACAGGAACGAGGCAAGGCTGGCCGCCCCCATCAACAGCTTTGGCGCCGCGATACGCGTGAGCAGGTAGGAGCCGAGGAAGCGCCCGATCAGCGCGCCCATCCAGTAGATATTGGCAAGGTAAAAACCGGCGATCTCCAGCGGCAGGTTCAATATCCCTTCCTGGTTGAGGAAATTTATCATCAGGCTGCCGATCGACACCTCGGCCCCGACATATAGCCCGATGGCAACCGCCCCGAACAAGGCCCAGCGCGACCGAAGCGCATCGAGAACCGAGCCACCGCCGGCACTTTCGATCCCCTGCGCCGCATCGCCGATACGCTTGCGCCAAAGCCAGATGAACAGCATCAGCGCAGCAAGCAGGGCGGTGATCAGCAGAAAGGCGTGCGAAACGGCCTGTAGCGCAATGATCCGGTCGGCGTCATTGGTGATCGGCGCATGGCCTGCCTTGAGCACATCCTCTCCCAGCATGATCTTTGACCCGAAATTGACCCCGAGCACGACGCCCAGCGAATTGAAGGCCTGGGCGAATGTCAGCCGGAAATGGCTGCTTTCAGCAGGGCCGAGCGCGGCTGCCAGCGGATTGGCGGCGACCTGCAATGTTGTGATGCCGATGCCGAGAATGAACAGCGAGGAGAGTATCAGCGCATAATCCTGATAGCGCACGATGAACTGCACGACGAGGCAGCCGATTATCATCGTCGTCAGCGCGATCATGATCGATCGCACCGAG
>JADLBY010000073.1 GCA_020847445.1 Sphingomonadaceae bacterium | reverse complement strand
TCTGCCGACCGTATTGCGTTCAAGGCGGATTCGCCGGTCGTCGACCTTGTCGCGGTTATTCCCGACGAAAGCCCGGACAATTATCAAAGGCTGGTCGAGGGTGCCTGGGTGGTATATCGCAACGGATATTATTACCTCTTCTATTCAGGCGACAATTGCTGCGGGCCGAAGGCGCATTACGCCGTGATGGTTGCCCGGTCCCGAAATGCGACCGGGCCGTTCGAAACATTGGCACAAGCAACGGGCGCGAAGAACAGCGTCATATTGGAAGCTGACGCCCGCTGGATCGCACCCGGCCACAACAGCGTGATCGAAGATGCAAATGGCCGCAGCTTCATCGCCTATCATGCGGTCGATAGCCACCGCAGCCGCGACAAGGACAGCGACGATATCAACTCCCGCCGCGTCATGCTGATCGCGGAGCTGAACTGGAAGAATGGTTGGCCGACAGCATTGCCGCCCCGGTAGGAATATCCATCAAAAAGCCTGTACGAGGGATATCGCATTGCCCTTCGGCAATAGACGGCCCGCGCTTAGCTGCTAGACCCTGATGCGTGCTCAGCCGCATTTCGAATAGCCGCACTCGAGGCATTTGTTGCAGCCTTCCTCGCGGATCATCCCGGTGGCGCTGCATTGCGGACAGATCGGCCCGCCGGGTGCCGCAGCCTGACTAGCAGGGGCGGCCCTCGGAATCACCGGCAGTTCCAGCTGGCCAGGGGCAAATTGATGCAGATGCTTTTCGATGATCCCGCCGATCGCGGCGAGCAGCGACGGAACATATTTGCCGTTCATCCATGATCCACCCCGCGGATCGAACACGGCCTTCAATTCGTCCGCGACGAACGACACATCGCCACCCCGCCGGAACACGGCAGAAATCATCCGCGTCAGCCCCAGCGTCCAGGCATAATGTTCCATATTCTTGGAATTGATGAAGATCTCGAACGGGCGAACCGCCCCATCTGCGTCGATATTGTTGATGGTGACATAGACAGCATGCGCGCTGTCGGGCCATTTGAGCTTATAGGTTGTGCCTTCCAGCGCCTCGTCGCGCTGCTCCAGCACCGGCTGGCTCTGGGCGGGTTCCTCGACGGGCGCGACGCTCAGCACCGAACCCGTTACCGAATTGGGCCGATAGGTGGTCAGGCCCTTGCACCCGCGGCGATAGCCATCGAGATACACGTCGGAGAAATCATCGAAGCTGATATCTTCGGGTACATTCACCGTTTTCGAGATCGAACTGTCGATAAGTGCCTGCGCGGCGGCCTGCATGCGGACATGCGCGGCCGGATCGAGCGACTGAGCGCTGACGAACAGATCGTCGGGCGGCACGGCATCCCCCTTCACCTGCCGCCAGGCGCGCAAGGCATAATCCTCGACCGTTTCGTGGCGCGCCGAACCATCGGGGTTCAGGATGCGGCGTTGATAGGAATAGGCGAATACCGGTTCGACCCCCGATGAAACATTCCCTGCCAGCAGCGAGGTCGTGCCGGTCGGCGCTATCGAGGTCAGACAACCGTTGCGCAGGCCATGGCTGGAAATCAGCGCCCGGGTTTCCGCATCCAGCGCCAGCAGATTGGGCTGATCGAGCATCGCGGCATCATATAGCGGAAATGCCCCTTTCTCTTCGGCCAGCCGCGCAGAGGCCCGATAGGCTGCATCGCGAATGACCGTCAGCCAGCGTTCGGTCAGCTGTATCGCTGCCTCGCTGCCATAGGCGCGTCCGCAAAAAAGCAATGCGTCCGCCAGACCGGTAATGCCAAGCCCTATCCGCCGCTTCGCCTTCGCCTCGGCTTCCTGCTCGGCAAGCGGATAGCGGCTGATGTCGATTATGTTGTCGAGGAAGCGGATGGCGGTGGCGGTCAGGTCCGCCAGCGATGCCTCGTCGATCGCTGCGCCTTCCTCGAACGGATTGTCGACCAGCGCGGCAAGATTGATCGAGCCGAGCAGGCATGCGCCATAGGGCGGAAGCATCTGCTCCCCGCAGGGATTGGATGCGCTGATCGTTTCGCAATAGGCGAGGTTATTCTTCTGGTTCACACGATCGATGAAGATGACGCCGGGTTCGGCGACATCATAGGTCGCCTGCATCAACCTGTCCCACAACGCCCGCGCCTGCACGGTGCGATAGATGGTGCCGTCAAAGGCAAGCGGCCATTCGCCATCCTGTTCCAGCGCCGCCATAAAGGCATCGGAAACGAGTACCGACAGGTTGAAATTGCGGAAGCGGGCGCCATCGCGTTTGGCGTCGATGAAATCCTCGATATCCGGATGGTCGATGCGCAGGCAGCCCATCATTGCGCCACGCCGGGCACCTGCCGAATGCACTGTTCGGCACATCGAATCCCAGCAATCCATGAACGACAGCGGTCCGGACGCGTCGGAGCCGACGCCCTTCACCTCCGCCCCCCTTGGCCGGATTGTCGAGAAGTCCATCCCGACACCGCCGCCCTGCTGCATGGTCAGCGCGGCCTGCTTCAAATGATCGAATATGCCTTCAAGACTGTCGGGAATGGTGCCCATGACGAAGCAGTTGAACAAGGTCACCGCCCGATCGGTGCCCGCACCCGCCAGAATCCGCCCGGCCGGGATGAACTGCATCTTGGCGATCGCATCTTCGAACCGCGCCTGCCAAATGGGTCGCTCTATGTCGGACTCATTCCCCGCCGCAGCGGCGGCAACCCGTGCAGCGGTGGCGTCAAAGTCGGCATCGCCGGGAAGTCCGTCCTTGCCGCCGAAACGATATTTTGCGGCCCAGATTTCCTTGGCTATCGAAACATCGAAAAACATGCGACCCTCCAGTTTGTCTGACTGCAATAGGGCCAACGCGGCGCGGTTAATTGATGTTAGTCAATCTGAATGATTTTTATCAATCATCGGCGCACCGCCTAGGAACAGACATCCCGCAGCCGCGGCAAGGCCCCCGCAATCGAGCAAGGCTTGTGACGGCTATCGAATTCCAGCTCCAACAGGCCGTCCCAGGCATCGCGGCACGCGCCGGTCGACCCGGGAACACAGAATATGAAACAGTCCCCGGCCTGCCCGGCGAAAGCGCGCGATTGCATCGCGGCCACGCCCACGGTCTGCAGGCTCTTTTGCTGAAAGGCGATGGCGAAACCGTCCATCTCGCGGCGCAGCAAAGGTTTGACCGCTTCGGGTGTGTTGTCGCGCGGCGAGAATCCGGTGCCGCCGGTCGTCAGGATGATCTCGATCTCGGGATCGGCGATCCAGCGCTGCAACACCGACTGGATGGCATCGACATCATCGCGCACTATGACGCGTTGACGCAATATGTGCCCGGCCCCGGTCAGCCGTTCGACAAGCAGAGCGCCCGACGTGTCGGTTTCCGCGTTGCGCGTATCCGAAATCGTCAGCACCGCCATGCCGAGAGGGTAAAAGGGAAGGCTTTCGTTGATACCGGCCATTTTCATCCACCTATGGAAGCGAGGTGCGGCGTTGCGCCGCTATTGCCCTGATGCAGAAGATGCGCCGGAGCTTTGGTCGCGACGAGCCGCTGCAGGCGCTCGACCAGTTCGTCCTGCTGCCCGTCGCGTTGGAGCAGGGGGCGCAGGTCGATGCCGGCGTCACCAAAAAGGCAGAGGTGCAGCTTGCCCGTCGCGGAAACGCGCAGCCGGTTGCAGCTGGCGCAGAAGTCCTTCGAATAAGGGGCGATAATGCCGATCCGGCCCGGCCCGTGCGGATTGGCATATTCGATCGCGGGCCCCGCGCCCGGCTGTCGTGCCTGCCTTTGCCAACCCAGCCCCTCAAGCCGGTTGGCAACAAATGTGCCCGCCAGATGATGCGCGGCAAAATAGTCCGGATTGTCATTGGTCCGCATCACTTCGATGAAGCGCAGCACGAGGTCATGCTGGACAACAAAGGCGATGAAATCGTCCAGTTCGTCGTCATTCAACCCCTTGAGCAGCACCGAATTGAGCTTGATCGATGCGATCCCCGCTGCCCGGCAGGCGTCTATACCCGCCAGTATCTCGTTCAACCGGTCATGCCCCGTGATCGCGTGGAAACGATCCGGCTTCAGCGAATCCATACTGATATTTATCGCGCCAATGCCCGCGTCGGCATAGCTTTGCGCGCGTGCGGCCAAGCGGTAGCCGTTGGTGGTTACCGCAATCTTGCGGACACCCGGAACCGCCGCAACCGCCGCCGCGATGTCCAAAAACTCTGCGCGCAAGGTCGGTTCGCCACCCGTAAGCCGGACTTTCCAGAGCCCGAGTGCGGCGAAGGCCGACACAAGCCTGCGGATCTCGTCGACCGACAGGTTGGCAGGCGCGCCCTTTGCCTTGCGATAGCCATCCGGCAGGCAATAGCTGCAGCGAAAGTTGCAGACATCGGTCAGCGACAGCCGCAGATATTCAAAGCGGCGTCCATGGCCATCCTCCAGCCGGACCGACGCCGCGTCGGAGCGTATCGATCCAGTCATTGCACAAGCGGGCCGTCGGCTCCCCCGATTTCGATGCCCTCGATGCTGGCCTGCGAAGCCAGGATGGCGAGATACTGGATGACCGCGCGCCGCCAGCTCGCTTCTTCCAGATATTGACCGATCTTGTCGCGCACCAGATCAAGCGGCAGCCGTTCGCCCTCGATGCGGCGACCGGCGCGAATGACATGGACGCCGAAGCGGGTCTTGACCGGTTCGGGGTGCAGTTCGCCCTCGCCCAGTCCGAACAATATCGTTTCAAACTCCGCAACCGTCTGCCCGGGGCCGATCTGGCCCAGATTGCCGCCCTGTTCCTTTGACGGACAGGCCGAATGCTTCAGCGCCAGTTCGGCAAAACGCCCCGGCTCGGCCTTCAGCGCGCGGATCGCGGTGCGTGCATCGCCCGTTGCCAGCCCATAGGCCAGATCATCGTCGGGCGACGCCGCAAACAGGATATGTTCTGCCTCGACGATCGTCGGCGTGCTGAACCGGTCCACATGGCGGTCGTAATAACGCTGGACCGTCGCCTCGTCGGCATGCGGACTTTGCACTTCCTGTTCCAGCAACGCCTCGATACGCGCATCTTCGTCCGCCAGCTTGCGCCCTTCGGCATCGACCAGCCCGACGCTCATAATCTCCAGCCGATCGGCTTCGTCGAGCAGCAACTGGCGGAAAACCAGCGCCCTCGCCGCGGCCTGCCACGCGCTATGCGCGTCCGGAGCCGGATGATTCTGGACCTCTGCGGCGATGGCCGCTGCATCGACTTCACGACCGTTTACGATGACCGGCGGATGTTCAAGAACCTCAGCCATGACGCAGCCCCAATTTGCGCGAGCGCACCACCTGATAGCCCGGCCGCCACACATAACGGACCGGAGCCGACAGCATGTGGACCAGACGCGTGAAGGGGAAGAGCAGCAGGATGGTCAGGCCGAGCACCAGATGCAGTTTGAAGACAATGTTCGCGTCGGCGACATAGGAAGAGGCATCACCCTGAAAGGTGAATATGCCTTGCGCCCAGGTCATGAACTTGACCATTTCATGGCCGTCGAGATGTTGCATCGACACCGGAATGGTGCCCAGACCGAGCAGCAACTGCACCCATAGCAGCAGCAATATCATGATATCGCTGAAGCTTGATGTCTTGCGGATGCGCGGGTCGAACAGGCGACGATGGAGCAGCAGCGTTGCACCTGCAAAGGCAAGCACGCCTGCAATGCCGCCCGCAATGATCGCCAAAATCTGTTTGGAACTATGCGGGATGCCCAGCGCATCAAAGATCGCAATCGGGGTCAGCAGCCCGCCCAGATGGCCAAAGAAAATCACCAATACACCTGCGTGAAACAGCACCGACCCCCACATCAGCTGCTTGCGCCGCAAAAGCTGGCTGGAACCCGAGCGCCAGCTATAGGGTTCGCGATCGTAACGAATGATCGAGCCCAGCGCGAGCACCGCCAAGGCGATATAGGGATAGATGCCGAACAGCATGTGGTTCACGAAATCGGCCATGTCACAGGCTCCTTGCCGATGGAGGGGTTGAAACTGGATCGAGCATGCGGCTCACCATCGCCTGCACTTGCGGGCAGGAAGCGGCTGCGTCGGGCGCAGACGGCGCCATGGCGCCAAAGGTGATCTGCTCCTCCTCCCAGGCAGCATCGAGTGCGTCGAGATCGTCCGGATCCTCGACGACGATCATGTCCTCGGGCGCAACGCCCTGCCCGCCCGAAAGGTCACGCAATATGGCAAGCAATCCGGCATAGTCGCTGCTGCGGCTTTCCAGCCGGTCTGCCAGCGTTGCGATGATCGCACCGGGTTCGGACAGTTCGGCCAGCGCCGCTTCCGGCTCCAGCGTCGAACAATATTCGAGGAACAGCGGCAGATAGTCCGGCAGTTCGCCCGACGCCGGGTCGAGGCCCGCCGCGATATAGCGGTCGCGCAGATCGACCATCGCCTGCCCGCGATCCCGGCTTTCGCCATGGACATGTTCGAACAGGTGCAGGCTGTGGTTCCGCCCGCGATCGAAGGTTTCGACATAATGTTCCTGCAGGGCGATCAGATCACCGCCCGACAGCCGGAACAGCAGGGGTTCGAGCCGCAACATCTGCTTTTCGCTGACAATCGCTTCGCGAAGCAATGCCTGCCGGATTTCGGTGACGGCCGAGCGCAGTTCGTCATCGGGATAATGGAGCAGCGCCGACAGGGCGCGCAATGTGATCGTGCCCATCAGAACACCTCCCCTGCAATATGTTGTGTCGGGGTTTGCAGCTTCTTGCGTGCCGGCGCGCCGAACAGGTTGGTCTTGGTTTCGCCGCCCGAACAACCATTGCCGAACGAGAAACCGCAACTGCCGCGTTCTTCAAACATGTCTTCGCTATCCTCGCGGTGGCCGGTCGGAACGACAAAGCGGTCCTCATAATTGGCGATCGCCATCACATGATACATGTCCTCGATCTGCGCCCCGGTCAGGCCGACCGCGCGGGCGATGCCCTCGTCAACCACGCCCTCGATCGTCTTTGAACGCATGTAGCCGCGCATCGCGAGCATGCGTTCGAGGCACAGTGCAACCGGCTCGGTCGCGCCCGCCGTCAGCAGGTTGGCGAGATATTTGAGCGGTATCCGCAACGAGCGGATGTCGGGCATGTTGTTGTTGACCGAAATCTGCCCCGCATTGGCCGCCGCGCTGATCGGCGACAGCGGCGGGACATACCAGACCATCGGCAAGGTGCGATATTCCGGGTGCAGCGGGAAGGCGACCTTCCATTCCATCGCCATTTTCCACACCGGCGAATGGCGCGCTGCCTCCAGCCAGGCTTCGGGCACGCCATCCTTGCGCGCCTGTTCGATCACCGCCGGATCGTTGGGATCGAGGAAGATGTCGAGCTGCGCCTGATACAGATCCTCGACATTTTCGGCGCTGGCCGCTTCCTCGATGCGGTCGGCATCATAGAGCATGACGCCCAGATAGCGGATGCGACCGACGCAGGTTTCCGAACAGACGGTCGGCTGCCCTGCCTCGATCCGCGGATAGCAGAAGATGCACTTTTCCGATTTGCCGGTTTTCCAGTTGTAATAGATCTTCTTGTACGGGCAGCCGGAAACGCACATGCGCCAGCCACGGCACTTGTCCTGGTCGATCAGGACGATGCCGTCTTCCTCGCGCTTGTAGATCGAGCCTGAGGGGCAGGCAGCAACGCAGGTGGGGTTGAGGCAATGCTCGCACAGCCGCGGCAGATACATCATGAAGGTATTTTCGAACTGGCCGTAAATTTCCTTTTGCACGCCTTCGAAATTATAATCCTGCGACCGCTTGGAAAATTCGCCGCCCAGGATTTCTTCCCAGTTCGGGCCCCAGTTGATCTTTTCCATCCGTTCGCCCGTGACCAGCGATCGCGGACGCGCCGTCGGAAAGGCCTGGCTTTCCTTCGCCTGTTGCAGATGGGCATAGTCGAAGGTGAAGGGCTCGTAATAATCGTCGATCTCGGGCAGGTCGGGATTGGCGAAAATCTTCGACAACAGCCGCCATTTCCCGCCCATGCGCGGTTTCAGACGACCGCCCTTCACATCCCAGCCGCCGTTCCAGCGCTTCTGGTTTTCCCAGTCTTTGGGATAACCGATGCCGGGCTTCGTCTCGACATTGTTGAACCACGCATATTCCATGCCTTCGCGGCTGGTCCACACATTCTTGCAAGTGACCGAGCAGGTGTGGCAGCCGATACATTTATCAAGGTTCAATACCTTGCCGATTTGTGCGCGAACCTTCATTCTGCTGCCTCCAGATGCGTGGCCGGGCCTTCGAGCCAGTCGACCTTTGATAGTTTGCGAACGATGACATATTCGTCGCGGTTGGAACCGACGGTTCCATAATAGTTGAAGCCATAGCTTTGGTGGACATAGCCGCCGATCATGTGCGTCGGCTTCAGCACGGCACGGGTCACACTATTGTGAATGCCGCCGCGCTGGCCGGTCAGCGGCGAACCGGGGACGTTCACGATCTTTTCCTGCGCATGGTACATGAAGAGCGTGCCTTCCTTCATGCGCTGCGAGACGACGACGCGCGCGACGAGTGCGCCGTTCGAGTTGAACGCCTCCACCCAGTCATTGTCGACAAGCCCGGCCTTGGCGGCGTCGGTTTCGCTCATCCATACGATCGGTCCGCCACGCGACAATGTCAGCATCAGCTGGTTGTCGGTATAGGTCGAATGGATGCCCCATTTCTGGTGCGGGGTGATGAAGTTGAGGATGACGTGCGGTGCATCCTTGGCCTCATCGAGCATCGGCTTCACCGCCTTTGTGTCGATCGGCGGGCGATAGACGCAAAAGCCTTCGCCAAATGCCAGCATCCATTTATGATCCTGGTAGAGCTGCTGCCGCCCGGTGAGCGTGCGCCACGGGATCAGTTCGTGGACGTTGGTATAGCCGGCATTGTAGCAGACATGCTCGCTCTCCAGCCCCGACCAGGTCGGTGAGGAGATGATCTTGCGCGGCTGTGCCTGAATATCGCGGAAGCGGATTTTCTCCTCTTCCTTGGGCAGCGCCAGATGCGTGTGATCGCGGCCGGTGTTTTTCGACAGCGCGGCCCAGGCTTTCACGGCAACTTCGCCATTGGTTTCAGGCGCAAGGCTGAGGATCACCTCGCAGGCATCGATGGCGCTATCGATTTTGGCCATGCCCTTGGACGTGCCTTCATCGACTATCTCGCCATTGAGACGGCGGAGCAGATCGACTTCATGCTCGGTATTCCAGCTGATACCCTTGCCGCCATTGCCGATCATTTCCATCAGCGGGCCGAGCGCGGTGAAGCGCTTGTAGATATTCGGGTAATCGCGGGTAACGACCGCCACACTGGGCATGGTCTTGCCCGGTATGGGCAGCGTCTGCCCCTTGCCCCAATCCTCGACGTCGAACGGCTGGGCGATTTCGCCCGGCGTGTCGTGCAGGATCGGGGTCAGCACCACATCCTCCTCGACACCCAGCACTTCGGGCGCGACTTCGGAGAATTTTTTGGCAATCGCCTTGTAGATTTCCCAGTCGGATTTCGATTCCCACACCGGATCGACCGCCGCCGACAGCGGGTGGATGAAGGGATGCATGTCGGACGTGTTCAGATCGTCCTTTTCGTACCAGCTCGCGGTCGGCAGGACGATGTCCGAATAGACGCAGGTCGTCGACATGCGGAAATCGAGCGTGACCAGCAGGTCGAGTTTTCCCTGTGGGGCATCGTCGTGCCAGACGACATCCTGCGGCTTCTGCGCGCCGGTTTCGCCCAGATCCTTGCCCTGCACGCCATGTTGCGTGCCGAGCAGATGCTTGAGGAAATATTCGTGCCCCTTGCCCGATGAACCGAGAAGGTTGGAACGCCAGACGAACATGTTGCGCGGCCAGTTCGCCGGATCATCCGGGTCGCGGCACGACATTTCCAGTTCACCCGATTTGAGCGCCGAGGCGACATAATCCTTGGGCTCCATTCCGGCAGCCTTGGCCGCCTTCGCAATCTCCAGCGGATTGGTCTTGAGCTGCGGCGCGCTGGGCAGCCAGCCCATGCGTTCGGCGCGGACATTATAGTCGATCAGCGAGCCTGACCAGTCGCCATCCGGCGCGGTGGGGGACAGGATTTCGTCAACGTCGAGCGTCTCGTAGCGCCACTGGTCGGTGTGCGCGTAGAAGAAGCTGGTCGAATTCATGTGCCGCGGCGGGCGGGCCCAGTCGAGGCCAAAGGCCAGCGGGGCCCAGCCGGTCTGCGGGCGCAGCTTTTCCTGCCCGACATAATGCGACCAGCCGCCACCCGACTGGCCGATGCAGCCGCACATCACCAGCATGTTGATGATGCCGCGATAGTTCATGTCCATATGGTACCAGTGGTTCAGACCGGCCCCGAGGATGACCATCGACTTGCCCTTGGTCTTCTCCGCATTGGTCGCAAACTCGCGCGCCACGGTTACAATCTGTTCGGCCGGAACCCCGGTTATCCGCTCCGCCCAGGCGGGTGTGTAGGGAATATTGTCGGCATAATCGTTGCTGACATGCTCGCCCCCCAGACCGCGGTCGAGCCCGTAATTGGCGCAGAACAGGTCGAATACGGTGGCGACAAGCGTCTTGCCTTCCTTCGTTTCGATCTGCCGCACCGGTACGCGGCGGTTGAGCACATCGGGATGATCGGTGCCCTTGAAATGGTCATGTTCGCGGTTGCCGAAATAGGGGAAGGCAACATCAATCACATCGTCACGGTCGGCATCGAGGATGAAGGTGGTGCGCAATTTGACGTCGCTGCCCTTGCCGTCCTTTTCCTCCAGGTTCCACTTGCCCTCTTCCCCCCAATGGAATCCGGCCGAACCCAGCGGCGTAACCAGCTTGCCGCTGGCATCGTCGATGGCGACGGTTTTCCATTCGGGATTGTTCTTCTCGGCCAGATTGCCCTTCAGGTCGGATGCACGCAGCAGCCGTTCGGGCACATGCGCACCATCCTTCTCGACCAGCCGGACGAGCATCGGGAAGTCGGTGTAGCGACGGCAATAATCGTCGAAATAGTCAACCTGCCGGTCGAGATGATATTCGCGCAGGATGACATGGCCGATTGCCATGGCAAGCGCGGCGTCGGTGCCCTGCTTGGGGTTGAGCCACAGATCGGCAAATTTGGTCGCCTCGGCATAATCGGGCGACACGACCGCAACCTTGGTGCCGCGATAGCGCGCCTCGGTCATGAAATGCGCATCGGGGGTGCGGGTCTGGGGAACATTCGATCCCCACATCATCAGGAATCCGGCATTGTACCAGTCGGCGCTTTCGGGAACGTCGGTCTGTTCGCCCCAGGTCATCGGGCTGGCGGGCGGCAGATCGCAATACCAGTCATAGAAGGACATGCAGGTGCCGCCGATCAGCGACAGGTAGCGCGAGCCAGCGGCATAGCTGACCATCGACATCGCCGGGATCGGCGAAAAGCCGATGATCCGGTCGGGCCCATGCTTTCTTGCGGTCTAGGCGGTGGCGGCGGCGATGATTTCGGTCACCTCGTCCCAATGCGCGCGGACGAACCCGCCATGACCGCGAATGGCGGTGTAGCTTTTGCGCTTCTTGTCATCCTCGACAATCGCCGCCCATGCCGCCACCGGGGTCATCGTTTTGCGTGCCTCACGCCACAGGCGGACAAGCCGCGAGCGGATCAGCGGATATTTGAGCCGCTGCGCCGAATAGATATACCAGCTATAGCTCGCCCCGCGCGGGCAGCCCCGCGGTTCGTGGTTGGGCAGATCGGGACGCGTGCGGGGATAATCGGTCTGCTGGGTTTCCCAGGTGATGATCCCGCCTTTGACGTAGATTTTCCACGAACAGCTGCCGGTGCAGTTTACGCCATGCGTCGAACGTACGATCTTGTCGTGCTGCCACCGCTTGCGATAGCCGTCCTCCCAGTCACGGGCCTCGCTGGTGGTGACGCCGTGGCCGTCGGAAAATTTGTCGCGCGTCCGGTTGAAGAAGGTCAGGCGGTCGAGAAGTTGGCTCATGGTCTTGGCCCTTTCAAGCGGTTGCAAATGTGGCGCTGGGCGCGCGTTCGATGGAATGGAGCAGTCCGCCCCGCCGGGTGTAGGCGAACCAGGTCAGTGCGGCGCAGCTGGCGTAGAAGATGAAAAAGCCGATCAGCGCCGCCATCGGCGATCCCGTTGCGGCAATCGCGCTGCCGAAACTCTTCGGGATGAAGAAGGCGCCATAGGCCGCGATCGCCGAGGTAAAGCCGACAATGGCTGCCGATTCCTTCTCTGCCTGGCGCACCTGGTCCGGCTGGCTCATCGCCGGCATCAGGCGCGGGATTTCGCTGCGCATGATGCTGGGGATCATCTGGAAGGTGGAGGCATTGCCGACACCGGTGACGAAGAACATGAAGATGAACATGCCGAGGAAGCCCCACCAGTTGCCCGCCTCGAGGAAATACATCACCCCGACCGTGCCGAGCATCATGAAGACGAACACCCAGAAGGTGACCCGCCCACCGCCCCAGCGGTCCGACACCCAACCGGTTGCCGCGCGACTGATCGCGCCGACCAGCGGCCCGAGGAAGACGAATTTCAGCACGTCGACATCGGGAAACTGGTGCTTGGCCAGCAAGGGCAGCCCGGCAGAAAAGCCGATGAATGATCCGAAGGTGCCGGTATAGAGCCAGCACATCAGCCAGTTATGCTTGCGCTGGAAGATCACCGACTGTTCGGCAAAGCTGGCCTTGGCATCGGCGATGTCGTTCATCCCGAACCAGGCGAGCAGCGACGAGGCCATGATGAACGGCACCCAGATGAAGCCGGCATTTTGCAGCCACAATTCGCCACCTTCCTTGTTGGGCAGCGGATCGCCACCCATCGCGCCGAACACGCTGGCGGTAATCACCAGCGGAACGATGAACTGCATCACCGACACGCCCAGATTGCCGAGCCCGGCATTCAGCGCCATGGCATTGCCCTTGTGCGCCTTGGGGAAGAAGAAGCTGATGTTCGACATCGACGAGGCGAAATTGCCGCCGCCAAAGCCGCACAGCAGCGCCAGCACCAGGAAGATGATATAGGGCGTATCCGGGTTCTGCACCGCATAGCCGATGCCGAAGGCCGGGATCAGCAACGAAGCGGTGCTGAGCGTCGTCCACAGCCTTCCGCCGAAAATCGGCACCATGAAGCTGTAAAAGATGCGGAAGGTCGCCCCCGAAAGCCCCGGCAGCGCGGCCAGCCAGAACAGCTGGTCGGTCGTATAGTCGAAGCCGATCAGCGGCAGCTTTGCGACCACCATCGACCAGACCATCCAGACCGCAAAAGCAAGCAGCAGCGCGGGGATCGAGATATAGAGGTTGCGCCGTGCGATACGCTCGCCGGTGGTTTCCCAGAATGTGCTGTCTTCAGGCTTCCATTCGTCCAGCACGCGGGTTTCGCCGGTCGCATGTTTGGCCGGATCGTGCAGATCGGCCATTTCGGGGAATTGCGGCAGGCTGCGCGCATCGATGCCGCTGGCCTTCTGTTCCATCTGGCGGATGGCGAGATGCATCCAGGCCAGTGCAATTGCCACCAGCGCGAACAGCACCATGAAGCAGCTCGTCCAGATGTTGGTCAGGTCGCTGACGACACCGAAGACGATGGGCAGGACGAAGCCGCCAAGGCCGCCCACCATGCCCACCATGCCGCCGACCGAGCCGACATGGTCGGGATAGTAGACGGGGATATGCTTGTAGACCGCGGCCTTGCCCAGCGACATGAAGAAGCCGAGCACGAATACCGTGACCACAAAGGGCACCAGCCCCATCGAGGTCGAGAATTTGATGTCGCCCTTTATCCCGTGGATGACATAGTCGGTCGAAGGATAGCTGAGCATGAACAGGCACAGCATCGATACGCCGAAGGTCGCGTACATGATCTTGCGCGCGCCATATTTGTCCGACAGCATGCCGCCATAGGCGCGGAACAGGCTGGCGGAGAGCGAGAAGGTGGCGGCGAGCATGCCCGCGACCTTCACATCGACTGCATAGACTTCGCTCAGATATTTGGGCAGCCACAGCGCCAGCGCGACAAAGGCGCCGAAGACAAAGAAATAATAGAGCGAGAAGCGCCAGACTTGCTGGTGCCGCAACGGTTCAAGCTGTTCGGCCAGCGATTTGGGCCTGACCCCGCTCTGCGTGCGCGCGGCGAAATCCGGATCGTCCTTTGCGAGCAGGAAGAAAATCACTGCCATCACCGCCAATGCTGCGGCCCAGAATTGCGCGACTGCGGTCCAGCCCATCGCCACCATCACGAACGGCGCGACAAATTTCGTTACCGCCGCACCGACATTGCCCATGCCGAAAAAGCCAAGCGCCGTGCCCTGCTTTTCCTGCGGGAACCATTTGGAGACATAGGCCACACCGACCGCAAAGCCCCCGCCGGCAAGCCCCAGCCCCAGCGCGGCAACCAGCATCAGCGCATAGGTATCGGCATAGGAAAGCAGGAAGGTCGAGGCCGCAGAGGCCAGCATCGTCAGCGGGAAAACCAGTCGTCCGCCATATTGGTCGGTCCAGATGCCGAGGAAGACGCGCACCAGCGACCCGGTGAGGATCGGCGTGCCGACCAGCAGGCCGAACTGGGTGTCGCTCAGGCCAAGCTCTGCCTTGATTTCGATCCCGATGATCGCAAAAATTGTCCATACGGCAAAGCAAACCGTGAAGGCGAACGTGCTGATCCACAGCGCCCCTTGCTGCTGTTGCGGTGATACCGATGTCGTAACCATGATCTGCCCCTTTGTGTGGCGAAAGAATCTGGTCCTGCTCTGCAACCTTAATGCGTGGGTTTGTTGACGTGGATCAATCCGCCGACACCCCTGCAGCCAAAATCAATACGCCCTGACGGAGGTCAAAAACCCCACCTGCGCGGATCATTTCAGTGATTGATATTTATCAATTATGCGCATATCGTGGGCTATATCCCAAACATAAGGTCATCGCGTGCGCGCTGCGGAAAAACCCGAAATTGCTGCCTTGCCGCTGTTTGCGGCGATGGATCCCGAACAGCGTGACCGCATTTTCGGCAACGCCTTTCTGCAGGTATTCCCGCCTGCGCTGAAGCTGTTCGAAACCGGCCAGCGGGCGGACTTTCTGCACATTTTGGTCGATGGTCTGGTCGAACTATATACCAGCAATGGCGACCGCACGACGACGATGGC
>JADLBY010000072.1 GCA_020847445.1 Sphingomonadaceae bacterium | reverse complement strand
GGTCGGCTGGCAGCACGGCTGGCGGAAGGGCGCAAGAAGGCGAAGTGCAAATAAGCCGATAGCCAAGGCACATGGTCAGGATTATGGCCGGTGGGATGGCGGGTTCATCCAGCGAAATCTTGCATAGCTTCACCGATGCGATGGGGCGGCTGACCGGGGGCAATCCGGCAATATTGGATTCGCCGCAGATCGGCCTTGCGGTGTCGGGCGGGGCGGACAGCCTTGCGCTGATGCTGCTGGCGCATGCGGCCTTCCCCAAGGGCATCAGCGTCGCCACGGTTGATCATGGTCTGCGCCCCGAAGCAGCCGAAGAGGCCGACTATGTCGCGCGGCTGTGCGCCGAACGCGGCATCCCGCATGATATTCTGAAACCCCACTCGCCGATCACCGGCAATCTGCAGTCGGCGGCGCGCGCGGTGCGTTACCGGTTGCTCAGCGACTGGGCCGATGCACAGGGGCTGCGCTGGATTGCGACCGCCCATCATGCCGATGACCAGCTGGAGACACTGCTGATGCGGATCGCACGCGGCAGCGGGATTGCCGGGCTGTCAGCAATCCGCGAAAGCAATGGCCGCGTGATCCGGCCGTTGCTGGCGCTGACCAAGGCAGAACTGATCACGATATGCGAGGACGCAGGCGTCGCCCCGTGCGACGATCCGAGCAACGCCAATACCGATTTTGACCGGGTGCAGGTGCGCAACTGGCTGAAATCGGCCCCGCCGCTGCTCGATACAGCGCGCACCTCGCGCACGGTCACCGCGCTGCGCGAGGCGCATGACGCGCTCGAATGGATGGCGGCAAAGCTGGAACCCGAACGGATCGCGGTCGTCGAAAGCCGGGTCACCACGCTCGATCCGGCAGGCCTGCCGCCCGAACTGGTCCGCCGCCTGCTGATCCGGGCCCTGCACAGCCAGGACCCGCAACTGGCCCCGCGCGGAGACGCCATCGACCGCGCGCTCGAAACGCTGGGCGCAGGCGGAAAACTGACCATCGGCAACCTGTTATGTACTGGCGGCTCGCTGTGGCGCGTCGAACCGGCCCCGCCCAGAGGACAAAATCGTTAGCGAAATCGGAATTTTCGCACGTTCCAGCCCAAGGGTTATATTGCCATTCACCTTTTGTGACCTACATTAAGCAGGTAATTTCCCCGCATTGGAAGACCGTGATGAACGACGAACAGGAACCCAAAGGCAACCCGCTGGCCCGCAATCTGATGATCTGGGCGGGCATCATGGTGGCGTTGCTGCTCGTGGTGTCGATCTTCAGCGGCAGCGGCACTGCGGCCTCTGCCGGAATCAGCTATTCCAACTTCCGCGACAAGATCGAGGCAGGCGAAGTCAAATCGGTCGCGATCGGGCCGGACCGGATCACCGGCGAACTTTCCAATGGCGAACAGATCGTTACCGTGCCGATCCAGGGCGACACCGAACTGTACAAGCTGCTCGATGAAAAGGGTGTCGATGTGCAGGGCAAGCCCGAGGAGCAGCCTAGCCTGTGGCTCATCCTGCTCTATCAGGCGCTGCCCTTCCTCCTCATTCTCGGGATCGCATTTTTCGTGCTGCGCCAGATGCAGAAAGGCGGCGGCGCAGGCGGTGCTATGGGTTTCGGCAAATCCAAGGCCAAGATGCTCACCGAAAAGCATGGCCGCGTTACCTTTGACGATGTGGCCGGCATCGACGAGGCGCGCGAGGAATTGCAGGAAATCGTCGAATTCCTGAAAGACCCGCACAAGTTCAGCCGCCTCGGCGGTAAAATCCCGAAGGGGGCGCTGCTTGTCGGCTCGCCCGGCACCGGCAAGACGCTGCTCGCACGTGCGATCGCGGGCGAGGCTGGCGTGCCCTTTTTCACCATTTCGGGTTCGGATTTCGTCGAGATGTTCGTCGGCGTCGGCGCCTCGCGGGTGCGCGACATGTTCGATCAGGCAAAGAAGAACGCGCCATGCATCGTCTTCATAGACGAAATCGACGCCGTCGGCCGCAGCCGTGGCGCGGGGCTTGGCAACCAGAATGACGAGCGCGAGCAGACGCTGAACCAGTTGCTCGTCGAGATGGACGGGTTCGAGGCCAATGAAGGCATCATCATCATCGCCGCGACCAACCGCCCCGACGTGCTCGACCCGGCACTGCTGCGCCCCGGCCGTTTCGACCGGCAGGTGGTGGTGCCGCGCCCCGATATCGAGGGCCGCGTCAAGATCCTCGACGTCCATATGAAAAAGGTGCCGCTGGCCCCCGATGTCGATCCGCGCGTCATTGCACGCGGCACGCCCGGCTTTTCGGGCGCCGATCTCGCCAATCTGGTCAACGAGGCGGCGCTGCTTGCCGCACGCCGCTCAAAACGTCTTGTCGCGATGCAGGAGTTCGAGGACGCTAAGGACAAGGTGATGATGGGCACCGAGCGCAAGTCTATGGTGATGACCGAGGATGAAAAGCGCATGACCGCCTATCATGAGGCCGGCCACGCGATCGTCGCGATCCACGAGCCTGCGTCGGACCCGATTCACAAGGCCACCATCATCCCGCGCGGTCGCGCGCTGGGCATGGTGATGCGGCTGCCCGAACGCGACAATTACAGCTATCACCGCGACAAGATGCACGCCAATCTGGCGGTCAGCATGGGCGGTCGTGTGGCCGAGGAACTGGTCTTTGGTTACGACAAGGTCAGCAGCGGCGCGTCGGGCGATATCCAGTATGCGACCGGACTCGCGCGCGACATGGTGACCCAATGGGGCATGTCCGACGCCATGGGCCCGTTGCAATATGAGGAAAAGCAGGACGGCTATCTGGGCTATGGCTATAGCCAGCGGTCGGCAATGTCGGATGAAACCGCGAAAAAGATCGACTCCGAAATCCGCACGCTGGTCGAAGGCGGCTATGCCAAGGCGACCGCGCTGCTCAAAAAGCATCGCAAGCAGTTGAATCTGCTGGCAGAGGCGCTGCTCGAATTTGAAACCCTGTCGGGCGACGAGATCAAGCAATTGCTTGAAACCGGCAAGTTCGAACGCGACGGCACCAAAACCACGGTGCCGAGCAGCATCCCGCCTGCAGGCAATGCCATTCCCAAGGCCGGTCGTGGCAAGCGGGCCAGCGTTGGCAATGCAAGCCCGCAAGGAGCCTGAACCAACGATTCACTTGCCATTCAATTTGAACCGCTTACCTTCTGGATGATCGTCATTGGGAGGGTATAGGGCGTGCGGACTGCGGGTTTGATTTTGGGCGGTGTGCTGAGTGTTTGCGCATCGTCAGCCATGGCGTCAGGCGATATGAGCGTCGCCACTTTTCTGGCCAAAGCCGATGCCCTGAAAGCCAAAGGGCTGGGCGCGCTCGGTTCCCCCGACATAAAGCTGTTGCGCAAGGAGGCGGAAGCAGGCGGCGCCATCTATCGCGCACGATTGCAGTCCGACAAAGCCGAGGGCAAACCGCCGCACAGCTGCCCGCCCAAATCGGCATCGATGAATTCGGACCAGTTTCTGAGCCATCTTCGCAGCTATCCTGCCGCCGCGCGACCGCGGACAACCATAACGACGGCGGTCTTCGATCTGATGAAGAAGCGCTACCCCTGCCCATGACTGCGGGTTAATATCCTGCCATGCCAATTTACTGCGATGAATCGGGCGGTGTCGGACGCGGGGTGATGACCCTGGCGGCGATCGATATCGACGAAGCCAGCGCCGAGACGCTGATCGCCCGGTTCCGCGCCGTGACCGGCTATCATGGCGAGGTGAAGGGCAGCCGGATCGATCTGGCCGAACGCGCGCTGCTATTCGAGCTGATCAAGGACAGCGAGGCCCGGATTTGCATCGGGATCGCGATTTCCGCGCTGGTGCCCGATAAAAATGCCGATCGCGGCGATCATGACATCGATGTCTATGCGGCCCTGCTTGAAGATGTGGTCGGTGCCATGCTGCCCGACACGCCGGGATGCGACAGCGTGATAATCGACGATGGTCGCTATGGGCCCGACACGCTGGCGGCCATCCGTGCAGACATAGCGCAACTGGTCGGCCCATGCGGCACGACCCAGCTCGAACTGAGCCATCGTCTGGCCGGACTTCAGATCGCCGACGTCATCGCCAACAGCTTTTTCAACCGCGCGCTGGTTACCGAACGACAGGGGCGAATGGCGGCCATTGCCGCGCCGCTGCTCGAAAGCGGGCAGATCAGGATGCGCGTTCTGGGCGGCGATAACCCGACGGCAGAAGCACGTCCGCCAGAACCCCGGCCCTAAGTCGGGGAAGCGGCTGCCGCCCAGCCATGACGATCGTCAACGGGAACGGTCGCTCGCACGACCGTGGCACAGGCCAAAACTGAATTTGCGGGCAGTCTTACCGGTCGTAGTCGCGCGCGACACCGGCGCTGCGTGCGGGTGCGGCAGCGGTCAGGCGGAGCGCCTCTGCCGATTTCGCCAGCGATCCGATGTCATCGACTTCTTCATCCTCGTCGACCTGAACCTTCTGCAGCGACTGGACCAGCCCTTCCTGCAGATGATCGGGACGCACGGTTTCCTCGGCGATTTCACGCAGGGCAACAACGGGGTTTTTGTCGCGATCACGTTCAATGGTCAGCTCCGCGCCGCCCGAAATCTCGCGGGCACGCTCGGCAGCGAGCAAAACGAGATCGAAACGGTTCGAGACCTTATCGATGCAATCTTCAACGGTAACGCGCGCCATGTCGGCTCCTGAATCACTTGGGATGTGTGGAAAGTCGAGCGCAATTAAGGGGTGGCACCCGATTTGTCAATGAAAAGCGCCGAAGCTCTGCGGTTGCGCGGGCGCGCATGCCGCCCTATCTCGGTCGCATGGAGGGCGCGCAAGACCAGCCGCAATTACCGGGCAAGCGGTTCGACATTTCGGGTCACCGGCTGCACATCCTGCACGCGCCTGACGACCGGCTGCAAGCCATGCTAATGCTGATTGCGGCGGCGCGGCACAGCATCGCGCTGTCGATGTACATGTTTGAAAATGACGCCAGCGGCACCGAAGTGCGCAATGCGCTGACGGCCGCGGCCCGACGCGGCGTGAAGGTCGCGGTGCTGGTCGACAGTTTCGGTTCTTCCAGAGTGCCCGCCTCCTTTTTCCAGCCGCTGGCCGATGCGGGGGGAAGCTATTATTTTTTCAGTTCGCGCTGGCGCCTGTCCTACCTGATCCGAAACCACCAGAAAATCCTGATCGTCGACGAAAGCCATGCGCTGGTCGGCGGGTACAACATCACCGACCAATATTTCGGACGGCGCGGCGGGCAGAGCTGGGAAGATCTCGGGCTGGTCGTCACGGGCCCCGAGGTCCAGCGCGTTTCCGCCTATGTGTCGGAACTGATCGAATTGTCGGCGGATGGCGGCGTGCGATTGCTGGCGCTGCGCCGGCTCATCCGCGAATGGCAACCGGGAAACGGGCCGCTGCAATGGCTAGTCGGCGGGCCTACCAACCATCTTTCGCCCTGGGCGTTGTCTTTGAAGCGCGACCTGCAACATGCCCGGATCATCGATATTGTCGCGGCCTATTTCTCCCCTACCCAGTCGATCCTGCGGCGGCTGGCAAGGGCAGCACGCCATGGCGGGCAGGTCCGGCTGGTGCTGGCAGGCAAAACCGACAATGGCGCGACAATCGGCGCGGCGCGCATCCTTTATGGCTATCTGCTCAAGCGACATGTGCAGATTTCCGAATTCCAGCCCCGGCTTCTGCATGCAAAGCTGCTGGTGATCGACAATGCGAGCTATGTCGGTTCGGCCAATCTCGACATACGCAGCCTGTTCATCAACAAGGAACTGATGCTGCGCATCGACGATGCTGCGGTCGCAGACTATCTGCGCGGGCTGGCGAACACGCTGTCAGCAGAGAGCGAAGTACAGACGCCCGAACTGCATCGGGCGCGGCTTTCCTGGATCAACCGCCTGCACTGGTCGCTTGCCTATCTGCTGGTGAACAGCGTCGACTATAATATCGGACGGCGGATTTCCTCGCGCATCACCCAGATGCTGCGCAAGCGCCTGCCCGGGACAAAGGTCTAGGGTCAGGACCTAGGCTTTCCAGCCCCAGAAAAGATAGCAAGGCAGGATGTTCCAGAATTCGAAGCCATTATCGATGCGCTTGAAATGCGGCTCCATGAAATCCCGCGCGCGGGCGCGAAACTGATAGACGAGGAAGGCACCGCCGGGACGGATCGCCTTGCCGGTTTCCTCGGCAATTTTCGGCCCCAGATCGCCGGGAAGTGTTGAAAAAGGCAATCCCGACAGCACATAATCGGCATGTTCGAAACCGAATTCGCGGATGATGTCGTTCACATCCGCAGCGGAGCCGTGCACGGCAATGAAGCGGCTGTCGCGGAAATGGCTGCGCAGGAAATCGATGAAATCAGGGTTGGTGTCGATGACCAGCAGTGTCGCATCCTTGCGCAACCGATCAAGCACCGGCTGACAAAAGGTGCCAACGCCCGGACCATATTCGACGAACAGCCTGCATTCGTCCCACTTTACCGGGGCGAGCATCTTCTGCACCGTCCAGCGCGACGAGGGAATGATCGAGCCGACCATCACCGGATGCTTCAGAAAGCCCTTGAAGAACACGCCCCAGGGCCCGAAGAATCTTTTCACCGCTGTCGTGATGCGTTCAACCTTTGAAGCCAGTGCTACCGAGCCGTCGTTCATCTATCCGCCTTAGCGCTGTAATACACCATGGCCTGCACTCGCAAATGCGGGCGGGCGATGCA
This sequence comes from Sphingomonadaceae bacterium, assembly GCA_020847445.1. Taxonomy (GTDB): domain Bacteria; phylum Pseudomonadota; class Alphaproteobacteria; order Sphingomonadales; family Sphingomonadaceae; genus Sphingorhabdus_B. Next base: position 106 of record JADLBY010000072.1, on the reverse strand, counting down.
AGCGGGTTAAGCAAAAAAGTCTGTGAAAAGCCAGTGCGGGGTTGCCCGGTGCGCAAAGACAATCCTATGGGTGGGGCATGTCGATCTACCCGTCCGCCGCCGTCGC
>JADLBY010000071.1 GCA_020847445.1 Sphingomonadaceae bacterium | reverse complement strand
AGTTCGGGCTCCTGCGCCAGATAGCCGACGGTGATATATTCGCCGGGCCAGGCTTCACCGGTGAAATCCTTGTCGATCCCCGCCATGATCTTCATCAGCGTCGATTTGCCGGTGCCGTTGGGGCCGACAATGCCGATCTTCGCATCCTGATAGAATTGCAGGTGGATATTGTTGAGCACGGGCTTTTGCGCGCCGGGGAAGGTCTTGGTCATCCCCTTCATGACAAAGGCGTATTGGGCGGCCATCGATGGTCACTTTCTGAAATCGGCAAAACGCGGCATTTGACGCGCCTCCTAGCCAAGCTGCGCCGTTGCTGCAAGGCGGATTGGCAAGGCGGATTTCGCAAGCTAAGCCTTTGCCATGACAAAACGACTATTGCTGGCGCTGGGCGCAACAACAATCCTTTCGACCGCCGCTTTTGCAGGCGTTTCCGCCGAAACCGATCCGGTGCAATGGGCGCTCGAAAATGATCCCGTCGCCTGGGAGATTACCGAAGGCCTGACGACCGAGGTTGGCGCCCGTCAGGGCGGCACCGAAGCCGAGGCCCGGGCGCGCGCATGGGCGCTCGCCTATCTGCGCAAATCGGGCTTTGCCAATGTCCGCGAAGAAGCATTCGACATGCCGACCTGGGTGCGTGGCGAGGAACGGGCATGGGTGGTCAGCCCCTTTCCGCAGAAAATGGTCGTCACCGCGCTGGGGAACAGCGCAAGCACCGGTGACGCCGGGCTGGAGGCGGAGATTGCCTATTTCCCCACGCTCGATGCCCTGCGGGCGGTGCCCGATGGCAGCCTTGCAGGCAAGATCGCCTTTGTCAGCCATGCGATGAAACCGGCGCAGGACGGATCGAGCTATGGCGCCTTTGGCCCCGCGCGCTTCGTCGGCCCGAACATTGCGGCGAAGAAAGGCGCGGTCGCGATAGTCATCCGCTCGGTCGGCACCGACCGCACCCATCGCAATCCCCATGCGGGCAACACCAATTTCGACACTGGCGTCACACCAATTCCGGCGGGCGCGCTGTCGATTCCCGACGCCGACAATCTGGTCCGGATGATCGAGCGGAACGGCAGCGTGAAACTGCGCCTGCTGCTCACACCGCGCAACCTCGGCACACAGAAATCGGGCAATGTCGTCGCCGAACTGCCGGGCAGCAACCCGGCCCTGCCCCCGATCGTCATCGCCTGCCATCTCGATAGCTGGGATCTGGGAACCGGCGCTATCGACGATGCGGCCGGGTGCGGCATCATCACGGCGGCCGCCAGCGCCATCAAGGCAACCAGGCCCAGGCGCACGATCCGCCTGCTTTGGGCAGGTGCGGAAGAAGTCGGCATCTGGGGCGGAAAGGCCTATGCCGAAACGCACAGGGCCGTGCCGCACGCACTGGCGATGGAATCCGATTTCGGGGCCGACCGCGTCTGGCGTGTCGACTTCAAATTGCCGGACAGCGCCGCCGCGCTCGCCGACCGGATCGCTGCCCGGCTGGCACCGCTGGGAATCGGGCGCGGCAAGGATCCTGCAAGCGGCGGTGCCGACGTCGGTGCGATCATCGCCGCGCAGAATCTCGGCATTGTCGATCTGCAGCAGGACGGCAGCCGCTATTTCGATCTCCACCACACGCCGGACGACACGCTGAGCATGATCGACAAGGCACAGTTGCGGCAGAATGTTGCCGCATGGACCGCCGCGCTGACCGAACTGGCGAATTATGAGGGCGAACTGACCCTGGCGCCGAAGCGATGAACGCGAAACGGTTCATGCTGCTCGCCTGCGTCGCGCTCGCCGGTTGTTCGGAAAGCGCGAAGCCGGACAATGGCGATCCGCCAGCAGCACCGGCAGCCGCCGGCGAAGATGCCGCCGAACTGAAGGCCGAACAGAGGAATATCGAGGAAGCCGCCGACGCTGCCGCAAAACTTGTGGAGGATGAGGCGCGCGAGGAGATCGGGCAGTTGAAGTCCGATACGTCCGAATAGGAAAAATGGTCGGGATGACAGGATTCCAGCAAACCATTGGATTTCCCTCATAAAATAAGGCATAATCACCTACACAGCACCTGCACAGCTATGGAATTGCGCGCGCTCTCGCTCCAAAACTGCACAGTTTCTGCACAGTGGAGTTTGGTTATGGCGTTCATCATTGACAAGGAGGTTCTGAAAACCGGCCTGATCATTTTCAGGCGCGGCGATGTCGAGCACCGCAATTTTTATTGCCGCATCAAGCTCCCCAAAGAGGACCGCTACAAGACGATTTCACTGCACACGGCAGACCGGGAGTCGGCTCGCGACCGCGCGTTCGATCAGGATGCCGACATCCGCTTTCGCGTGAAGCATGATGTTGCCGTGTTCAATCGCCCATTCCGGCAGGTGGCGGCTGAGTATCTCCAGACGCAGCAGCGTCGTGCCGATACCGGCGAGGTTTCCCATGATCGGGTGAAGAATCTCCGAAACGCCTTCAAGAAGGCGCTCGAAGATTATGTTGGCAGCACCCAGATTCACCTGATCGGTCAGGACAGTTGGGCGGCCTATCCGACATGGCGGCGGGAAAATGGCAAAGGGCGGTTCCGCGAGCATATCAGCGATTCCACAATTCAGTTCGAAATGGGCGCGCTCAACGCGGTGATGAACTTTGCCATCACCAAGCGGCTTGTCCCTGCCAGCCACCGTTTTGAGGGCAGACCAAAACTCAAAACTATGCGCCGCGATGAGTTCACTATCGAGGAATATCGCAAGCTACACAGTGTCGGGCGCAAGTGGATCGGCGGCTGGGAAGCCATGCACGTCGAAATGGATGAAGAAGACGCCGCCGAAGAAGCCACCGCCAAAGCGCGGCAGGCCGCAAAATCGAAACAATCGGTTCGCCCTGCCCACTTCAAACGCTGACTCCGCATCGCTGATGCTCTTGGGAGCCATGCGTTTGCGCCGGTTTTCCGATGCGCCGCTGGCGCTCTTGATCGGGACACCGGCCAAGCGGGCAATGGAATCAGGTGCGCCGAGCCTCAAGCACCCCTTTGCCCGCGTCTTCCTGCATTGCGCCCACTTCGCCGCTGGCGAGTTCAAAGTGGGCGTGGTGCGGGCCTTTCCACCGGCAACAGAATCTCTTGCCGAGATCGGCAAGATCATCATGGGTAGCAACCGCTGCCAGCTTCGATCAGGTTTGAGTGATTGATTGGCTATCGCTTTATCAATCATTATCATGCTATATCGTGATTGATAGAAAGGCGTCTTATCCATCATGCGCTGGAATTGGCAACTTCCCGACT
>JADLBY010000070.1 GCA_020847445.1 Sphingomonadaceae bacterium | reverse complement strand
GAAATAGGCCCCGACCTCGGGGCGTTCGGCAAATTCCACCAGTCGGTAGCCAACAGCCTCAAATTCGCAGAACAGCAATTTGGGCGGGATTCCGTGCTGCTTGGTTGCGCGGTTGCGGTCGACGACAATCACCTGCCCATTGGCCTTCAGCGCGCTGCGCAGCCGCCAGATAAAGGCGTAAGGCTCGGTCACTTCGTGGTACATGTGCACCATGAAGATGCGGTCGAAGCTGTTCGGCGGAAGGCGAGGATCGTCGATGCCGCCTTCCTTGATCGCAACATTGTCCAGCCGTTCGCGCGAAATGCGTTCGCCCAGCCGGTCGAGCGCGCCGCGATTGATATCCTGGGCCAGCACGCGGCCCCTGATGCCTACGCGTTCGGCCAGACGCACGGTATAATAGCCTTCACCGGCACCGATATCGGCAACCGTCATGCCGGGCGCTATCTCTGCCCAGTTCATCAGTTTGGTCGCCTCGCCCGCCTCGTCGCGAGCAGCCTCGGTCGAAAATTGCGTATCGCCCGACAAGGCAACGGCGCGGTCGGCGCGCGGAAATTCCCGCGAAGTCTCCGGACGATCGGCTTGCTGTTCGACAGGTTTGCAGGCGGTACCCGTCAACAGCAGCAACGGCATCGCCAACAGTGTCGGGAACTTCGCAATCATGCTTCCGGCATTAGGCGCGAAAGAAGCGGGGGAAAAGCGCTTTCCACAGCATTCGCCCGATTGCATTTAGATTATCGCCGCTTATGCTCCGAATCTGGAGAAGAGGCTGGCTTGAGGGTCGGCCTGCAAGTGAAGGAGGGAGCGCTTGCGGCACATCGCAATCATCGGGTCGGGCCCTGCAGGTTATTATACCGCCGAAGCCGCACAAAAACAATTTGGCGAGGATGTCCGCGTCGATGTGATTGACCGGTTGCCCGTGCCTTATGGTCTGATCCGGTTTGGCGTGGCACCGGATCACCAGTCGATCAAAGCGGTATCGCGGCGCTATGAAGGTGTTGCGCTGTCCGAAAATGTCCGTTTTGTCGGCAATGTCATGGTCGGACAGGATATCTCGATTGAAGAGCTGCTCGGGATATATGATGCGGTCATCCTGGCGACTGGCGCGCCCAATGATCGCGATCTGGGGATTCCGGGTTCGGACTTGCCCGGCGTTTTCGGCAGCGCGGCCTTTGTCGGCTGGTATAACGGCCATCCCGATTTCGCCGATCTCGGCCCCCCGCTGGGCGGCACGCATGTCGTGATCGTCGGCAATGGCAATGTGGCGCTCGATGTGGCGCGCATATTGTCCAAGACCCGGGCCGAGCTGGGCGGGTCGGACATTGTCAGTCACGCGCTCGATCTGCTTGAAACGGCGAGCACCGAAGAGGTGACAATCCTCGGGCGGCGCGGCCCGCACCAGATTGCCATGACGCCCAAGGAGCTTGGCGAACTCGGCCATCTGGAACGCGCGTGCCCCGCTGTTGATCGTGCGGATCTGCCCGATGAGGGCGAAGACATGCTGCTCGAGCCCGGCATGCGCAAATCGGTGACCTGCCTGCGCGAATATGCCGCTATTCCGGAAAGTTACCGCGCAACCAAGCCGATCACGATCGAGTTCGATTTTTTCGCGGCACCGGTAGCGATTGAAGGCGATGGCAGGGTGGAGCGCATCATAGTCGAGTGCACCGAACTCGACAGCGAGTTGCGGAGCAAGGGAACTGGCCAGACCTATGCGATCGACTGCTCGATGGTTGTGGCCTGCATCGGATATCAGACCCCGCCGATTGACGGTGTGCCCTATGAACATGGCCGGGGCCGCTTTGCCAATGTCGAAGGGCGCATATTGCCCGGGCTTTACTGTGTGGGCTGGGCACGCAGGGGGCCGTCCGGCACGATCGGCACCAACCGGCCCGACGGCTATATGGTGATCGAGCAGGTCGCTGCGGACATCGCGGACGGATCAGGTAAGCAGGGGCGTCCGGCGCTTGATGCGCTGCTCGAACAGCGTGGTGTGCAGATCGTCAAGTTCAGCGACTGGAAGAAGATCGAGGAGGCGGAAATCGCCCGGGCGAGGGAAGGGGCACCCCGCGAAAAATTCGTCCGCATCGAGGATATGATCAAGGCCGCGAACTGAACCTCAGATCGCCAGCGAAATGGCGTGGATCACCAGCCCGGCCAGACCACCAACCAGCGTGCCGTTGATGCGGATGAACTGCAGGTCGCTGCCCACCGCATTTTCCACGCGGTCGGTGATCGTGTTGGCGTTCCAGCCGCCGATCGTATCCGACACCAGGCTGACGATCTGGTCGCCATAATTTTCGGTAGTGCCGACGATGGCCCGGCGGGCAAAGCGGTTGATCTGCCGTTTCAGCCGCTCATCGTCCTGCAAGGTCGCGCCCAGCTTGGTCAACGCCTCGCCGAAACTTCCGGCCAGCGCGGCGTCGGGATTGCGCGCTGCCCTGAGCAGGGCATCGCGGCCCTGACCCCATAGTCCGTCGATCCATTTGGCGAATGCGGGATTTTTGAGCAGTTCCTGCTTCCAGTGATTGACCTTCGCCTGCAGCTCCTT
>JADLBY010000069.1 GCA_020847445.1 Sphingomonadaceae bacterium | reverse complement strand
CCGCCTTTGGCCGTGTTTCGGCCGGAATGGAGGTGGTGCGCCAGATTTTCGACGCACCGATCTCGGCAACGCTCGGCGAGGGCGCGATGAAGGGGCAGATGATCGCCAAACCGGTGAAGGTGCTTACAGCGCGACGGCTGCCGGGATAGTCTCCTGCCAGCAGCAAAGACCGCCGCTCGCCGGACTCTGCACGCATGCGGAAAGGATCAGTTTCTTGGCGGCTGCCTTCGGTATGACAGCGCCTCCGCGATGTGGATTCGCCCCGTCGTCTCGCACCCAGCCAGATCGGCTATCGTCCGCGCCACGCGCAAGATCCGCGTATATCCCCGCGCCGAAAGCCGCATCGCTTCGCTGGCCTGGGCAAGCAGGCGCTGGCCGGGATCATCTGGCGTTGCCCAGCTTTCGAGCAGGTCGCCGTCAAGTTCCGCATTGGTCCGCCTGTCCGTGCCAGCAAGGCGCGCGGTTTGCCGCTGCCGCGCCGCCAGCACCCGCGCGGCCACCTGTTCGGAACCTTCGGCCGGTGGCGGCAAAACAAGATCGGCGGTGCTGACTGCCTCCACCTCGACATGCAGGTCGATACGGTCGAGCAGTGGCCCCGAAACCCTGGATTGATAGTCCGCCGCGCAGCGCGGCGCCCGGCTGCATGCCAGCGCGGCATCGCCAAGATGGCCGCAACGACAGGGATTCGTCGCCGCAACAAGCTGCACCCGCGCCGGAAAGGTCACATGGCTGTTCGCGCGCGCCACACTGACCTCGCCCTTCTCTAAGGGTTGACGTAAACTATCAAGCACAACTCTCTGAAATTCAGGTAGTTCGTCAAGAAACAATATCCCCAGATGGGCCAGACTCACCTCCCCCGGACGGACACGCAAACCGCCGCCGACAAGTGCCGGCATCGAGGCGCTGTGGTGCGGCGCGCGAAACGGCCTGCTGCGTGAGATCCGCCCGCCTTCCAGCGTGCCCGCCACCGACGCAATCATGGAAACTTCCAGCGCCTCGGCGGGCGTCAGTTCGGGCAATATCCCGGGCAGGCACGAGGCGAGGAGCGATTTGCCCGCGCCCGGCGGCCCCACCATCAGCAGATTGTGCCCCCCGGCTGCGGCGATTTCGAGCGCACGTTTGGCCGTCTCCTGTCCCTTGACCTGTTTGAGGTCGCCCCCGCGCACCGGCACCTCGGCAATTCCGGGTTCGGGTGGGCGCAATATCCCCTGCCCTTTCAAATGGTTGAGGAGCGAGAGCAGATCCGGCGCGGCAATCACCTCGACTTGCCCGGCCCAGGCGGCCTCCGCGCCCTGCATTGCCGGGCAGATCAGCCCCATCTGCCTTCCGGATGCGTGCAGTGCCGCCAACAGCACGCCGGGCGATGCCGCCACCCGCCCATCAAGCCCCAATTCGCCGACAACGACATAATGGGCCAGCGTCTCGGCATCGACGAGCCCCATCGCCGACAGCAGCGCCAGCGCAATCGGCAGGTCATAATGCGATCCTTCCTTGGGCAGATCGGCGGGGGAGAGGTTGATCGTGATCCGTTTGGGCGGCAGCGAGAGGCCAAGCGCGGCAATCGCGGCGCGCACCCGTTCGCGGCTTTCGGCGACGGCCTTGTCGGGCAGGCCGACCACGGCAAAACCGACCATTCCGGGTGCGATCTGGCATTGCACCTCGACGGCGCGGGCCTCCAGGCCCAGATAGGCGACGGTAGAAACGATTGCGACCACGGCGCAGCAACTCCCTGAAACAGGTTCAAAAGTTGCGCCATTCTGGCCACCGCGCGCCGCCACCGGTTAGCATGAAATCCGGTGAAGGCAAATCGTAGCTAAATTCCTTTTAACCCTTGGCGAAGAGGAAATCGCAAGCCCGGCGCGCGCAAAGGGCGCGCATGAATTTGGCAAAGCATCTCGAACATTTTGGCATGGCGGGCCTGCTTGCGCTCGTCCTGATCGCGGCCCCCGTGCGCGCCGCGACGCTGGAAACCGAGGAAATTGTCTACGAGGTCGAGGAGGTCGCCGACAGCGCTGGAACGGCCGAGCGCTTCATCGCCCAACCCTTTGGCGATATCGCGCCCAGCCGCGCGCCGCTTGCCAGCTTCGGCCCGTTCCACATGGTCGCGCCCGACCGTGCCGAATTGATCGGCAGCGTAGAGAGCGAAACACCCGCGCAATTCGCGGCGTTGCTTCGCGCCTTTCCCGCGCTCAAACAGATCGACATGGTCGACTGCCCCGGCACCGGCGACGATGCCGCCAATCTGGAACTGGCCCGCATGGTGCGCCGTCATGGCGTCATGACATATGTTCCGGATGGCGGGTCGGTTCGATCCGGTGGCGTCGAACTGTTTCTTGCCGGGGCCCAGCGCCGCGCAGCACCGACCGCCGAGTTCGCCGTACACAGCTGGCGCGACGAGGATGGCCTGGAGGCCAGCGATTTCGCCGCCGACGATCCGGTGCATCAGGACTATATTGCCTTCTACCGCGAAATGGGGCTGAGCGACACCGAAGCGCGCCGATTTTACGCGATGACCAACAGCGCCCCGCACGACGACGCCTTATATCTCAACAGGCGCGATCTGGCCCGTTACGTCCGGCTGGACTAGCGTCCGACGCTTGATCGCCAGCCCGCGATTGGCCTAAGCGCCGTCCATGGGGGCAAGGACACTCACTTTCCGGCACGACTGGCGACCGGGCGACGCGCAGTTGATCGTTGACCTGCATCGCGCGGGCTATGCCGTCGAAGGCGATCGTTTCGGCGAATCATTTTGCAATTTTGTCGCAGAGACTGTTGCCGAGGCACAACTCGACCTGCCGGGCCGCAGCCGCGTCTGGTTTGCCGAATATGCAGGCCAGGCCATAGGTTGTTCGGCGCTGGTCGATCGCGGCGATACCGGCCAGTTGCGCTGGGTTGTGCTCTTGCCCGATGCGCGCGGACAGGGTGCAGGCCAAAGGCTTGTCGATCTCGCGCTCGATCACGCCCGCAACTGTGGCCATCGCGAGATATTCCTCGAAACCACCGACGGCCTTGCCGCCTCGATGGCGATATACGAGAAATTCGGCTTTGAGACGACCGACGCCCATGTCGAACGCCTCTGGCATGGTGACGGACTGCATATCACCATGACCCTGACGCTCTGACCCATGACCCGCGATCGGCGGGAAATCCATAGCGAGCAAATCGCAGGTCTGACCCGCCCCAAATGGCGGAAATCCACCGGCTGACGTCAAGCGCCGCGCGGGTGGCCGCACCCGGCCACCTGACCGCAATAGCAATGGCGATGCCCGTCCCGACTGCCGGCAATTGACAAACATACCAACTGGTCGGTATTGTACATTCATGTCGAGTCGTTCAGCCTCTGCCAAACGCCCATCCGCCCGGTCGAAACTGATCGATGCCGCGCATATGCTGGTGCGCCGACAGGGCTATGCGGCGACATCGGTTGACGAGATTTGCGCAGCGGCGGGCGTATCCAAAGGGGCCTTCTTTCACCATTTCGCCTCAAAGGAAGCGCTGGGGATTGCCGCCGCCGAACAATGGACTGCGCGCGCCGAGGAACTGATCTTCACCCTGCCCGCCTGGGTGCGGATTGAAGACCCGCTCGAACGGCTGTTGGCGCATATCGATTTTCGCCTGTTCATGATCGAAGGACCCGCAGAAGCATTTACCTGCTTTGTCGGAACGATGGTGCAGGAAAGCTTTGCCAGCAGCGAAGCGTTGCGGGCAGCAGGTGACGCCAGCATCGCCGCCTATTGCGAACGGCTCGCCGTGGATATCGACGCAGCCATCGCAGCTTACGGAATCCGGGACGACATTTCGGCTATCAGCCTTGCCTGGCATATCCAGGCGGTGCTGCAGGGCGCCTTCGTCATCGCCAAGGCCCGGAACAGCCCCAGGGAAGCGCGCGACAGCGTGATTCACCTCAAGCGCTACATAAAAATGCTGTTCGAAAGAGGAGAGACAGAATGAGCCGGATGATTTTCGTCAATCTGCCAGTGGCGGATCTGCCAAAGGCAATGGCCTTTTACACAGCCCTCGGCTTTTCCAACAACCCGCACTTCACCGACGAAACCGCCGCCTGCATGGTGTGGGGAGACGGCATCCATGTGATGCTGCTGACCCACCCGAAGTGGCGCAGTTTCACGACACGGCCGATCTGTCCGGCCGGGTCGAGCGAGGTTGCGCTGGCGATCAATTTCGACAGCCGGGACGAGGTTGACCGGATCATCGCGACCGCTGCTGCCCATGGCGGCGTTGCCGACATAAACCCGCCCGAGGATCATGGCTTCATGTACCAGCGCAGCCTGACCGATCCCGACGGACATGTCTGGGAACCGTTCTGGATGGACCCCGCCGCGGTCCCCGGGGCGGAGTAGGCGCCATGCCCGTCGACCCCGGTTCCGCCATTGAAGTGACCGCCTATGAATGGGTACCGCCCATGGCCAAAGGATTTGTGAAAGACATGCGCGTGCGTTGGGCGCTGGAAGAGATCGGCCTGCCCTATCGCGAACGGCTGTTCGGCGGTGCGGGCGGTGAAAAAGCACCCGAACATGTTGCCGACCAGCCCTTTGGGCAGGTTCCGGTCTACAAGGAAGGCGATCTGTCCATGTTCGAGAGCGGCGCCATATTGCTGCACATTGGCGAAAAGGATGAACGCCTGCTACCGCGTGACCCGGCGGCGCGCACGCGCGCCATTAGCTGGATGTTTGCCGCCTTGAACAGCATCGAGCCTTTCATACAGACGCTGTTTCTCATGGGCTTCGCCGCCGAAGGCAAGGAATGGCAGGGCGCGGCAAAGGATGTGGTGCGCCCCTTTGCCCGGATGCGGCTGGCGCAGCTTTCGACCGCGCTGGCAGATCGCGAGTGGCTCGATAACCGTTTCACGCTGGGCGACCTGCTGATGGTCGATGTGCTGCGGGCAGCACCCGAAGACACATTGCTTGCCGCGCATCCGAATCTGGCCGCTTATGTCGAACGGGGCATGGCGCGCCCGGCATTCAAGGCGGCGATGGCAGCGCAATTGAGCGCCTTTGCACGGCACGAGCCGGCAACGGCCTGAGCCGCGCGAAGCGGCAACTGAAGGAGGAAGGACTATGAGCTATATTGACGGTTTCGTGATCGCCTGCCCCAGGGCCAACAAGGCCCGGTTCATCGAACATGCAAAGCTGGGGGACAGCGTATTCATGGATCTGGGGGCGTTGCGCGTTGTCGAATGCTGGGGCGACGATGTGCCCGAAGGCAAGACCACCGATTTTCGCATGGCGGTGAAGGCCGACGCCGATGAGGAGGTGCTGTTCAGTTGGATCGAATGGCCCGACAAGGCAACCCGTGACGCCGCTTTTGCAAAGATGACCGAATGGATGGCGGACCCGTCCAAGGCAGATCCGCGTATGGACCCCGAAAAAAATCCGATGCCTTTTGATGGCAAACGGATGATCTTCGGTGGCTTCACGCCTGTCGTCGAACTGAACAGCTGATAGAAACGGGACATGACGAACCAAGCTAGCGAGTTCATCTGGTACGAACTGATGACCAGCGATGTTGACGCCGCACGCCGGTTTTACGAGCCTGTTATCGGGTGGACGGTTGGCAACCAGCCCGATTATGCCGAAATTCAGGCAATGGATGGCGACCATGTTGGCGGCATGTTGCAGTTGACGGACGAGATGACATCGGGCGGCGCGCGCCCGGCCTGGGTCGCCTATATCAGTGTCGAGGATGTCGATGCTTCGGTCGCATCGATCGAGGCGGCGGGCGGGCGTTGCCATATGCCGCCACGCGACATGGAAGGTGTCGGCCGCTTTGCGATGGTTGCCGATCCGCAAGGCGCGCCATTTTATGTGATGAAGCCAGCACCCCCTGCGGACAGACCCGACGCACAGAGCAATGCCTTTGCCCGGTATGAACCGATGCAAGGCCATTGCGCATGGAATGAGCTTTCCACCAGCGACCCCGAAGCCGCCAGGCAATTCTACAACCGGCAGTTCGGCTGGGTGAAGGATGGCGAAATGGATATGGGCCCAATGGGCAAATATGAATTTTTGCAGTTTCCGGGCGAACGGCCCTACCCGATCGGTGCGGTGATGGAAAAAATGCCGCACATGCCGGTTTCTGCCTGGACCTTCTATTTCCGGGTGGCGAACATAGACGAAGGCGCGGCGGCGATCGCCGCCAATGGCGGTGCCATCATTCTGGATCCGGTTGAAATCCCCGGTGGCGACTACAGCCTGGTCGCGACGGATCCGCAAGGCGCAGTGTTCGGGCTGGTAGGGCCGCGCCAATGAGTGCGTCCGTTGCCCCGCGCTGGCTTACAATAGCCGGTATCGCCTCGCTGTTGTGGAACTTCATGGGCGTCTGGTCGTTCGTGACCAACTGGCAAATGAGCAAGACCGGCTATGTCGGCTTGCCCGATGCGCAGCGCGAGCTGTGGAGCGCCATGCCGACATGGACATGGGTCGCCTTTGCCATCGCCGTTGGCTGCGGAACGGCGGGCGCCGTCGCGCTGCTGCTGCGCAAAGGGCTGGCCGTGCCGCTGTTCCTCGTCAGCTTCATCGCCATCATCGTCCAGTTCAGCTGGCCGATCTTCATGACCGACGCCTTTTCCACCATGGGGGCGGAACTGGTGACCTTCCCGGTCGTTCTAGTGCTGTTCGGCGCATTGCAATGGTACTGTGCACGCATCTGGCGGGCGCGCGACTGGTTAAATTGAGGAGGACGAAATGACTGCCCACAAAAACACACTCTGCCTGTGGTACAACAAGGATGCCGAAGAAGCGGCAACCTTCTACGCTGCGACCTTTCCCGACAGCAAGGTGACGGCGATCCACAGGGCCCCGCTCGATTACCCCGACGGCAAGGCTGGCGACGTGCTGACGGTCGAGTTCACGGTGCTTGGTATCCCCTGCGTCGGGCTGAATGGCGGGGATCGTTTCAAGCATAGCGAAGCCTTTTCCTTTCAGATCGCAACCGACGACCAGGCTGAGACCGACCGCTATTGGGATGCGATAGTCGGCAATGGCGGCGAAGAGAGCATGTGCGGCTGGTGCCGCGACAAATGGGGCCTGTACTGGCAGATCACCCCGCGCGTGCTGACCGACGCGATGGCACAGGGCGGCGATGCCGCCAAACAGGCGTTCGAGGCGATGTTTCCGATGCGAAAGATCGACGTCGCCACCATCGAGGCGGCGGTGCGGGGAGGCTGACCATGACCGGCTTCACCGTCTATATCCACGTATCGCGTCCGCCGGCCGAGGTGTATGAGGCAGTTGCCGACCCGGCGATCCTGTCGCATTATTTCACCACGGGCGGCGCGCAGGGCCGGTTGGAAACCGGCGGCACGGTTATCTGGGATTTTGCCGATTTCCCCGGCGCCTTTCCGGTCGAAGTGGTCAGCGCCGACGAAAAAAGTGATATCGAACTGCGCTGGGCCGCCAGCGATCCCGATGCCGAAACGCCTTACCAGACCACGGTCATCATTTCCTTTGCAGCCGTCGACGGCGGCCGGAGGACCAAGGTGACGATCAGCGAAAGCGGCTGGCCCGACACGCCGGGCGGCCGCCGGGCCAGCTATGGCAATTGCATGGGCTGGTCACAGATGCTTGCGGCGCTCAAATGCTGGCTGGAGCATGGCATCAACCTGCGCGACGGAGCTTATAAATGACGCGGATTCTCTACGGCCATCCCTTTTCCAGCTACACCTGGAAGGCGTTGATTCCGCTCTATGCAAAGGGGCTGGAATTCGAGTTTCGCATTCTTGACGACAAGCATCCGGAACATTGGGAGCAATTGCGCGCGCATTGGCCGCGCGGGCAAATGCCGGTGCTCGACGATGGCGGCCATGGGGTCGCCGAAAGTTCGATCATCATCGAGCATCTGGACATTGCCTATCCGGAAACGCCCCGCATGATTCCGGAGGATCGCAAAGCCGCCTTGCGTGTGCGCCTGCTCGACCGGGTATTCGACTGCCATCTGGAAGCCAGCTTTCAGGCGGCGGTTTCGGAATATATTCCGTTCATCACCCAAACCCCCGATCCTGCCCGCGTCGAAAGGGCACGGGCGACGCTGTCGACAATCTATCCCTGGCTGGAGGCGAATCTTCCCGAGGATGGATGGGCGTGCAGCGGCGCATTCGGCATGGCCGAATGCTCGGGCGCACCTGCCCTCTTCTATGCCGATTGGACCCAGCCCATTCCGGATCACTACCGAAAGCTCAAGGCTTACCGCGCCCGTTTGCTCGCCCATCCGGCTGTCGCGCGCTGCGTAGAGGATGCGCGGCCCTATCGTGCTTACTTTCCGCTTGGTGCACCGGACCGCGACTGATGGCTGGCACCACGCCCTTTGCCGAAATCCGGGCCCGTGCAGAGCGGCGCAAGGGTGGCGCCGAAGCGCTCGCCCGCTTGCTGCCACGGCCCCTCGACCCAGCATCTGTCGCAGCACTGGGCGACGACCATATCCTTGCTGAAATGACCAGGCGGGTCTTTTGCGCGGGTTTCGTCTGGAGCGTCATCGAGGCCAAATGGGCCGGATTCGAAGCGGCGTTCCTTGGCTTTGATCCTGTCGAACTGAGTTTCCAGCCCGATGATTTCTGGGAGGCATTGACCGGCGATGCGCGGATCGTGCGCAACGGCCAGAAAATCATGTCGGTACGGGCGAACGCCCATTTCGTCCGCGATGTTTCGTCCGACCATGGCGGCTTCGGCAAGTTCCTCGCGGAATGGCCTGCCGATGACCAGTTTGGCCTGCTCGAATATCTGGCCCGAAATGGCAGTCGGCTGGGTGGTGCCACAGGGCAATATCTGCTGCGCTTTCTGGGGCGTGATGGCTACACGACGTCTGGCGATGTTGTGCTCGCCCTGCGCGACGCCGGGCTCGATATCGCCCCCAACCCGACATCGAAACGCGATCGTTTGAAGATACAGGCACAGTTCAACGCATGGGCCGCCGAAACCGGCCTGCCCTATATGCAATTGTCCCGTATTTGCGCGATGTCGATCGGCGAGAATTTCAGCCCGGAGCGCCTGATGGCGATGGGGCATGGTAACGAAGGAGAGTAAGAATGACCGCGACCGCAGAAAATGGCTGGGAATTGAAGATCGAACGGCGCATCGCCGCACCGCCTGCAAAGGTCTGGGACATTATGACCAACCGGATCGGCGAATGGTGGTGCCCCAAACCCTGGCGCGCCGAGTTCAGCAAGCTTGAACGGCACCCGGGCGGAGCCTCTATGTGCACGATGTACGGCCCCGATGGCGAGGTGCATCCGCACCCCGGCTTTGTGCTGGCGTGGGAGGAGGGCAAACGTTTTGCCTTCACCGATGCAGTGGTGCCCGACCTGATGCCTGCCGGGCCGTTCATGATTGGAATCTGGTCGATCGAGCCAGACGGCGACGGCACACGCTACACCGCACTTTGCCGCCATTGGACCGAGGCCGACTGCAAGCGACATGAAGAAATGGGCTTTATCGACGGCTGGGGTGCCTGCGCCGATCAGTTGGTGGAACTGTG
>JADLBY010000068.1 GCA_020847445.1 Sphingomonadaceae bacterium | reverse complement strand
CTGCCCTGCCCCGGAAAGATGAATGCTCGCATCACATGGTCCCTTCGTCGAATTCGGTTGCGCGGTTACGGTGCAGCGCGTTCCGATGCAAGCGCCCTTGCTTTCGCGGCGCCTTTCCGCCATAGGCCCGCCTCCCGCGAGGGAAGAAGAAAGCCGGAGGGGCGACCGCACGGGGCGGCGTCAGCGATCGGCAAGAGAAGGAAGACGCCCATGCCGTTGTACGAGCATGTTTTTTTGGCGCGTCAGGACCTGTCACAGGCACAGGTAGATGCGCTGGCTGAAAACGCCACCAAGATCGTCGAAGAGAATCAGGGCAAGGTCGTGAAGACCGAAACCTGGGGCCTTCGCAGCCTCGCCTACAAGATCCAGAAGAACCGCAAGGCGCATTTCGTGATGCTCGACCTTGATGCTTCGGGCGATGCCGTCGCCGAACTGGAACGCCAGACCCGCATGAACGAAGACGTGATCCGTTACATGACCGTTCGCGTCGACGCCCACGAACAGGGCCCGTCGGTGATGATGCGCAAGCAGGAACGCAGCGACCGTGGTGATCGCGGCGACCGCGGTGACCGTGGCGATCGCGCCCCGCGCGCGCCCCGTCGTGAAGAGGAGTTTTAATCGATGGCACGTCCGTTTTTCCGTCGCCGCAAATCCTGCCCCTTTTCCGGCAAGGATGCCCCGCGCATCGACTATAAGGATACCCGCCTGCTGCAGGGCTATGTCTCTGAACGCGGCAAGATCGTCCCCTCGCGCATCACCGCCGTTTCGGCGAAGAAGCAGCGCGAACTCAGCCAGGCCATCAAGCGTGCACGCCACCTTGGCCTCATGCCCTATGTCGTGAAGTAAGGAGAAGACCCCATGGAAATCATCCTGCTTGAACGCGTTGAGAAGCTGGGCCACATCGGCGACGTCGTCACCGTGAAGGACGGCTATGCCCGTAACTTCCTGCTTCCCAACAAGAAGGCGCTGCGCGCCAACGAAGCCAACCGCAAGGTTTTCGAAGCCAATCGTGCGAAGATCGAGGCAGACAATGCCAACCGTCGCGGCGATGCCGAAAAGCATGCCACCAATGTCGAAGGCAAGCAGATCGTCCTGATCCGCGCGGCTTCGAACACCGGCCAGCTTTACGGTTCGGTTTCGGTGAAGGACATTGTCGACGGCCTGAATGCCCAGGACGCGAAGGTTACCAAGGCGATGATCGTGCTCGAACGCCCGATCAAGACCCTTGGCGTGTTCGACGTCAAGGTTATCCTGCACCCCGAAGTGTCGGTCACCGTCACCGTCAACGTCGCCCGTTCGGACGACGAAGCCGAACTGCAGAAGGACGGCGTCAACGTCATCGACCAGATGTTCGAAGACGAACAGGCTGAACTTGCGGCACAGGCCATCGAAATGGCCGAAGCCCGCGAAGCCGCCGCCGACGAAGCCGATGCCGCCGACGCGGCCCGAATCGAAAAGCTGAAGGAAGAACAGGCCGCCGCCAAGGCCGCTGAAGGTCTTTCGGCCGATACCGGCGAAGACGAAGCCTGATCGCGCCTACAGCAAAATCAAAGAGCCGCCCCGTCGCAAGACCGGGCGGCTTTTTTATTGGACCAGCCTCACGCCCCGCACAATTGCTCCGCCAGGGCGCGGCCCATATCGGCCTCCGGGAACACCACTTTGGAAACGCCCAGGCGCGAGAGGATCAGGCCGTGCTGGCGGGTCGATGCCTTGGCCCAGATGTCGGTGATCCCCAGTTCCTGCAGCGCGAGGACCGACAGCACACTGCCCTCCAGGCTGCTGCCGATCGCAACCACGGCGTAGTCGACCTCGTTCACGCCCAGCGCGCGCAGCGCCTCTGCCTCGGTCGAATCGGCCTGCACGACATGCGGCAGGTCGTCGGCAAGTTTCTGCACTATCTCCGCACTGCCATCGATGCCGACCACCTCATGCCCCAGCTCGACGAGGCGCAGCGCCACCGCTTCCCCGAAACGGCCGAGGCCGATCACCGCGACGCTTTTTTTCTCCGCCGTTTTTGTGCCTTTAGCCAATGAGAACCTCCTCTTTGGGATAATGGTAATAGACCGGCCGGCGGCGCGAGGCGAGCGCCGCGAACAGCGTGATCGGCCCGACGCGACCGACAAACATCAGGAAGATGAGCAGATATTTGCCCGGATCGGTGAATTGCCCGGTAATCCCCGTCGACAGCCCCGTGGTCGAAAAGGCGGACATCGCCTCGAACATCACATCGCGCGCCGCCAGATGCGGCGACAGCGCGACGAGCAGATAGCCAAGCCCCATTACCAGCATCGCCCCCAATATGATTACCGAGATTGCCCGGCGCTGGTTGTGCTCCCCGATGCGGCGTCCGAAAGCCTCGACATCCGGTTTGCCCCGGATTTCGGACCAGACGAGCAGCAGCACGATCATCGCCGTGCCCACCTTGATGCCGCCGCCGGTGCCCGCGCTGCCCCCGCCGACGAACATCAGGAAACTGATCAGCATCAGCGACTGATCGGTCAGCGCCGCGGTGTCGACGGTGTTGAAGCCTGCGGTGCGCGTGGTGACCGACAGGAAGATACCGTTGAGCACATGTTCATGCGGTGCCATCGCCGCCATGGTGGCCGCGTTTTCCCATTCAAGGATGATGAACATGATCGCGCCACCAACAAGAAGGATGGCAAAGCCAAGCAGCGTCAGCCGCCCGTGCA
The DNA here is from genome assembly GCA_020847445.1 of Sphingomonadaceae bacterium. Lineage (GTDB taxonomy): Bacteria > Pseudomonadota > Alphaproteobacteria > Sphingomonadales > Sphingomonadaceae > Sphingorhabdus_B. Next base: position 12,620 of record JADLBY010000068.1, on the reverse strand, counting down.
GGCTGATCCGCCGCCATCCCCGCTGGGTCCACAGATCGCGATATACCGGATAGCCGATGCTGCCCGCGACGATCGCCGCCATGATCGGCACAAGAAACAGCCAGTCGCTGCGAAAGCCGACCAGATTGTCGGGCCACAATGTCATCCCGGCATTGTTGAACGAGGCAACCGCCATGAACAGCGCATGGCGCAGCGCCTCGCCCGGGGCAAAGCCATAGCCTGCCCACAGCCAGACGAGCAGCCACGCCGCGAGCGCCGCTTCGACCGCGAAGGTGAAACCGATGATCAACCGCAGCAGCGGGCGGACATTGCCCGGCGTGATCCCGCTATTTTCCGCAGCCAGCCCGCGGCGGATGCCGAAGCCCATGGTGCGGCTGAACATCGCGACAATCAGCACCGACGCGCTCATGATCCCCAGCCCGCCGAGCTGCACGAGAACAAGGATCACCGTTTCGCCAAAGCCCGACCAGCGGGTGGCCACATCGGACACCGTCAGCCCGGTTATGCACAGAGCCGAGACAGCGGTGAACCAGGCATCGACGAAGCGCACGGGTTCGCCGCCTTCGCTGGCTGCGGGAAAGCTGAGCGCCAGCGCGCCGACCAGCGAAACGGTGAAAAACACCAGCGCGACGACCTGCACCGGTCGGGCGAACAGCATGTTGAGCAGCCGGTCAAAGGTGCCGACCGCAAGCCGTTCGACCAGATGTTCGGGATATAATTTCCGCCGGTTCAAGCCTTTCCCCCCATATGCAATGCCTTACCGGCTCTGCCTGTCTTGGGAAAGCGTCAATAGCCCATCAGGCTCATTACTTCCTTGCGGCTCGACTGGTCGTCGAGGAAGCAGCCGATCAGCTTGGAGGTGATCATGTTGACCCCGTGCACCTTCACGCCGCGCCCGGTCATGCAGCCATGCTGCGCCTCGATCACGACGGCGACGCCTTCCGGCTTCAGATTGTCCCAGATGCAGTTGGCGACCTCTGCGGTCAGCCGTTCCTGCACCTGCAGGCGGCGGGCAAAGCCGTGCAGCACACGCGCGAGCTTCGATATGCCGACGACCCGGTCGGTGGGCATATAGGCGATCGATGCCTTGCCGATGATCGGCGCCATATGGTGCTCGCAATGCGACTGGAACGGAATATCCTTCAGCAGCACCAGTTCATGATAGCCGCCAACCTCCTCAAAGGTGCGCGCCAGATGATGCGCGGGATCCTCTGCATAGCCTGCGCAATATTCGCGCCAGGCCCGGCCCACGCGGCGCGGCGTATCGATCAGCCCCTCACGCACCGGATCGTCACCGGTCCAGCGGATCAGCGTCTTGATCGCTTCCAGAACCTCGTCCGGCACGGCAATCTTGCCATCGCCGTCCATCTCTTCATCGCTACAGTGACTCATCATCCGCCCCCTGCCGGGATCAACCGATCGCCTGCCCCGTTTTCGCCCAGTCGGCGAGGAAACCCTCTATGCCCTTGTCGGTCAGGACATGCTTGAACAGCCCCTTGATGACCGAGGGCGGTGCCGTCATCACATCCGCGCCGATCTTTGCCGCCTCCAGCACATGGATGGCATGGCGCACGCTGGCGACCAGGATTTCGGTGCCGAAATCATAATTGTCGTAAATCAGGCGAATGTCGCTGATCAACTGCATCCCGTCGAAACCGTTGTCGTCGTGGCGTCCGACAAAGGGCGATACAAAGGTTGCCCCTGCCTTGGCGGCGAGCAATGCCTGGTTCGCGGAGAAGCAGAGCGTGACATTGACCATCGTGCCGTCGCCGGTCAGCGCCTTGCAGGTTTTCAGGCCATCGATCGTCAGCGGCACCTTGATGCAGACATTGTCCGCAATCCTTCTGAGAATCTCGGCCTCTTTCATCATCCCTTCATGGTCGAGCGCAACCACCTCTGCCGAAACGGGGCCATCGGTCAGCCCGCAGATTTCCCGGGTCACTTCCATGAAATCGCGACCCGACTTCATGATCAGCGAGGGGTTGGTGGTCACGCCGTCGAGCAGGCCGGTAGCAGCCAGTTCCTTGATGTCGGCGATTTCGGCGGTGTCGGCGAAGAATTTCATGGAAAAGCGGCTCACTTGTCTGAAGGTGGAATCACTGCATTGCCTATTGGCAAATGCGCAGCCTAATGGACAGCGGAGAATCGCATTTGAGAGAGGACTTTGGACATGACCGACACCTTCAACCCCGATCTGCTTGCCGGTAAGGTCGCGTTCGTCGCGGGGGCTTCCTCGGGCATAAACCTGCGCGTCGCGCAGCGCTACGCCGCCGCCGGGGCCAAGGTCATGGTCATCAGCCGCAGCGAGGACAAGATTGCCGCCGCTGCCCGAACGATCACCGATGCGGGGCATGACGCCATCGGCATGGCCTGCGACGTGCGCGATTATGCAAAGGTGGTAGAGGCCTTTGCCCATTGCCGCGACCAGTTCGGCGAAATCGATATCGTGCTGTCAGGCGCTGCCGGCAATTTTCTGGCACCCGCCATCGGGATGAGCGCCAATGCGTTCAAGACCGTGATCGACATCGACCTGCTCGGCACATTCAACGTGCTGCATGCCAGTTTCCAGCATCTGCGCAAACCCGGTGCCTCGCTGGTTTCGATTACCGCCGGGCAAGCGGTGCGGCCGATGATGTATCAGGTCCATGCCTGCGCGGCGAAGGCCGGGGTGAACCAGATAACCAAATGCCTTGCCATGGAATGGGGGCCCGCAGGTATTCGCGTCAACGCCGTCTCGCCCGGTCCGATCGGCGATACCGAAGGCATGGCGCGTCTCGCCCCGAATGACGACTATGCCAAGGCCAGCAAGGCGCGCATCCCGCTGCGTGACTGGGGAACCAAGGATGACATTGGCGATGCCTGTCTCTGGCTTGCCAGCGACGCCGCGCGCTATGTTTCGGGCGCGATCATCAATGTCGACGGCGGTTCCGAACTGGGCGACGCTGGCGGGGATGCGCTGACGGTGCCCGAACGCTGACGGCGGTGCCCCCCGGCTATCCGACGCGCAGTTTGCGCAACGCGCGCCAGGCCATTGCCTTTGCCATGTTTCTGGCGGGAAAACGGCCGGGGGCACGTGGTCGCATCCCGGCCTTGCGCAGGACACTGTTAAAGGCCCGCGCATCGGCCTCGGCATAGCTCCAGTCGCTGCGCCAGGTGATCGATAGCGATATCGACGGCACCGGGCCGACCTTGACATGATGCGGTGCCATCACCGGAACGAACACCGCCTCGCCCGGTTCCAGACTCCAGTCGGTCGCCCCCTTGGACAATTCCTCGCGCCAGACGAGGTTGCGGTGCCCGCCGGTATGATAGGCCTCGTGCGTCTCGTCCGGTGCATAGACGGGGTCGCCCGCCGGAAACTGCGTCATCGTCTTGCTGCCCTTGAGCTGGAGCAGGATGTTATGTTCCGGATCGAAATGATAGGGGGTCACCGCATCGGGAGACGATACGAAGATGAAGCCCTGCGGAAAAAGCATCGCGCCGGTTTTCGCCTCGATCGCAGGTTTCAATTCAGCCAGCAGTTCGAGCAGCAGCGCCTGATATTCGGGCGACTGCTCAATATTCTTGAGCACCGCCCAGCTGCGGCAACTGTCGACCGTCCGGATCGTATCGCCGATGGACAGTCCGTTGCCGATATCCGATGTCGGGTCGACGCCGGTGGGCAGATCACCCCGGTTATATTCGATCGACGCGGCGGGCAGACTTTCGCCCAGCGTCGCCAATGCCTCCAGCGAGAGCAGTGGATGGTCGCGCAGATTATGCCGCAAACGGTGTGGCGCTTCGGGATAGTTCTGCGCAAAGGCGGCACGAACATCTTCATCAAAAATCTGGGTCATGATGACATCTCATTGGCTTTATGTGCTTTTAATGCATTGATCTGGCGCAATCGCCGCTTGGCCTTTTCCGCCGCCAGCAATATCGAAAACGCCGCGCGGCGGACCGGCCCGCCGATCGCCACCGAATAACGGCCGATCGCCCTGCGGTCCGGCCAGATACTGTCAATCATCGGATGATCCTGTGCCGCGCAGCTATCACACCATTTGACGGCGTCGCGTTCGAGCAACCCCAGATTGTGAATCTGCAACAACACACCCGGCGAGAAGCGGGCGAAATCTTCATCGAACGCCGTCTTGAACGAGAATGCACCCGGGGGCGTGATGAAATTGACCAGCATGGCGATGGCCTTGCCGTCGAGCCGGAGCGCGAGCAGTTCGAGTTTGCCTTCCGCTGCCGCACCGTAGAGCGCGCGCCGGAACAGCTGTCGGGTGCCGTCGGCACAATCGAGCGCCGATCCGGTCGTTCCTTTCCACCCCCGCCGTTCGAGCAACAGGAATTCATCCATCCAGCGGTCAAGTCCGGCACCGCCGTCGCTGCGTTCGAAGTCCAGTTGGCCAATTTCGGCCAGCCTGTTCTGCTGGCGACGCAATTCCTTGCGCTTTTTGCCGCGCAGATTGGCTTCCAGATAGGCATCGGGCGCAAGTCCATGCACCAGCAGTGCCCGTTCTTCCTCGAAAACCTGCGCCTGCTGGCGACGGTCGGCCGAACAGGCTGCCTGCAACCCCCGGGCAACCGGGCCGTCGCAGTTGATGCCGGTCAAATGCAGAAACATCGCGCCTTTGGTCGAGGCGTCCAGGCTAGACAAAAGGTTCGACCAGAAGGGCTGCTCAAACCCATCGCGCACCAGCGGCGTACCAAGAAATGCGTTATGATTCAGCCAGTTTTGCACATTGGCAACAGGCAGACCGGCATAGCGCCGGTGCCAGATCAGCGGCATCAGCCCCAGCAGGCCGCCATCGCGTACAATGGCAAGCCTTATGTCTGCCCCGCTGGCTGCGGCGATTGCTGCATCCAGATACCAGCGCTCGGCAAAGGGGTTGGCTTCCGACGCCCGCTGCGCCAACGCGTCCCATTCGGCAGCCAGCCCGGGCGTCGCGAGCGCCTGGTCGAGCGGCAGCAGTTCAACGCCGACACGCCCCGACGGCGCAGCCGCAGGGCACGCATAATCGCGTCCTTCGCCGGAATCTGCGACTGCCTGTTGCATGTTCATTGCGTCCTATTGCCCATGTTCCAGCCGGGATCATAAGTCAAAAGTCGCAAATTTTGGATGAACGAACCATCCGGAAAGTGAAAGGGGCGCTCCCGTCGATGCGGGACCGCCCCTTCCGGCATGGATATCCAGGGCCAGTGCCTAGTTGGCGGCGGCCTTGATCGAAACCGGCAACTCCTTGTCCGGATCGGTGGCTATATAGGCCGGATTGAACCGGCGGAGCCAGTTTTCAGCCTCGACCAGCCATTCGATATGAACATCTTCATAGGGCAGGTTATGCGTACCCTGCTTCTGCTCGATGTAGCGGAAATCGACACCTTCCTTCTTTCCCGAACCTTTCAGGCGCGACACCAGGGTGCGCGACTGCTCGATCGGAATGCGCTGGTCGCGCAGCCCGGCGACGATGAGGATCGGCGACCATTTTCCGTCGGTGTTGCGGGCCGGGGAAATACCTTCCGGATCGTTGGAAGTATCCTGGAACTTTGAACTGAACGAGCTCAGATTCACCTGATCCCAGCGATTCATCATCGGCATGTCGTACACACCCGCACCGGCAATGGCGCATTTCCACAGGTCGGGATCGCGCTGGGCGCCCCGCGCGGTCGCATAGCCGCCATAAGACCAGCCCATGATGCAGGCGCGATTCCTGTCGATAAGGCCGGTCTGCGAAAACCAGCTGACCACGTCGTTAAGATCGTCCTGCATCCGCTTGCCATAGCCTTCGGGCTTGCGACCTTCCTTGTTGAATTCCTTGCCATAGCCGCCCGATCCACGATAATTGGGCTGGATAACGACATAGCCCAGTTCGGCCATCGCCTGATGCCAGGGGAAGAAACCGAATTCTTCCTGGTCGCGCACACCAAAAGGTCCGCCATGTGGCATCACGACAACCGGCAGATTCTTCCGTTGTGCACGATGTCGCGGATAGGTGACAACCGCTTCGATCTCCATCCCGTCAGAGGCCTTGTAGCGGATCGAATCCATCGGATTCATTTCCATGTCCTTCAGCACCGGGTGATAATAGCCGAGCAAGCCCAGCTTGCCGCTCTCGGTGTCAAACAGATAATAGGTTCCGGGCTGTTCCGCCTTGCCGGCAAAGACCACAATCTTGGTTACGTCATCATTGGCCGACCCCAGGGCGACATTGCCCTTGCCGAACTGTTCTTCCAGAAGGCGCTGGATTTCTGCGCGCCGACCGTCAAACCACCGCGTCTTGTCGCGTGTTGTCGTGTAGGAAACCCCGGCGAGCTGATTGTCATCCTCGTTCGAAATCACACCGCCAACGTCGTAGCTTTTCAGGCCGAAGACGGGTTCGCCAACCACTTGCATGGTCTTCATATTGACCTTGTAGACCTTGCGGAAACCGTCCTTGTTGCTGGTCGCATAGGCCATATCCGGTTCATCGAGGAAGATGGACGGATAGATTTGCGTGCCGGTGAAGCTTGAATCCGCCACATTCTGCACGGTCTTGAATGTGCCGCTGGCATCGGAGCGATACATCAGCCGCTGCTTGCCGCTGTCGCCGTCGCTGCTCGCACCAGCCCGGACGACACCCTTGCCATCGACGAACCAGCCCGAAACTTCGACATTGGGCCGTTGCACGATGCGGATCTTGCCGGTGGTGACATCGACCTCGATCACTTCGGGATTGCCCTTATAATCCAGATCCTTGATGGTATCGCGCTGGATGAGGATCGTGCCCTTGTCATCATCGACGAACAGGATATCGGAAGCATCCGCGCCGGCATTGTCCCATGCCAGCGGGGTCATCTTTCCGGTTTCGATATTATAGGCAGCCAAACGGCGAAGATCGCCGCGTTGCCCATTGATGATTTCGCGCGATGCCAGTGTCACGACGATGGTCTTGTTTCCAACCCATTGCCATGAACTGACTGTCCGGTCGCCCGCGTCGCGAAATTCCTCTGCCTGGACAAAGAAGTTCGGCTTCGCGCCCGGTTGTGCGAGATCGAGCCAACCCAGATTGTCCGTGCCGTCCTTGGACATCATCACGGCCAATTTGGTGCCATCGGGTGACAGTCGCGGTGACCGCATGAACGGCCTTTTGCCGAAAACAGCGGTATCGACACGGCCATTTTGCACCCGAATTACATTGTCGCCCGATTGCTCCGGAGCATTTGCAAAGGTTGCAGTGCCCGAAAATGCGAGACCAGCCGACAGCAACAGCGCCAGCTTCTTGTATTTAGTCATTGAAAGCTCCCCAATATTCTATGCCTTCCGCTATAGCCGAGGCTGCGGGCGGGGCAAGGCGGCAGTCAGTCAGTCAACGTAAATTTCGACGAAGGGCATAGAAAAACCCCGCCGGATCGCTCCGGCGGGGTCGGATTTTGCACGCTATGGGCTGATCAGGCAGCGCCGTGCGCCAGCGCCGCGAGCAGAAGCAGCGCGACGATGTTGGTGATCTTGATCATCGGGTTGACGGCGGGGCCCGCCGTATCCTTGTAGGGATCGCCCACGGTGTCGCCGGTCACGGCAGCCTTATGGGCTTCCGATCCCTTGCCACCATGATGGCCGTCCTCGATGAACTTCTTGGCATTGTCCCAGGCGCCGCCGCCCGAAGTCATCGAGATGGCAACGAACAGACCGCCGACAATCACGCCGAGCAGAAGCGCGCCGAGGGCGGCAAAGCCCTCTGCCTGGCCTGCAACCGCGGTGATGATGAAATACACCGCGATCGGTGCCAGCACCGGCAGCAGGGACGGGATGATCATTTCCTTGATCGCCGCCTTGGTCACCAGATCAACTGTACGGGCATAGTTCGGCTTCGACTTGAAGGTCATGATGCCCGGATCGTTTGCGAACTGGTCACGCACGTCCTTCACCACTTCACCAGCCGCACGGCCCACCGCCGTCATGCCCATCGCACCGAAGAGATAGGGCAGCAACGCGCCGAGCAGCAGCCCGACGATGACATAGGGGTTTTCAAGGCTGAAATTGACCGTCAGGTTCGGGAAGAACTCGCGAAGGTCGGTGGTGTAGGCGGCGAACAGCACAAGTGCCGCAAGACCGGCCGAACCGATCGCATAGCCCTTGGTCACCGCCTTGGTCGTGTTGCCCACGGCGTCGAGCAGGTCGGTCTTTTCGCGGACACTGTCGTCCAGACCTGCCATTTCGGCGATGCCGCCTGCATTGTCGGTCACCGGACCATAAGCATCGAGCGCCACGACCATACCGGCAAGCGCCAGCATCGCGGTTGCGCCAAAGGCGATGCCGATAACGCCCGCCAGCTGATAGGCGATGATGATACCTGCGCAGATCACGACGGTCGGCATTGCGGTCGATTCAAGGCTGATGGCCAGCCCCTGGATCACGTTGGTGCCATGGCCGGTTTCCGAAGCCTTGGCGATCGAACGCACCGGGCGATAGTTGGTGCCGGTATAATATTCGGTGATCCAGATGATCAGGCCGGTAACGATCAGACCAAGCAGCGAACAATAGAATAATGTGCGGCCGGTAAAGCCGCCCACATCGGTTTCCATTCCGCCCATGGCGTGGCTGATCGCGAACCAGATCGCGGGAACCGACAGAACAGCGGTGACAAGGAAGCCCTTGTACATCGCGCCCATGACATTGTTCGACGAACCGAGGCGGACGAAATAGGTGCCGATGATCGAGGTGACGACGCACACGCCGCCAATGAGGAGCGGAAGGCTCATCAGGTTCATCAGCAGTGCACTGTCGGTCACGCCCTTTACCAGCAGCGCGATGAGGACCATCGTTGCGCCGACGGTGACGACATAGGTTTCGAACAGGTCGGCGGCCATACCGGCGCAGTCGCCGACATTGTCGCCGACATTATCGGCGATAACCGCAGGGTTGCGTGGATCATCTTCCGGAATGCCCGCTTCGACCTTGCCGACAAGGTCGGCACCGACGTCAGCGGCCTTGGTGAAGATGCCGCCGCCCAGACGTGCGAAGATCGAGATCAGCGAAGCGCCGAAAGCAAGCGCAACCAGCGCATCAACCACCTGGCGGCTGTTCGGGGCCATCATGGCAACCTCGGTCAGATACCAGAAGAACAGCGCGATCGCGAGCAGGGCAAGACCGGCGACGAGCATGCCGGTGATTGCACCCGCACGGAAGGCCATGGTCAGGCCAGCCTGCAGGCCGGTTTGCGCGGCAGCGGCCGTGCGCACGTTCGAGCGCACCGAGATGTTCATCCCGATATAGCCAGCGACGCCCGAAAGCACGGCACCGATGACGAAGCCGATGGTCGGAATGACGCCGAGAAATACTGCAACCAGTACGGCAACAACCACGCCGACAATGGCGATGGTGCGATATTGGCGCCCCAGATAGGCTTTGGCGCCCTCCTGGATTGCGGCGGCGATTTCCTGCATTTTCTCATTGCCGGCCGAGGCACCGAGCACCTGGCGGCTGGTGACGAAGCCGTAAATTACGGCCAGGACACCGCAAATAATTGCGATTAATGTCAAAGACATGGAGATTCCTTCCCCCTACTATCCCACTTGTTTTTGCGACCACGCCCAAAAGGACATGGGCGCAAGCCGCGTTGCTATGCTGTGGAATACCGGCTTAGGCAACCCTTAAAAGCCGCAGGAATCGGCCAGTGGCGTCAATGATGTTGATAACCGAGCGAAGGCGGCAGCGGTATCTGCACACCGGCTTCGAACAGCGTCAGACCCGACCCCGGATGCACATGTCCGATGGGCGTTGCCGGAACCGGCAGCAGGACACCGGCGGATGCGGTGAAAAGTAGCTGGTAATCATCACCCCAGGATGCGGCTTGCACGCGGCTGTCGAGGCTGGCGCCCCGCATCGCGCGGTAGGGCGCACTCAATGGAACCACGTCCAGATCGATCCGGATTTCAACCCTGCTTGCCGAAGCCAATCGCCCGGCATCGAGCAGAAGCCCGTCAGAAACGTCCATCATCGCGGTCGCAAAGGGGGCCAGCGCCTGCCCCTCGGCAAGCAGCGCCATCGGCCGGTTATAGGCCGCCGAAAGCGCATCGCCCGCATCGAGCCCCGCCTCGATCAGTTCAAATCCCGCCAGCGCATCGCCGAGCGTGCCGGTGACATAGACCAGATCGCCCGCCATCGCCCCGCCGCGCGAAGGAACCGGGCGATGCGTTGCCGCACCGATCGCGGTCAGCCCGACTGCCCTTTTGTCGCCCTTGTTCGAAACCGTGTCGCCGCCAAGCAGCGGTACGGCATAATGCGCCAGCACCCGTTCGAGCCCCGCCGCAAAGCGCCGGTCCCAATCACTGTCGCCGAGCATGAACCCCAGCAGCACCCCCAAAGGCCGCGCACCCTTTGCCGCAAGATCGGAGAGGTTGACCGACACCAGCTTCCACGCGACATCGGCCGGGTCGGCCTTGGGAAGCCAGTGGACATCCTCCGCCATCATGTCGTGGGTGAGGATCAGCGTTTCGCTGCCCAGCCCGATCACCGCCGTGTCGTCGATCAACCCGCGCGCTGCGGGATCCTGCGCGATGGCGCGCATCATTTCGATGAAGGTGGATTCAGCGGTCACGCCAGCCTTGTAGCCTTGGTTGTCATTCCCGCGAAAGCGGGAATCCATGGCCTGATATATTAGTTTGAACCCAGAGCCTGGACCATGGATCCCCGATCAAGTCGGGGATGACACAGCTCTTACAAATGTTGAGAGCTAATCCCGCTTTTCCTTCGCCACGGCATCGAGCAGGCCGTTGACGAATCTGGCGTCCTTCTTGTCAAAAAAGGCATGCGCAACATCGACATATTCGTCGATCACCGCCGCGGTCGGCACGTCGGCTCGGGCGAGCAGTTCGTAGCTTCCGGCGCGCAGCACCTGCAGCATCGTCTTGTCGAGACGGCCGATCTTCCATTGCTCGCCCAGCTTGGCCTCGATCAGCGCGTCAATCTCTGCGCGCCGCGCATCGACACCGGCGACGATATCATCGAAAAAGTCGATATCGGCCTCTGCATATTGCGCGTCCTCGATTTCCGCTCCCAGCCGGTGCGCGTGAAATTCCGACAGCAGCCGTGCGAGCCCGATCGACTCCATATCCATCTGATATAGGGCCTGCACGGCGGCAAGACGCGCGGCGGCGCGGGCTTTGGAACGGGGTTTGCTCATAATCTCTTTCTCACGCTTTCGGCGTGCGCAGGCAAGCCCTCCGCCTCGGCCAGTGCCAGCGCGGCGGGGCCGATCGCCTGCAATGCCTGCTTGTCGAACGCGATAAAGCTGGTGCGCTTCATGAAATCGAGCACCGACAATCCGGAGGAAAAACGCGCGCGGCGCCCGGTGGGCAGCACATGATTGGGGCCGGCCACATAATCGCCAATGGCCTCGGGCGTCATCCGCCCCAGGAAAACCGAACCGGCATGGCGGACCATAGCGAAGAGCCGTTCGGCATGCGCATCGTCGACCGCCAGTTCGAGATGCTCGGCGGCAAGGCGGTTGACCAGCGGCATGGCCGTTTCCAGCTTGTCGACAACGATGATCGCCCCATGGGTCTGCCAGCTTTCGCTCGCCACCTTCGTGGTCGCAAGCTGCGCCAGTTGCAGGTCCACCTCGGCGGCCACCTTGTCGGCGAAATCGCCATCGTCGGTGAACAGGATCGACTGGCTGGTCGGATCATGCTCGGCCTGGCTGAGCAGGTCAGCGGCGATCCAGCCGGGCTTGTTCCTGCCATCTGCAACGACAACAATCTCGGAAGGCCCCGCAACCATATCGATGCCAACCACGCCGTAAAGCTGTCGCTTGGCCTCGGCGACCCAGGCATTGCCGGGGCCGGTGATCACATCGACCGGCGCAATCCGGTCGGTGCCATAAGCGAGCGCCGCAATCGCCTGTGCGCCGCCGAGCCGCCAGATTTCATCGATTCCGGCCAGATGCGCCGCCGCCATCACGGCGGGGTTAACCTCACCCTGCGGCGTTGGCGTGACCATCACCAGCCGTTCGACACCGGCAACCTTGGCCGGAATGGCGTTCATCAGCACCGTCGAAGGATAGGCAGCGCGCCCGCCGGGCACATAGATCCCGGCTGCATCGACCGCCCCCCAGCGCGCGCCCAACCGCACGCCCTGTTTATCGCGATAGTCGCGGTCCTTGGGCAGTTGTGCCTTGTGATAGGCCTTGATCCGCTGCGCCGCGAGTTTGAGCGCATCGCGCAATTCGGGTGCCAGCGCCTGATAGGCGGCCTTGCACTCGTCGGCGGAAATCTGCCAGCCCTGCTCGGTCAGGCTGAAGCCGTCGAAACGCTCGGTCAATTCGAGCAACGCAACATCGCCCCGCGCGCGGACATCGCGGATCGTCTGTTCGACGATCGCCGAAACATCCGCCTCGGCCTCGCGCCGACCATTGACCAGCCTGTCAAACTGACGGTCGAAATCGGCCTGGGTGGTGGTTAGACGCATCATTGCCCCCTCTCCCGCAGGCGGGAGGGGTTGGGGGTGGGGCGAGCGAAGCGAGCATCGACGATCGAGAGAAAAGTCAGACCCACCCCTAGCCCCTCCCGCCTGCGGGAGGGGAATTAGTTGCCGCCCGGAATTTTTCGACCAGTCCGGATACGCGCTCGTCAGTCTTGAAAGCAGCGCGGTTGGCGACGAG
>JADLBY010000067.1 GCA_020847445.1 Sphingomonadaceae bacterium | reverse complement strand
TTGGCCATGGCGTGCGCTTCGTCGAACACGATCACGCCGTCGAAATCTTCACCGGCCCAGGCGAGGATCTGATCCAACCGCGTTGCGTCGCTCCGACCTGAACGCAGGGTCGGATAGGTGACGAAGAGAATTCCGTCGCGCATGGCAATGGACGTGCCGAGCTTCCAGGAAGCCAGCGGCTGGATGTCGATCGGGAGGCCGCCAAGAGCGGCCCAGTCGCGGCGGGCATCTTCCAGCAGCGCCTCGTTCTTCGAAATCCAGATATGGCGGCGTTCCCCGCGCACCCAGCGATCAAGAATGACGCTCGCAACCTGACGACCCTTCCCGGCACCTGTTCCGTCACCAAGAAAATAGCCTAGTCGGTAGGTCTGACCTTCCGCCGAGGCCTTGAGCGAACAGCCCTTGTCCTCGGGCTCGAACCGGCCGGGCAAATCGCGCGCATGGGCGCTTGCCGCGTAGATCAGAGTCTCTGCCTGGGCAGCCGACAGCACCCCTTTGGCAACCAGACCGTTGGGCAGCTGCGGCACCGCTTCGGGCATCGGTGCGGCGATCGACCCCATGGCAACAGATTCGACGAGCGGCGTCGGATGCTCGGCCGCGCCATCGATCACAATCCTGCTCGGGCGATAGGGCAGATAGTGGCCAACCTGAGGGGCAAGCCGCGCAGGGGTTTCGAGCGACTGATAGGTGAGCGACCCGATGGCGGAGGCTGGGGGCGTGATCCTTGCTGGTGTCGGCAGCGGCCTGCGCGGCACCGCCGCCAGGCGAAACGGCGCACGAGTCGGAAGGCTCGATTGCTCAGTAACAGCCTCCAAGCTGGCGCGAGCCGGCAAAGCATCGACAAGATCGACCAGCTGGCGAAAGTCGTTTGTGCGGATAGCGACAGGCTCATTGGAGCCTTCCACCTTGTCGAGGACCAGCAGCCGGGTGGTGATCCCGGTTCCATGCTTGACGAACGCACGTTCGACCGCGACATTGAGCCACATCAACACTGGCCCCTTCACCCCGGCCAGAAACCTGGCGCAATCGAACCACTCGGGCATAATCGCGACAAGCCGCCCGCCGGACGCCAGACGGTTCCAGGCAGAGCGCAGATGCCTCGCCCCGGTGCGACTATCGTGACCTCGCTCGATCCCATGCGAGTAAGGCGGGTTCATCAGTACGACGCTCGGGATGATGGCAGGATCGAGCAATTCATCGATCAGCTCGGCATCATGGCCGCTCACTCGGGCTGCCGGGAACAAAGCATTGAGGCAGTCGCGGCGAAGCGGGGAGATTTCGTTGAGGGCAAGGCGAGCGTCAGCCTTTGCCGCCCAGATCGCGAGCATTCCAGTTCCGGCCGACGGTTCTAGCACGAGCTCGCCTGCGACGAACGCGCAAGCCCGGGCGGCAAGCCAGGCAAGGCGGGGCGGCGTTGCGAACTGCTGCCACTCGATCTGCTCGTTGCTGCGGTTCGTCTGGGTCGGAAGCTTGGTTTCCAGCGCCGAAAACATCTGGTCAGCGTCGACTACCGAAGCGGCAAGATCGATCCGGGCGCTGGCATGCAGGTACTCGGCCTGAGCCAATTCCAGCGCGAGATGCGCATCGCGCACCGACCAGCGGCCTTCAGCGTCGGTGCCTCCGAAATGATTGGTCAGAAGCGTATGCACCTGCCGACGCGTGATCGGTTCACCGGATGCCATGCCTGTCGCGATGTTGCGAGCAACCAGCAAGACCAGAGGTTCAGATGGTGGGGGGAGCAAGAGAACGGGAGCAGAGCTGAGCATTTGGAGCCTCCTGACGAAGCCCAGTTCATTTGCCGTGCTTCAGCAGGCCAAAGGCCTTCTCCCCTCTTTCTTCGTCAGGGCTTGGATTGCAGCCACGCCTGCAAGGCGTCATTCCAGTCTGCGCCTTCAGCGCGGGGGCGACGCGTGATGATCGTCCGGCTTTCACAGGTATAGACACTACGCGCGCGTTCTTCGGCGAGTTCGCCCCCTGCATCATGGTCGACGAACAGGTGTAATTCGCGCACACTCTCTGGGATCGATACGAGACCAAAACGTTCATGGCCGAGCGAGGCCCAGCAAGGGATTTGGGTCAGGGCCTTAGCAGCAAGCGCACTCTCGATACCCTCGGCAAGGCCGAGCCGGCCTTCGACGGGATCGAACAGGCGAACAGCACCCGATGCTAAACTCCCGAGCGCGCGCTTGGGGTTGTTGAAGGGGGCGACTGCAGGCCTCATCGGATTGAGAAACGTGCGGTGAACAGCCACCAGCCCGTGATCCATCGTCACTGCCGCGATCATGGCAGGCAGATACTGCGTGTTTCCTCTCGGGCCGAGCGGGGTGCGAGGGTGAAATCTGAGAGCGCGAGAGACAGCGCGAATGCCGCGGGCCTCAAGATAGGCTTTGGCGAGAGTATCGCTGATTGGCGTCGCTTCCCGCCAGATTCGCTCTGCAAAAACGTGGTGCGAGGGCTTGCCCGCACTGGCTCCTAAATCGCCTTCGACCCTCCCTGAAAACATGGTTGCCGGCGAAACACCCCGCCTGGCGAGCGCCGTCAGTACCTGGTCCTGGGTGCAGCCCGCGAAACAATGAAAGAGGATAGCGCGCCGTCCAAGGGTCACACCGAGCGAGGGCGTTCGGTCATCATGTGCAGGGCACCGTGCCATCCCTTTGGCGCCGGACCAATGTCCCCCGAGCTCTTCGCAAAGCTGCTTTGCCACTGAAGCAAGGGACGAGTTGGTAGGACTGGATAAGACAGGGGACATTGGGGGCTCCTCGAGCTCAAAATACCGCCCCCTTGCGAGCGACCTTTCCTCCCACTCGCGCGTGCAAAACGCTTTCCTACACCCGCATGTTCACCATACGTTCCAATTCGATTCGAGGCAATGCGACGAGATGGAAGATGATCAAATATGGCATGATCGGGATGCTAATGATGACCGTTCCTGCGATGCCGATATCAGCCCACGCAGACGCGCCATTCTTCGCGATATTCGAACATCGCCCCTCAGCTAAAGCCGCTGAGCCCGCCCAACCCTCCTTTGCGGCACAGAGTGGAATGGATTGGGGGGCAAGCAAGGCAGCGCCCTCGTTCCGCGAGGCAATCTCCGTGGCGAATGTCCGAGAGGCAGAGCTTCGATACGGTCTTCCTACCGGCTTATTGCAGGCACTGATCTGGACCGAATCGCGGTTCAATCCAATGGCGATCAGCCCTGCTGGCGCGGCAGGACTGGCGCAGTTGATGCCAGGTACGGCTCGTTACCTCGGCGTTACGAACCGGCATGATCCTGCCGCGAGTATTGATGGCGGGGCTCGCTATCTGCGAGAGATGCTCGACAAGTTCGGGCAAATCCATCTCGCCCTTGCAGCCTACAACGCGGGGCCGGGAGCGGTTATGCGTGCTGGCGGCATTCCCCGAAACAACGAAACGCCGGGCTATGTCCGCAGCGTTCTGGGCCGATGGCAGGCAATTAGCTCGCGCATCTGAAACGTGTTC
>JADLBY010000066.1 GCA_020847445.1 Sphingomonadaceae bacterium | reverse complement strand
TGAAATCAGCAGCCGATCCCCCGAACGGAAATGTCCGACCTCGTAACTGAACCATGAGACATCGGATCACCTCCTTTCGATTGTTGAAAACTGTTTGCGTCTTGCATCTGCTTGCCCTCCGCGACTCAAATTTGAATCAAGCGAATCTGCGAAACAAGACTTGTTTTTCGATTTTTTTCTGGCAAATATCTTGCCTCTTGCGCGGGGTCCGAAGTGGCCCCTTTTTCATGCCCGGTCTCAGTTGCGGCAATCCTCGATCACGCGGCCAATCTCTGCCCAGTTGGGAATCGCCATCGGGCGTATGCCATTGACTTCGATTGCAAACCTTCCGCGGCTATAGGCAATGGCGTCGAGGATGGTTTCCCCGGGGACCAGTTCCGAAGCGACATAGGGAGGCTCTGTCGACGCCTGCGACGCGGGGAGCGACTTCATCGCAGAGCTTGTGCGGACCAGCATCGGACCGGTGCGCGCCGTCCCCGATACCGAAAGGAATATCCGTCCGCGCCCCTTGTCGCAGCGCAAGGTGACCGTGGCATTGGCGCCTGCAGGACCAAAGAGGGCGAGCGATCCGCGTGCATCGGTGCGATAGACCCAGGTGCCCGGTTCGATCGGCCAGTCGATCCAGTCCCCCGCCGGGCGCACCGGCGGCGGTGCCACGACAACCGGCGGCGCGACAGGCTGCGGTCTGGGCTGCGGCACCGGTTCGGGTTTCGAAGGCACGCAGGCTGCCAGCGCGAGCAAAGGCAAAAGGATCAGATGGTTCAACCGCATGCAAGCCTTATGGCCAATCGTCGGGCTTTGGGCTAGGCCCCAAATCGCCATGGCCAAACCGAAAATCCGGATAGACCAACTGCTCGTCGAACGCGGCCTTGCCGAAAGCCGGACGCGCGCGCAGGCGCTGGTGATGGCGGGGCATGTGATGCTGGGCGACAAAAAGGCCGACAAGCCGGGGCTGCAGGTTGCCGAAGATGTCGCGGTTTCGGTCAAGGGGCAGGATCACCCCTGGGTTTCGCGCGGCGGGATCAAACTGGCGCATGCGCTGGAACAATTTGGTATCGACGTGACCGGTGCGGTTGCAATCGATGTCGGCTCCTCCACCGGCGGCTTTACCGATGTGCTGCTGGGCAAGGGCGCGGCACGGGTCTATGCGGTCGACAGCGGCACCAACCAGCTGGCCTGGAAATTGCGCCAGGATCCGCGCGTGATCGCGCACGAACAGACCAGCGCCCGGATTCTGAGCGCCGATCATATCCCCGAGCCAGTCGACCTCATCGTCTGCGATGCCAGTTTCATCAGCCTTTCCAAGGTGCTCGAACGGCCGATGACCTTCGCTCGCCCCGGTGCGCAGATGGTCGCGCTGATCAAGCCGCAATTCGAAGCCGGTCGCGGCGAGGTCGGCAAGGGCGGCGTCGTGCGCGATTCCGCGGTGCACGCCCGTGTCTGCGACGCGGTGGCGGGCTGGCTGGAAGACAGCGGCTGGACTGTAAAGGGCCGTACCGAAAGCCCGATCACGGGGCCAAAGGGCAATGTCGAATTCCTGATCTGGGCGGCGCGGGAAGCGCGCTAGCCGTCACGCCGCCAACGAACCGTTGCCCAGCGCCGGCAATGTGGTGTCAAACAGCGCCGCTACTACGCGCGCATAGGGCCGACCGGCGTCGGTCATTGCGATCAGATTGCCATCGCGAACGACAAGCCCGCGTTCCTCCAACCGGCTGAGCGACGCCATTGAGGCGGCGTTTGCAGACAGGCAGGATGCATCGGTTGCCCCTGTGCACAGCAGGCGTTCGATCAGGCGCGCGCGCAACTGGTCTGCCGCATCGCGCAACAGCCCGCGCCGTCCGGCAAGATGGTGTTCGCCGATGATCTGCCGGTAGGTTCCTGGATTTTTTTCATTCTGTATGATAGCATCCGGGAACTGGCTGATTGCGCTGGCGCCAAATCCGATCAGCACATCAGACTGGTCCTCGGTGAAACCTTGGAAATTGCGCCGCACCTTGCCTTCGGCTGCCGCAATCGCGATCGGATCGTCCGGCAGCGCGAAATGATCGAACCCGATGGGCACATAACCTTCGGAAACCAGCCGGTCATACCCTATCGCCGCCTGTTCGAACCGCGCCTCTATGCCCGGCAAAGCCCCGCTATCGATGCGTTTCTGCCTTGGGAAAATATGCGGCAGATGCGCATAGCCGAACAGCGCGATCCGCGATGGCCGCATCCGGACGACATGGTCCAGCGTACCCAGCAGGCTTTCATTGGTCTGATGCGGCAAGCCATACATCAGGTCAAAATTGATCGCCTTGATCCCGCGCGCGCGCAGCGCCGCGATGCAGGTTTCGATCATCTCGACCGGCTGGATGCGGCCGATCGCCGCCTGAATTTCCGGTTCGAAGCTCTGCACCCCGAAACTGACACGGCTGACCTGGGCGACAGCCAGGGTCATCGCCCATTCGAGGCTGAACGCGCGCGGGTCGATTTCCACCGATATCTCCGGGCTGGTTCCGGCGAACATCGTCACCAGCCGGTCGACCAGCCGGACAAAGGCTATCGGTTCGATGGCGTTCGGGCTGCCCCCACCAAAGGCGATGCGTTGCAGCTTTCCACGTCCGCCAAGCATTCTGGCAACCATCGCCATTTCGGCCTCAAGCGCCTCAAGATAGGCATGCAGCCGTTGCGTCCGCCCGGCTGCTCCGGTGTTGCAGCCGCAATACCAGCAGATCGACTGGCAATAGGGGATATGCGCGTAAAGCGAGATCGGCGTGCCGGAGACGACATTGTTCAGCGCCTGCGCCTGCGCATCGGCTCCAATCTGGTCGGTAAACTGGGTGGCCGGGGGGTAGCTGGTGTATCGCGGCACGGGCCGCGCCAAAAGATCCGGGTAATATGGCCACATAATATCCGGAAACTAGGGATCGAAGCCGCGTTTCGCTTTGATCTCCGTCAAGAAGTTCCTTGTCCTCGGTCAAGGACATCCGCCGCAGCAAATCTAGAGTCTGCCCCATCAAATCGGAATTGCAAAGGATGTTGCAATGCTGAAATCTGTTCTGGTTCATGTTCACGACGACAGTGGCTTTGACGGTCGCCTGACCGCCGCGCTCGATATCTGCCGCGCGCACGATGCGCATCTGACGTGCATGCATGTGACCCCTTATGGGGCCTATGCGACCTTTGATCCGGCTGGCGGCATGTTCACCAGCGGCGTTCTGATCGAGGAACTGCGCAAGCGGCAGGATGAGTTGCAACGCCAGGTCGAGGAACGGCTGTCCAACGAGGATGTCCGCTGGGACTGGCAAGCCTTTGACGGAGATGTCGCGCAAACGCTGGTTTCGGCTTCATCGCTCGCCGATCTGGTCGTGCTCGGCCAGGCCGGGCCGCAAAAGGGCGATATTGCCCATCCCCTGCCGATTGTGGACGCGGTCGTCGTCCATGCAGGCTGCCCGGTGCTGGTTGTTCCGACGGGGTGTGACCGCATCGATCCGACCGCGCCGGTCGTGGTGGGCTGGAATGCATCCGAGCAGGCCGCCCGCGCGGTTCGCCATGCCCTGCCGACCTTGCGCATGGCATCGGCCGTGCATCTTGTTTCCGTCGGCAACAGGGCGGAGGAATTCCCGCAGACCGCGGCCTCCGAATATCTGTCGCGCCATGGCGTCAAGACCGAATTGCACAATCTGACGCCGGGTGTGCGCGATACCGACGATGTGCTGCACCAGTTCGCGCTCGACCATGGCGCGGGGTGCATCCTGATCGGTGCCTATGGCCATTCGCGGCTGCGTGAAACGCTGCTCGGCGGCGTGACCCGCTATCTGACGATGCAGTCCCGCGTCCCGCTCATGCTGTCCCGCTAACCGCTTTGGAAAGGTGAAGCCATGAATGCCAATGTCGGAAATTCAGATCG
The DNA here is from genome assembly GCA_020847445.1 of Sphingomonadaceae bacterium. Classification (GTDB taxonomy): domain Bacteria; phylum Pseudomonadota; class Alphaproteobacteria; order Sphingomonadales; family Sphingomonadaceae; genus Sphingorhabdus_B. The sequence continues at coordinate 5,431 of JADLBY010000066.1, read as the reverse complement.
CATCCTGCGCATCGTGGCGGGGCTTGTGCTGATTTCGCTCGTCTTTGTCGGGCCGAAAACCGTCTGGGGATGGGTTGGGCTTGTCCCGCTCATCACCGGATTCATCCGCTGGTGTCCGGCCTACACATTGTTCGGGCTGAACAGCTGCAAGAAACGATAACCCAACGCTCACAGGGAGTTACATAATGAGCACCAAGATAAAAACGATTTCTACACTTGCTCTCCTGATGGCTGGAATGGCGGCAACCCCCGCCATGGCCGAAGCCGGTGACACTTTCATCCGCGTTCGCGGCATCATGGTCGCGCCGAACGAGGATTCGACCGGTATCACCCCGGCATTTCCCGCCGAAACCGTCTCGGTCGACAATGCAATCACCCCCGAAGTCGATATCACCCACATGTTGAGCAACAATGTCGGCGTCGAACTGATCGCCGCCACGACCAAGCACAGCGTATCGGGAACGACCGGAACGACCGGCAGCGTCGGCAAGCTGGCCTCCACCTGGGTGCTGCCGCCGACGGTAACGCTGCAATATCATTTTGCGCCCGAAGCCAAGGTTCGCCCCTATGTCGGTGCAGGCGTCAACTGGACCCTGTTCTACAAGGAAAAGGCGTCGAACGGCCTTGAGGCTGCTGTCGGCCAGACCAATGTGCATCTGAGCAGCAGCTTTGGCTGGGCCGCACAGGCAGGCATCGACATCGACCTCAACGAGAAGATGTTCCTCAATTTCGACGTCAAATATATCAAGATGGATACCAATGCCCGTCTGAACACGACCGCTGCCGGTGTGCAGCGCGTGGGCGTGGATATCGATCCGCTCGTCTTTGGCGTGGGCGTGGGCTTCAAGCTCTAACCCCGCACTACCAGCTCCTCCCTATGGGGGCGGGTTCGCAAGAACCCGCCTCTTTTTTTGTGAGTCCAGAGAGGATGGTCCGATCTGCCCGGAAGCAGAAATGGTTCAGCAGCAGTCGTCCTGGCTGCTGTCCTTGTTCTTTTTGCGCCGGTCGCTGGCGGCGTGGCACCCCTTGTTGCAGCAGCCATGTTCATCGGGCTGGCTGGGGTCTGCCGGGATATCGAGACGGTCCATCCCCCCCAGGCAATTCGGCACCATGATCGAACGCGCCTGGGCGGCCGCCGGTGCGGGCATTGACAGCGCCAGCGAAGCGATCAGCGCGACCGCCGGATTGATGCGGCGTTCAATCATCGGCCGGGCCCTCATCGTCGATCAGGATGCGCAGCGCAGCGCCATCAAGATCGTCGAACTGGCCGCTGCGCAGCGACCAGAAAAAGGCGCCGAGGCCCAGCAGGCCGAGGCCGAGTGCAATCGGGATCAGGAAAGCGATGCCGGTCATTTCGCCGCCGCCTTCAGCCGCAACGCATTGGCAACGACAATGATCGACGAGCCCGACATGGCAAGCGCGGCGATCAGCGGCGTGACCATGCCCATGATCGCCATCGGCACGGCAACGACATTATAACCGATGGCGAGTGCAAAATTCTGGCGCACGATGCGCTGGGTGGCGCGGGCCGCGCGGATCGCGATGGCCACCGGCGCGAGGCTATCCCCCATGAACACGGCGTCGGCGGCATTCTGCCCAGCATCGCTGGCGGAGGCCGGAGCCAGCGAGGCATGTCCGGCGGCCAGCGCAGGGCCATCGTTCAATCCATCGCCGATCATCAGTACCTTGTGCCCGGCAGCGGCCAGCCGCTCGATCGTGTCCAGCTTGTCCTGCGGGTGCATCCCGGTTTGCGCCATCAGGCCAAGCGCACGGGCGACGGGCAGGACCGCTTCGGCGCGATCGCCCGATGCTATGCTACTTTCAATCCCCAGCCGCTTCAGACCGGCGATGGTGGCTTCGGCGCCGGGGCGCAGCCCATCCTCGAATGTCAGCAAAGTCGTCGACGCAACACCTACCTTAAGTGCGACCGCAAGCGTTGCGCCGACGTCTCCCCCCCCATTAGTCTTGTCGGGACGGACCAGCCGCACAGATTTGCCCTGCCAATCCGCCTCGACGCCCAGACCTGCAATTTCCCGGACATCCGACAAGTCCGCCGCAGCCACGCCTTCGGCCTCCAGCGCGCGGCGCAGCGCCTGCGACAACGGATGGCGGCTGGCGCGGGCAAGCGCCAGTGCGACCGGCTTTGTGGCGGCGTCGAGCACCGATGCATTGGTCAGTTCGGGCCGACCGAGCGTCAGCGTACCCGTCTTGTCGAGCAGCGCCCGATCGACTTCGGCCAGCCGCTCCAGTGCCGAGCCGTCTTTGACCAATATGCCCTTTTTCATCAGCGCCCCCGCAGTCACGATCTGCGCCGCCGGAACGGCCAGGCCCAATGCGCAGGGGCAGGTGATAATCAGGACGGCAACCGCGATCAGCAACGACTGATGCCAGCCGGCACCGGCGACCATCCAGCCGGCAAAGCTGAGCAATGCCAGTGTGTGCACGGCGGGTGCGTAAAAGCGTGCGGCACGGTCGGCGATACGGACATAGGCGGATTTGGTCTGGCCTGCATCCTCCATCAGCCGCGCAATATCGGCCAGCGCGGTCGCGGCCCCGACGGCGGTAATCCGTATTTCGACCGGCGCATCGACATTGAGCGTGCCTGCATGCACGCTGTCGCCCTCGGCTACCATCACCGGCGCCGACTCTCCGGTCAGCAGCGACAGGTCGAACTGCGAACGCCCCTTGATTACGACGCCATCGGCGGCCAGCCGCTCACCTGCGGCGACCAGCATCACCATGCCCGGTTTCAGCGCATCGGCATTGGCCCAGCCCGAGGTGCCGTCATCGGCCAGCACAAGCGCCCCCGCCGCCTTGTGCTTGAGCAGCGCCGACACGCCGTCACGCGCGCGATCGCGCATCACGCTGTCAAGCCAGCGACCCGTGAGCAGGAAGAAAAGCAGCATCACCGCGCCATCGAAATAGGCGTGTGCGCCGCCGACAAAGGTTTCGAACAGCGACAGCGCCGTGGTCAGGACAACGCCGATCGAAATCGGCACGTCCATGTTGGTGCGCCGGTTTTTGAGCGCGTTCAGCGCCGAACGGAAAAAGGGGCGGCCCGAATAGGCGACCGTTGGCAGGGCGATTAGCGCCGACAGCCAGTGAAACAGATCCCTGGTGCCACCGCTCGCCCCCGACCAGACCGAAACCGACAGCAGCATGATGTTCATCATCGCAAACCCGGCGACCGCCATCGCCTTCAGCAATTCGCGGCTGCTTTCGTCGGTGAAACCGGCAAGGTCGTCGCCGAGCGGCTGGGATTCGAACCCCAGCGCGGCAATTACCCGCTGGATTTCGGGAATGGTGGTTTCGGGCAGATGGCTGATCGCCACCCGTTTTGAGGTGAAATTGACGCGCGCTGCAGCGATCCCCGGCACTTGCGACAGTCCGCCTTCCAGCTTGGAAATGCACCCCGCGCAACGCATCCCCGGAACCGCAAACAGCGTTTCAGGCAGAGCGATTATCGACGCTTGAGGTGCGGGGGCGTTCACTGGATATCGGCCATAGTGCGATAGCGATCCGCCGCGCGGGTCACTTCGATGCGCAACAGCCAGCGCCCGCGGGGCAGAGCCTTGTCAGAGACATAGCTGCCGTCGCCCAGCGACACGAAGCGCAACTGCTGTTCGGGGGCACGCCCCAGCGGATGCTCGGCCTTTGCGGTTGCAGCGAAGCCGATCCCTGCCGCGCCATTGTCGGTCAGTTGCAGACCGACCTTGCCGTCCGCGCGACGCGATGCGGCGATCGCCCAGCCCAGTCGGGCCTCACGGTCGGCCTCGGCCAGCCATTGATTGTAATTCTGGCTGGCAACATAGCTGTTGTCGACCACGGTGCCGCCAAATGTGCCGACCGCGACCTTGGCCATATAGATGTTGACGGCAATCACGATCCCGAAAAATCCGATCAGGATCGCGGCCATATGATAGCCGGTAAAGGGCTTGGTTCCGGCTTCGCTCATTGCCCGCCCTCCGGTGCTTCAAAGCGCACGCTGTCGCTATCGCCCTTTTCATTGCCGGTCAGGGCAACCGCCTGAATTTCGAAATCGGTTCGCGCGGCACCCCGGGTGGGGGCAACAACAAACAACCGCACCTTTTGCACGGTATCGGGCGCGACCGATACTTTCACCCGGTCGGACGCGGTATCGCGCGATCCCGTGCTCGTCCATGCGACCGCGCCCGGAAGCCCCTTGACCACCAGTTCGACCTCGCGCTGGCGGGTTTCCATATTGCGGACCTTGACCGTGTAATTGTTGCGGATCGAGCCGTCCGACAACTGGACATAGAGCGGATTGCGGTCGTGCTGCACGGTGAGGTCGAGGCGCGTGCGCTGCCCCAGCGTGAACAGCATCGCGAGCCCGATGGCAGACCAGATGCCGAAATAGACCAGCATGCGCGGCCGGAACAGCGTCTTGAGCGTCGGGTGCGCGGTGCCGCCAGCCTTTTCGGTCGCGACATCGTCGAGCGTCAGATAGTCTATCAAACCGCGCGGCCGTCCGATCTGTGCCATGACATTGTCGCAGGCGTCGATGCACAGCGCACAGGTGATGCAGCCGATCTGCGGCCCTTCGCGGATGTCGATGCCGGTCGGGCACACCGCGACGCACTGGTTGCAATCGATGCAATCGCCGAAGGCACCCGGCTGCGCCTCGGCCTTCTTCACCGAACCGCGCGGTTCGCCACGCCATTCGCGATAGGTGACGATCAACGATTTTTCGTCCATCATCGCCGTCTGGATGCGCGGCCAGGGGCACATATAGACGCAAACCTGTTCGCGCATGAAACCGCCGAAAATGAACGTCGTCGCAGTCAGGACGGCGACCGTCGCATAGGCGACGGGGGCGGCCTGCCCGGTCCAGAAATCGGCAGTCAATGTCGGCGCATCGGCGAAATACATTATCCACGCGCCGCCGGTCCAGAAGGCGATGAACAGATAGATCGACCATTTGGCGAGCCGCTTGAATATCTTTTCCGGCCCCCATTTGGCCTTGTCGAGGCGGATCTGGGCGTTGCGATCGCCGTCGACGAAGCGGTCGACATGCTGGAACAGGTCGGTCCACACCGTCTGCGGGCAAGCATAGCCGCACCATGCCCGGCCGACGGCGCTGGTAACCAGGAACAGCCCGATCCCCGCCATCACCAGCAACCCGGCCACATAATAGAATTCGTGCGGCCAGATTTCGATGTTGAACATGTAGAAACGGCGATTGGCAAGATCGACCAGAACGGCCTGATCGGGGGCGTGCGGCCCCCGGTCCCACCTGATCCAGGGGGTCGCGTAATAGACGATCAGGGCGAATGCCATGATCGCCCATTTGAACCGGCGGAAGAAGCCGTTTACCGCCTTGGGATAGACGCCCTTGCGCTTTTCATAGAGCGGGTCATCCACCCCCAACAGGTCTTCAAGGTTGGCCATTGGCCGCCTTAGCCTCCATCAT
>JADLBY010000065.1 GCA_020847445.1 Sphingomonadaceae bacterium | reverse complement strand
CGGCAGATGACCCCGATCTCGGAGATAGCGACACTCAAGATCGGCTCGCGCCCGTCCAGCCGCAAGGCAAGCGAGAAAATCGAAGACCTGCGCGCCATACCCTGGGTGTTCAGCTGGGCGCAGTCGCGGGTCATGCTGCCCGGCTGGTACGGCGCGGGCCACGCGCTCGCGGGTTTCGCTGACAAGGGGCTGCTGCGCGCGATGGCGCAGAGCTGGCCTTTCTTCCAGACGATCCTCGCCAATATGGAAATGGTGCTTGCCAAATCCGACATGGAAATTGCCGCCCATTATGCGACGCTGGTCGAGGATCGCGCGCTGGCCGACTGCCTGTTCGGCGAAATACGTTCAGGCTGGGATGCCGCGCATGACGGGCTGCTCGATGCGACAGACCAATCGGCGCTGCTGGAGGCCAATCCGGCGCTCAACAATTCGATCCGGCTGCGCCTGCCCTATATCGAGCCGTTGAACCATCTGCAGATCGAACTGATGAAGCGCCACCGCGCCGGTGAGGATGATCCGCGCATTGCCGAGGGCATCCAGCTGACGATCAACGCGGTGGCGACGGCACTGCGCAACAGCGGCTAATCCGGACGGCCGTTACAAAGCTGAACGCCAGCCAACAGCCGCATTCAGACGCAATTCAACTGACGGAGTGCAATTCGCGTCCTACGATGGACCGTGCCTGCGAATCGGCCAGCTGGGAAACAGAGCCGACGGGCACAAGATGGGGTAAGGCATATGACGGGATTGCGTGCAAGAATGGCCGTGCGAATTGCAGCGCTGGGCGCGGCAACCATGGGGCTTTCGGCCTGCTATTATGATGCAGGTGTCGGCCTTGGCTATTATGATGATGGCTACAGCTATTATGACGACGGCTATGGCTGTGATCCCTACAGCCCGTTCGATAGCTATTATGACTGCGACTATCGCGGCGGATTCCACAATAGCGGTTATGCCGGCGGCTGGTATCAGGATTACTGGTATCCGGGCTATGGCTTTTATATCTTTGACCGCGGCGGCAGGCGTTTCAACATGCGCGACGACCATCGCCGCTATTGGGCCGGGCGTCGCCATGAATGGTATCGCGATCATCACAGCCGTCGCGACGGACATGACGGGCGCGGACGCCATGACGACCGCCGCAGCTATAGCGGCGTGAATGGCACGAGCGGCTGGCCCGAACAGCATGGCGGGCGGCGTGAGGATCGTCGCGGCCATGACGGCTACCGTGATCGCAACGACGTCGGCAACAACCAGTCGGGTATCTGGCGCGACGATCATCGTCGCGAAGGCCGCCGCAGTGATGCGCGCGGTGACGGGCGTGGCGAAGGTCGTCGCGACTGGTCGCGCAATGATCGCGGCGCTGTCCAGCCGGTTCCGCAGACGAATAGCCCGCAAGCCCAGCCGCCTGCACGCGGTGATGGCCAGGGCTGGCGAAGGGGCAACAGCAACGCCGCGCCAAGGGCTGGTGGCGATGGCAACCGCCGTAACTGGCAGGCCCAACCCCGCCCGCAGGTGCAGCAGGGCAACGCAGCCCCGGCCCCGGCCGCCCAGCCGAGGATGGCACGTCCGGGCGGCGGCGAAGGCCCGCGCGGACATCGGGGCAATGATCGCGGTCCGCGCGAGGAATAAAAAAAGCGGTCGTGCCGGGGGGTGTGGCACGACCGCTATCATTCGGGGACTAGATCACGGCGCCTGCGTGGATGGCAAACCGTGGTGGACCAGGGCGTCCCCGGAACTCTTATTACAACCTTTCACCCTCCCAGCGACCCAGCTTCTTGCCGTTGCGCCGTGCCTCAATGGCCTCGTCGGCGACCGTGGTAAGATATTCCAGATGGGCGATCTGCGCCTGCTTTCGCGCTGCAGGCGTCAGGTTGGCGACCGAAGAAACCAGCGATTTCGCATCGCCATCGGTTACCCCGATTACAAGCGCAAGAAATACCGAGGCAAATCCCAGCGATGTAATGGCGACCATGGCGGCGTCGGCTGTCATAATTTCCTCCTGAACAAATGACCTTTGTTTCTAGTGAAGAAACTTATCGCCAACGCTGGTTAACTTCGTGCCCCGATGCGCGGTTAAGCGAAAATTAGGCACGAAAAAAATGGGGCGCCGGTCAGGGCACCCCATTTTCGACCGGCCAGTGCTTGCGCGCTATTCGGCGGCAATCGCCATATCGATGCGCTGCGGCCCGCGAATCAGCCCGCCCGGATAGGCCCCCGTGCAGACGCCGTCGCGGAAGGTCAGCTGGCCCGACTTGATCGTGCAGACATAGCCATCGGCCTTTTGCAGCAGCCGTTTTCCGCCCGCCGGAAGATCGAAGGCCAGCCAGGGTTTGCCGAGCTTGATCCTGTCCAGATCGATGATGTTGAGATCGGCGAGATAACCGGGTGCGAGCACGCCGCGATCCTCCAACCCGTAAAGCACCGCCGTATCGCGGCACTGGCGCTTCACGGCATTTTCCAGGCTGATCCGCTTGCCCCGCTTGCGGTCGCGCACCCAGTGCTGGAGCATGAAGGTGGGCGATGCGGCATCGCAGATGGTGCCGCAATGCGCCCCACCATCGGACAGCGAATTCACCGTATCATCCGATTCCTGAAGCGCCTCCAGAAAGTCGAGATTGCCATCGGCATAGTTCAGAAGCGGCAGATAGATGAAGCCGGTGCCGTCATTGGCGCACAGCATGTCATAGGCATATTCACCGGGGGTGACGCCGCGCGCTGCGGCGCGTGTCGCGATGCTCGCGTCCGCCTGTGGTTCATAGTCGAAATCGGCATCCATTTCGAACTGCATTGCCCAGCCCGAAGAGACGATCCAGGCGACACCCTTCAATTCTTCGGGAACCTGGCTGTAATCGTCCTCCTCTGACAGCAACTGCGCCTTGAATGCCGGATCGAGCAGCTTTGCCTTCTGCTCCGCCCAGGGCAGCGTTGCAATCGCCTGCCAGCTCGGACGCAGGCGGAAGGGGTGGACGGTGCCCTGCCATGCCATGATGATGCCATTGCCGCGCAACGCAATCTGCGCGACGATATTGGCTCCATTGTCATTTTCGGCGCGCATCCGCTGAATCTGTTCGTCGAGCGGCTGCTCCTTGGCGATCGACTGAAGCGCTGCAAAGGTGACGGGCAGGCCGGTTTCGCGGCTCAACTTGCCCATCCAGCCGAATTCGTCCCATTCGCGGACCAGATCGGACGCCATTTCGAACACGCCATAACCGACCCGGCCCATGCCGCGACCGATTTCGATCAGTTCTTCGGCGGTGGCGGTGGTGCCGGGAACCAGCTCACCATCGACCGACCGGTGCAGCACCGTGCGCGAGGTTGAAAAACCCAGTGCGCCAGCACGCACGCCTTCCTCGACGATGCGCGACATTTCGGCGATGTCTTCGCTGGTCGGGATGGCCCCCGGCTGTTCGCGGTCGCCCAATACATAGGCGCGCACCGCGCCATGCGGCACATGGGTGCCGATATCGACGGTGCGCGGCATCCGCTCCAGCTCGTCAAGATATTCGGGGAAAGTCTCCCAATTCCAGGTCATGCCTTCGGACAGCGCGGTGCCGGGAATATCCTCGACACCTTCCATCAGGCTGATCAGCCATTCGTGGCGGTCGGGCTTTGCAGGGGCGAAGCCGACGCCGCAATTGCCCATGATAACCGTGGTCACGCCGTGCCAGCTCGACGGCGCCATTTCCTGATCCCAGGTGGCCTGCCCGTCATAATGGGTGTGCACATCGACCCAGCCGGGCGCGACGACCAGCCCGCTGGCGTCGATTTCTTCCCGGCCACTGCCGCTGACGGTGCCGATCTGGCTGATCAGCCCGTTGTCGATGGCAATATCGCCGGTAAAGCGTGCCGCACCTGTGCCGTCGACGATCGTTCCGCCGCGGATTACCATATCGTGCATGGTCGATTCTCCTCCTCAAATGTGCGGGGAGGCTATCATATTAACTGTGCAGTTAAACCCCTATTCGGCGGAATGCGCCGAAGCGTTCGGCCTGATCCTTGAGCCGAGCACCGCGCGCAGCCGGTTGAAACCGCGCGTAAGCGGCGCGTTGCGATCCATCCATGCCGCATATCCGGCATAGACCGGATCGGCCATCAGATGTTTCTCTTCGGTCTTCGCCCGCCAATAATAGACCGCGCTGACGAGTGCGAGCAAAGCGGTGTTGCGCACCATATCGGTCAGGCTGCCGGTGGTGACGAGGAAGGGCAGCGTTGCAAGCCACCAATAGGCATTCTTGCTGACATAGGCGGGATGCCTGGTCCAGCTATAGGGCCCGTGGGTCAAAATGCCGCGATGCGTCAGGTTCGAAAAGCGCAGGCCAAAAGCGACCGTCGCCCAGGCATAGATCGCGGTCAGGATGACAAGGATCGCTCCCCATATCCAGAGCAGCACCGTCTGTCCTTCGAACCAGAATGCCCAGTCGCTGGTTGCAACATGATAGTCCAGCGGCCCGCCATTGTTCATCAGGATGAAGGGCGGATAGCAGATCAGCGCCGCGACCCAGCCCGCCAGAAAGGGGTTGGCGGTGCGGATATGCGCATCCAGTGGCTTCATCGTCAGCACATAGCCGACGGTGGCAAATTGCACGTCGACCACGAACATTGCCGAGATCAGCGCATTGGCGAGCCAGACGGGATTCTGCAGGACCTCGGCGAAATTCATGTTCACCAGATCGCTGAAACCCGGCGGCACGATCGAGATCATGAAGGCGAGGAAAAAGCCCTTTACCGCCCAGGCGCGCAGATGGTGGCGGATTTCCTCCCCGTCCCAGTCGTCGCGCCCGGCAATCCAGGCGCCGAAATGCCAGCCGCCATCGCGCGGCTGGACCATGTAACGGTCGAGCCAGACGACATAGGGCACCGACAGGATGATCAGCGGTATCGCGATCAGCGTAAAGACCTGCATCGAAAACAGATATTGCCCTGCCCAGTACCAGCGGCACAGCATGTAGAGCGCGGCGATTCCCGCCCATGTTGCCCAAAGCCCGGCAATCTTGATGATGCTGGTGTCGAGCACATCGGCGATGGGGCGTTTCAACGACCAGTCGAGCCCGGTCGAAGGCCGCCGGTGCACCTTGTCGACGAACAGCGACCACAGCACCATCGGCAGCCCGCAAGCGGCGACGGCGGCGAGCGCCGACAACGGGCCATCGGCGCGTTCGGGCCAGCCGGGAAAGCCAAGGCCGTCCATCAGCGCGCCGAAGTTGCGCGCAACCAGTATCGCAAGCGCAAGTCCGGCAAGCCCGGCCAGCCCGACGGCGGTGCTGACGGCGGAGCTGGGCCGCGGATCGGCGCTGACGGTTTCTGCCCTGTTCACAGCCAGCGCAAATAGCGGAAAAAGGTTAAGAAAGCGACTGCCAAACCGCCGGGGAACCGGCGCTATACCCGCACCGCCACCCAGACGATCAGCGCCGCCGAGGGAACCAGTAGCGCCTGCGCCAGGAGCGTCCCTGCAATCCGGCTCATCGACAGCCAGACGATGGTGCGGCGATAGTCAGGCTGGCTGATCCGGCCTTCTACGACATCATCTGTCATCACCGACAGTTGCGGGTCGATAAGGACGAACAGCAGGATCGTCGCGAAGCCGTTGACCACCGCCGACAGTTGCGAGGCGGTGACGCGGAATTCGGGATGGAGATAGCCCGCATAGAGCGAAGCGATGACCCCGACGGTCAGCAGCGCCTGTGCCACCACATTCATCGCGATCACCCGCCAGGAGACTGCGGCCGGCTTGCTCCACAGTTTGAGATGCTGGCTGCCCGGCAGTTTGACTGCTTTCACGACGGTCTTGATGCCCTTGGGCGTCATCGCGCTCCACACCAGCTTTGCGACCGAACGGTGGTGCTGAAAGTCATCGATGGCGGCGGTGAACCAGCGCTGCACCGTCGGCACGGCGAGCGCACCGAATATGGTGGCGACCGTCGCGGCCAGCAGCACCAGCCGCATATCCATCAACAGCCGCTCGCCCGTGCCGTTCGCGATCGCATTCTCGATCCGCTTGGCGAGGAAGGGGCCAAGGAAGCTGTTCGATGTGCGCGAGACGAGCACCAGCACGTTGAACAGCGCAAAACTCAGCGCAATCTTGCTGGTCCGCACACCCGCGATCCGCGCGGCATAGGCCAGCGCGCCGATCAGATGGATCACCAGCGTCAGCAGGCAGATGTTGAAGAGCGGCCAATCCATACGATCTGTTTCCCGACTCCCAGAATATCGTCATCCCGAACTTGTTTCGGGATAACAGGCGACGTGTTTCGTCATCCCGAAACAAGTTCGGGATGACGAACCGCTTTTTTATGACGGCGGTGCCGTGTGGGGAACCGCTCGCTCAATCCTTGCCCTGCCGCGCCAGCAAGCGCAGGCGGAGCGCGTTCAGCTTGATGAAGCCCGCGGCGTCCTTCTGGTCATAGGCCCCGGCATCATCTTCAAAAGTCACGACCTTTTCGCTGTAGAGGCTGTTCGGCGACTTGCGCCCGACGACGCTCGCCTGCCCCTTGTAGAGCTTGACCCGAACCGTTCCCGAAACATTGGCCTGGCTGTGGTCGATCGCCGCCTGCAGCATTTCGCGTTCGGGCGAGAACCAGAAACCATTATAGATCAGCTCGGCATATTTTGGCATCAGTTCATCCTTCAGATGCGCCGCGCCACGATCGAGCGTGATGCTTTCGATACCGCGATGCGCGCGGGCATAGATTTCGCCGCCGGGCGTTTCGTACATGCCGCGCGACTTCATCCCGACGAAGCGGTTCTCGACCAGATCGAGACGGCCAATGCCATGCTTGCGCCCCAGATCGTTCAATGCGGTCAGCAGAGTCGCGGGCGACATCGCCTGCCCGTTGAGCGCAACGCCATCGCCCTTTTCAAAATCGATGGTGACATATTCAGGGCTGTCGGGCGCATCCTCCGGATTCACCGTGCGCGAATAGACATAGTCCGGCGTTTCTTCCCAGGGATCTTCAAGGCATTTGCCCTCCGACGAGGTGTGGAGCAAATTCGCGTCGGTCGAAAAGGGGCTTTCGCCGCGCTTGTCCTTGGGCACCGGAATCTGGTGCGCCTCTGCCCATTCGATCAGGCGGGTGCGGCTGGTCAGATCCCATTCGCGCCACGGCGCGATCACCTTGATGTCGGGGTTGAGCGCATAGGCCGACAGTTCGAAACGCACCTGATCATTGCCCTTGCCGGTTGCGCCATGCGCAATCGCATCGGCCCCGGTTTCCTTTGCAATCTCGATCAGCCGCTTCGAAATCAGCGGGCGGGCGATCGAGGTGCCAAGCAGATAATCACCCTCATAGCGCGCATTGGCGCGCATCATCGGGAAGACGAAATCGCGGACGAATTCCTCGCGCAGATCGTCGATATAGATATGCTTGTCGGGAATACCCATCAGCACCGCCTTGGCACGCGCAGGCTCCAGTTCCTCACCCTGCCCCAGATCGGCGGTGAAGGTGACGACCTCGCACCCATATTCGACCTGCAGCCATTTCAGGATGACGCTGGTGTCAAGACCGCCCGAATAGGCGAGGACAACGCGTTTGACCGAATCTTTCATGGGAAAACCTTTGCGCAAAAACCGTCGCGCGCGCCGCTAGCAGGGGGCGGGGTCCGGTGCAACCCGCGCTAGACCTGCAGCCCCCAGATCTGCCACAGCCCCAGCGCCAGAAACAGCCCTGCCGCGATCCGCCGCATCGCGGCCAACGGCACGCGCCTTACCAGTTCCTCGCCGAGATACACCGCTGGCACATTGGCGATCATCATGCCGAGCGTGGTGCCCGCAGCGACCAGCAGTACAGCCTGATATTGCGCGCCAAGCGCCACCGTTGCGACCTGCGTCTTGTCCCCCATTTCGACCAGAAAGAAGGCGATTGCGGTCGTGAGGAAAATGCTGCCCTTATGGCTGACCCGGCCTTCCTCTTCATCGATCTTGTCGGGCACCAGCGTCCACAGCGCCATCGCGACAAAGCCCAGCGCCACTGCCCAGCGGAACCAGGGCGCGTCGAGCAGCCCGGCCACCTGCTGTCCGGCAAAGGCAGCGAGCGCATGATTGAGCAGCGTCGCGGAAAGGATACCGAAGATGATCGGCAGGGGTGCACGGAAACGGGTGGCGAGCAATATGGCAAGCAGCATCGTCTTGTCGCCGATCTCGGCAAAGGCGACGACGGCGGCGGAGGCGAAAAAGGGTTCCATCAAAAACTTCCGGGGCCGGGCAGAAAACAGACACAATGCCACCAGCGCGCCCGCCCGACCGGTGCGGAACGCCGATGCCATTGGTCTCGCCTTGAACCGCACAAACGGCCCCACATGCACCATGGCCTCTCGGCCAAATATGTTGATGCATGTCCCGTTTCCTGTTCGAAACGGCTGGCTACTCCCCAGATGACGGGCTAGCCTTTAGGCGAGTCCTAAGAGGGAGGCAAGTCGTGGCGAAATACGAACTGAAGACCAGGGTCACCGATACCGAGGTCCGCGACTTTGTTGCAGCGATAGAGAATGACACGCGCCGTGCCGATGCCGACCAGTTGCTGGAAATCTATGCCCGGGTGACAGGCATGGCTCCCCGGATGTGGGGGCCATCAATCATAGGCTATGGCAGCTATGCCTATGAAACCAAAAGCGGCTGTGCGGGCGAAATGTGCCGCGCGGGCTTTTCGCCACGAAAGGCCAATCTGGTGCTCTACATGATGGGCGGATACAGCGATCCGGGGGTGCAGAAGCGGCAGGACGCGCTGCGCGCGAAACTGGGAAAGCACAAGACGGGCGCCAGTTGCCTCTACCTCAACAAGCTTGCCGATATCGACAAGGCGGTGCTGGAGGAAATGGTTGCCCTTGATCTTGGCTGGATGGACGAACGCTACCCCCGTTAGCCCGGAGCCGGTCGGCCGAACATCAGCTGTCGGTGTTTTTGCCGCGTCCCGACTGGCGATATTCAAAGGCGCGCTTCGCGTTCATGCGGCGGACGAAAACCCAAATTGATACCACCAGCATCGCGGCCAGAAGACCGAAAGCCAGCAACTCCCTATTTTCCATTCCGCCAAACCTTGCATCTGGTTCGGGCCAATGCCCGCAATTGTAAGGCTGCGTCTCTAGCAAAGCAGACGGGCTGTGCAACCCGCACAATGCACTAATCGATTGATAACCACTCAGCCCGCCGCAATTCCGGCAATCAGCAAACTGGTATCGGTATCGACATCTACACCCGACAGCCCGTCGACTCGCAGGCAATCGCCCTTACGCGCCGACAAGCCTCCGCAACGAACCTCGCCTTCAAGCGGAACCAGCCAATAGCTCGACTGCTCTGGCAGCGTCGCCAGCCGGCCGGAGCCCCTGACATGATCGATCCAGAAATGCGGTCCGGAAACAAGGCGACAATTGTCGGTGGCCCGCCCCGAGCGCGCATCCGCATATGGTTGCGCGTGCGAAACCGAAACAGCCGAATCGACGTGCAGGTCGCGCGCGCGTCCATAGTCGAACAGCCGATATGTAATGTCCGACGGTTGCTGCACTTCGACAAGCGTTATTCCGGCACCAATCGCGTGGATGGTGCCCGAAGCAATATAGTAAAAGTCGCCCGCTTTGGCCGGTTTCCAGTCAATCAGTTCTGTGATTTCACCGGAAAGCGCCGCTGCGCGCAGTTCATCCGGAGCAAGCGTCCGGGTGGTGCCGATGCCCAGCACAGCGCCGGGTTCCGCATCGACAATATACCAGCATTCCTCCTTGCCCGAAGGAAGACCGCAGGCTTTGGCATCGGCGTCGGAGGGATGCACCTGAATCGACAGCGCCGCCGACGTAAACAGCCATTTGACCAGAATCGGCATCGCAACGCCATTTTTGCCCGCATACCAAATCTCGCCAATTCGTGCAGCCGCAGGGGCGCCAAAGGCAGCTGGCAAATCCGTCCGCCCCCAGGGTTTTTCTACGAAATGGCGTTCGAGCAGCATGATGATTGCCTTTAGCAGCAACAGCTTACCATATCCTATCCAACTTTCTACTTTTGCAATCTGCAAAGTCTCGCTAGGGCGCGGCCAACAATAATAATCTCTCCCCGGGCCCCATCACCTTATTGGAGCCAGCCATGTCAGAATATGTGAACCGCGGCGGATTGCAGGTAGCGACCGCGCTTGCCGATTTCGTCGAAACCAGGGCCTTGCCCGGAACCGGCGTGCAAGCCGACACGCTTTGGGCGGGCCTTGCCGACATTCTCGGCCGCCTTGTGCCGGTCAACCGTGCCCTGCTCGCGAAGCGCGACGCCATTCAGGCGAAGCTCGATGCCTGGCACAGGGCCCATCCGGGGCCGATCACCGACATGGCCGCCTATCAGGCATTCCTTTCCGAAATCGGCTATCTCGTTCCCGAACCGGCGGGGTTCAAAATCGGCACGCAGAATGTCGACGCCGAAATCGCGACGATGGCGGGCCCGCAGCTCGTCGTTCCCGCACTCAACGACCGGTTCGTGCTGAATGCCGCCAATGCGCGCTGGGGCAGCCTTTACGACGCGCTTTACGGCACCGACGTGCTCGATGCGCCTGCCGCCCGCCCCGGCGGCTATGACAGCGCGCGCGGCGATGCGGTGATCGCCTATGCGCGCGGCTTTCTCGACCGGGCAGTGCCGCTCGCAAATGGCAGCTGGGCGGACTGGGATGGGGGCGATCTGACGCTGGCCGATCCGGCGATCCCGATCATCCGGCGCGGCGACGACATCCTGCTGCGCAACAACGGCCTCGGGATCGAAATCGTCATCGACCGGAACCATCCGGTGGGCAGGACCGACAGAGCGGGAATTGCCGATGTCATCCTCGAAGCCGCCCTGACCACGATCATCGACCTTGAGGATTCGGTCGCGGCGGTCGACGCCGAAGACAAGGTGAAAGGCTATACCAACTGGCTCGGGCTGATGCGCGGTGACCTGACCGCCAGCTTTGAAAAAGGCGGAACCACAATGACCCGCGCGCTCGACGACGACCGCGAGTGGGACGAGGAACTGCTCCACGGCCGGTCGGTGATGTTCGTGCGCAATGTCGGCCATCTGATGACCAACCCGGCGGTGCGCCTGCCCGATGGCAGCGAGGCGCCCGAGGGGATATTGGACGCGGTGTTCACCTCGCTCTGCGCGATGCACGATCTTTTGGGCCTCGGCAAATACCGCAACAGCCGCGCAGGCAGCATCTATATCGTCAAACCCAAGCAGCACGGTCCGGAGGAATGCGCCTTCACCAACGACCTGTTCGATGCCGTCGAAGACCTGCTCGGGCTTGACCGGCACACGATCAAGGTCGGGGTGATGGACGAGGAACGCCGCACCAGCGCCAACCTCGCCGCCTGTATCTATGCCGTTCGGGACCGCATCGTCTTCATCAACACCGGCTTCCTTGATCGCACCGGCGACGAGATGCACAGCGCGATGCAGGCAGGGCCGATGATCCGGAAGGCCGATATGAAAAGCTCGGCCTGGATCCAGGCCTATGAGGGGCGCAACGTGCAGATCGGGCTGGCCTGTGGGCTTTCGGGCAAGGCGCAGATCGGCAAGGGGATGTGGGCCGCGCCGGACATGATGAAGGATATGATGGCGCAAAAGATCGGCCATCCCAAATCGGGTGCGAACACCGCATGGGTTCCTTCGCCGACCGCCGCGACCTTGCACGCAATGCATTATCATATGGTCGATGTGTTTGAGGTGCAGAAGGCGCTGGCGGCGAAAGAAACGCCTGCCCTCGACGCCCTCCTCACCATTCCGGCCGCCCCGCGCGGTCACAACTGGTCCGACGAGGAGGTCGCCCAGGAACTGGAAAACAACGCACAGGGCATATTGGGCTATGTCGTGCGCTGGATCGACCAGGGTATCGGCTGTTCGAAGGTGCCCGACATCCACGATATCGGCCTGATGGAAGACCGGGCGACGCTGCGCATTTCGTCGCAGCATATCGCCAACTGGCTGCTCCACGGGGTTTGCACCCCCGCGCAGGTTGACGCAGCTTTCGCCAAGATGGCCGCCAAGGTCGACGCGCAAAATGCGGGCGATCCGCTATACCAAAAGCTGGAAGGCGACAGCATCGCCCTGAAGGCGGCCCGCGCACTGGTCTATGAAGGTGTGGCGCAGCCCAGCGGCTATACCGAGCCGCTGCTGCACAAATTCCGGCAGGAGAAGAAGGCGGCGGGGTAACCCGCCGTCCGGCGCCTCAGAAACCGTAAACCAGCGTCATGCGCGACAGCGTGTCGGTGTTCTTCAGTCCCGCTGGCGGATTGGTTTCGTGGCGCAGCTGATAGGACAGACGGGCCGAAAGCGAGCCGTTGATCTTGGCGTCGACCGAGGTCAGCGCCGTCAGCGTCGACTTGTCCGACTGCATCAGCACCGATGCCGCTTCGTTCAACGACAAGGTCGGGGACAGTTTCCAGAGAAGGTTCGCCGAGCCCAGCCCGGTAAGCGCGCTCTCATCGGTCGCGCTGACAAAATCGGTATATCGCCACGCCGGACCGGCCTTCAGGTCGAGCTTGATATTGTCGGTAGCGATGGGGCGATAACCGATGCCGCCCGAGACGATATAGCGCGCGTCAAATCCCTGAAACGGATCGCGCTCATATTGGCCGAGCCCGTAGAAGAACAGATGCTCATCGACCTTGTAATTGGGTTCGATCGCCGCCGAAAACTGTTCTGCGCTGGTTGCCCCGTTCGAGCGCTGGTAATCGGCATTGGCGCGCAGGTTGAGGCGCCACTCCGCCGTCTCGCGCGTCAGCGCCAGCCCCGCCGCCAGACCTTTGGTATCGGAATTGCCGGCCGAGAGAAATCCGCCCAGTTCGCCCTGCCCGGTCCAATGCGCAAAGAAGCCGCCGCCGGATTCGGCCTTCCCGGTTTCGGCTGCAGCGGCTGAGGCGGCGGCGGCTGCCGTCGCAAGCCGGGCCCGATAGCCGCTCAGCCGCTCGTCGATTTCGGCTTCCTGCCCCGGCAGCGCCTTGCGCGCATATTTTGCCACGGCATCGACCTCGGCTTCGGTGCCATTGGCGATGGCATCGTCGAGCATTGTCGCAACGGGCTGCGGCAATTCGGCATATGCCGGACCGGTGCACGCCACGAACGCCATGGCACCGGCAAGCGATCTTGCAATCATGTCATACTACTCCCTTGGCGCCTGCAGGCCTTGGCGACCGATCAGTTATGGGCGTCAATAAAGCGTTCGGCATCGAGTGCTGCCATGCATCCGGTGCCCGCGCTCGTCACCGCCTGGCGGTAGATATGATCCATCACATCGCCGCAGGCAAAGACGCCGGGGACGCTGGTTTCGGTCGCCTGTCCCTCGGCCCCGCCACGCACCCTGATATAGCCGCCAGCCATATCAAGATGGCCTTCGAAAATGCCGGTATTGGGCTTGTGCCCGATGGCCACGAACAGGCCGTGCAGGGCGATATCTTCGGTGCCGCTGCCGTCGGTGGCGGCGATCCGCATGCCGGTGACGCCCATCGCATCGCCGAGCACTTCGTCGAGCCTGTGGTTCCACCTGATCGTCACCTTGCCCTCGGCCTCGCGCGCGAACAGCCGATCCTGCAGGATCTTTTCGGCTTTCAACTTGTCCCGCCGGTGCACCAGAGTCACATGGCTGGCGATGTTGGCGAGATAGAGAGCTTCCTCGACCGCGGTGTTGCCGCCGCCGATCACCGCCACCGGCTTGTTGCGGTAAAAGAAGCCGTCGCACGTCGCACAAGCCGACACGCCCTTGCCCATGAAGGCGGTTTCGCTGGGCAGCCCGAGATATTGCGCGCTGGCCCCCGTCGCGATGATCACCGCGTCGGCCGTATAGTCCCCCGCGCCACCGGTGAGCGTGAAGGGCCGCTTCGAGAAATCGACCTTCTCGATATAGTCATTCTCGATCCGCGTGCCGAAGCGTTCGGCATGTTTGCGCATCCGCTCCATCAGTTCGGGCCCCATCACCCCGGCATCGTCGCCGGGCCAGTTGTCGACCTCGGTGGTGGTCATCAGCTGCCCGCCAATCTCGACACCGGTGATGATCATCGGCGACAGGTTCGCGCGTGCGGCATAGACGGCGGCGGTATAGCCTGCCGGGCCGGAGCCGATGATGATGACGGGGGCATGACGGTCTGACATTTGCGGGAATCCTGTTGCTATCGGATGCAGGACATAGGGAGCGCGTCGGGCAAGGCCAAGGGCCGGATGCTTTTTGTCCACAAAAAGAGGCTTCCCTTAACGTCAAGCGGCAACTATCACGCGCGCAAATCCGGTTCGAACAGGGGAGTCCCGCATGCCCAAGATTACCGTCATTTCGCGCAACGGCGAAGGCCGTGACGTCGATGCCCAGAACGGGCTGTCGCTGATGGAAGTGATCCGCGACAATGGCTTTGACGAGTTGCTGGCGCTGTGCGGGGGCTGCTGCAGCTGCGCGACCTGCCATGTCTTTGTCGACAGCAGCTTTGCCGACAAGGTTCCGGCAATGAGCGAGGACGAAAACGACCTGCTCGATTCGACCGACAGCCGCAACGAATGTTCGCGCCTGTCGTGCCAGATCCAGATGAACGACAGCCTGGAAGGCCTGGTCGTCACCATCGCGCCCGAGGATTGATTACCCGCGCAAAGCCCGGGTCATAGCCTCGGCCACCACGGGATAGCCATGGCCGTCGGGGATGCAGATATGCGGCACCCCGTCACGCTCTTCGACATAGGTCAATAGCAGCTTTACCGGAAAGTCTGCGGCATGCGCCGCGGCATCGTCAAAGCTGTCGAACTGCGCCAGCCGTTCCAGATTGCGCATGGTCGGGAAGATCGCCTTCACTTCCCCGCGCGCCACCTTTTCGATCACGCCCGCCGCGCTGTCCCAGAACAGCATGCGGTTTTCGGTGTTGTCGACCACGGCCGGCAGATGCGCGTCCCCGGCGTTGAGCAGATAGAAACGGGTATCGAAAACCCGCGTTTCCAGATTGGGCGGACGCCAGCGGGCCCAGGGCACAAGTTTGTCGAGCCGGGGCGTCCAGCCATTGTCGTCGCAAACTTCCTTGAGACTTGCCCCGTCATGCAGCGCCGCGCGCGCCGCCGCGCAATCCGCCGCATCGGTTACGCCATCCAGCGCCAGCGCAAGCCCCGCCTCTTCTATCGTTTCGCGGATCACCGCCAGCCGCGCCGCCGCCTCGTCCAGATCCAGCCCATGGTCGAGCACGCCCGCATAGGCCCGGTCGTGATCGTCAACCTTTCCGCCCGGAAACACCGCCATTCCGCCCGCAAAAGCCATCGACTTCACCCGCTCGACCATCAGGATCAGCGGCGGGCCGCCTTCCGGATTATTGCGGAAGATGACCATGGTGGCGGCGGGGGTCGCGGGCGGCATGACTTCGCCGGTGACGGGGTGGATCAATATTTCTTCAGACATCGTCGCCTTTGCAGCATGGAAAACGGTTTCTGCCAAGGCATCATTTTTTCGCGAAGGGTTTTTGTTGGCCGCGCGTTATAGCGTCAGCGACAGCTTAGCTGAGGACCGGACCCGGATGGCGAGAACCGCACAGGCAAATGCAGGCGAAAGCGACGACGCGCTGATGGCGTGCGTCGCCGCGCGCGATGCCGATGCCTTGCGCCTGCTCGCCGATCGCCATGCGGAGATCGCGTGGCGGATCGCCTATCGCATGCTCAACGACGCCGCCGAGGCGGAAGATGTCGCGCAGGAGGCGATGCTGCGGCTGTGGCAATTTGCCGACCTCTGGCAGGCGGGCGGTCCGGGCGTTGCGGCATGGCTGACGCGGGTGGCAACCAATGCCTGCCTCGACCGAATCCGCCGCCGCCGCTTTGTCGGCGAAGACGCCATTCCCGAATGCGCCGATGATGGCCCGCTTGCCGATGCGATGATCGAGGAAGACGAGGTCCGCAGCGCTGTCGCCGCCTGCATAGAGGCGCTGCCCGAACGGCAACGCGCGGCGATCGTGCTGACCTATTATGAGGAAAGGCAGAACAGGATGGCCGCAGAGATACTGGCCATGCAGTTGAAGGCGTTCGAATCGATGCTGTTCCGCGCGCGCGCGGCGTTGCGCGGATGCGTCGAGAGCAAGGGAATTTCGGCATGAGCGACCCAGCCTTCCCGCCACATATCCAATCCGCGCTCGACCGGCTGGTGGTTCCGCCCTTGCCGCATGGCTTTGGCGACCGGCTCGCTGCGCGCATCGCGACGGGTGATCTGCCGACCGACTCTGCCGCCATATCGCCGTCCCTGCCTGCCCCGCGCCGCCGACTTGGCGGCGGCACCGGTTGGCGGCGGTCGGGCCGGATTGTCGCGCTGGTTGCGACCTTCGGCATTGCGACCGCCACCGCTGCGGCTTCGGGCTTTTTCGGCGAACCCGTCTATGTGCCGGTGGTCAGCGAAACACTTGCCAAGGTCCGGCTGGTCGACCTGCCCGTGCCCCGGGCGGAGAAGGCCCCGCACAAAGCCGTGGCAGCCAAACCCGCAGCCGGGGTGACCGAACCGCATCCCCCCGGGCGTGGCCGCGCCGCGATACGCAGCCTGTACCAGCGGCTGCACAGCAACCCTGCATATCGGGCGCTGCCCCGGCACGAGCGCGTCGCCATTGCCCGCCGGGAAATCCGGTCGATGCTGCAATCGGGTGAGATGACGCTTCCCGAATTGCGCGCGGCACTGGCCGAACATCGCGCCGAATTCCGCCCCACGCCCGCGCAGCGCATCCGCCGGGAGATCGTCGCCCGCGCATTGCGCGACCGGGAAGGCAGCCTGCGCCCGCCGCAACCGCGCGACCCGGCTGCAGAAGACGCAAAGCTCGCGTCACAACCGATCGATCCAGCCAGCGCCCAGCC
This sequence comes from Sphingomonadaceae bacterium, assembly GCA_020847445.1. GTDB lineage: Bacteria > Pseudomonadota > Alphaproteobacteria > Sphingomonadales > Sphingomonadaceae > Sphingorhabdus_B. The sequence goes on along the minus strand of JADLBY010000065.1, from coordinate 3,516 downwards.
GCACCTGCCTGCCGCACGGCAGGCCCGGCTCCGTGAATTGCGCCGACAATTGCGCACTGCCCCGCTTGCCGAGCGGCGCGCGATCCGGCGCGAATTGCGCGGGCTGCTCGAGGCGGAGGAGGAAATCTCTGCGGAAGCAAATATCGACCCGCCCGTCGAAGGGAATCCCGAAGTCGTGCGTTGACTGTCTGAAGGCGCAGCAACGCAGCCTTCAGGAAACAGCAAAGGACATGACTCATGAAAAAGCTGATTGCATTGGCCCTCTCCGCCAGCCTTGTCGCAGGCGGCGTGGCCGCAGAGCCCGTGACCCGCACCACCAGCTTCGATGGCCCCAAGGCCAGCGGCACCAAAACCGCCGTGCGTGACAAGGAAGCAGGCACATTCAGTTCGGACAAGGAGGTCACCCGCAAGAGCGACGGTGCAACCGCAAGCACCGAACGGGATCGCCAGCGGACCGAAACCGGTGTGACCGGCAGCGGATCGCGCACCGGCTTTAACGGCAAAACCGCGACCTATGATTATGAACGCACCAGGACCGACAATGGCTGGACCGCAACCGGCAGCGGCACCGGTCCCAATGGCGGCGAATACAGCTATTCGGGTTCCAAAACCCGCACCGGAAATGGCTTCACGGCCAACCGCTCCGCTTCGCGCAACGGAAAGGAAATCTATAATCGTGCCGATACGGTCACGCGGTCGCACGGCAAGGTAACGCGCGACACCAGCATCACCCGCAGACAGCGCAAACGCTGACGGATAGCACCCTCTCCCTCCCCCTTGGCCGTCCCGACTGTCCATCACACACCCGGCGGGACGGCCAGCCCTTTCCTGCCCCCGTCCTTCAGGAAACGGGGGCAGGTAAACTCTGTCCCTGCCCCATTGCCAGCGGCCGGGCAAACTGGCACCTTGGATGAAACCGGAACGTGATCCACGGAGAGGCTGGATGGGTATCGTCGAACTATTGGGTCTGGCCGCCAGTGTCAGCCTGCTGTCAGGCTGGCGGCTCTATCTGACCGTCTTTGCGACCGGCCTTGCGATGTATTCGGGTATGGTCGACCTGCCCGAAAATCTGAAGATGCTCGACGTGTTGGCCAGCCCATGGGTTATCGGGATCGCGGGCATAGGGGCCGTCGCCGAATTTTTTGCCGACAAGGTGCCCTGGCTCGATTCGATCTGGGACGGGCTCAACACGCTGATCCGGCCGATAGGCGGCGCTCTGCTCGCGCTCGCGGTGGTCGATGCGGGCGATCCGGTATGGCAGGTCATCGTCTTCCTGCTCGGCGGCGGCGCGGCGCTCGCCAGCCATGCCACCAAGGCCACCGCCCGTGCCGCCGTCAATACCAGTCCCGAGCCGGTCAGCAACATCGTGCTGTCGACAACCGAGGATGTGGTGACCGGCGGGTTGCTTGCGCTGGCCTTCGCCAATCCGGTGGCTGCCGCGATTATCGCACTGGTGCTGCTGGCGCTGGCGATATGGGGCTTGTGGGCGGGTTACCGGGCGTTCCGTCGCGTGTTTCCGAAGCCGGACCCGGGGCGCTGACCCCGGTCCCGCTGGCAAAGGTCATGTTCGACACCGGCGTGGGGACCGGCCGGGGCATCTCCCCGCTGAACCCGGCATAAAGAAAACCTCCATTTTCAAGCGTTTCCAGTATCCGGTCGCGCTTGTCGGGTTCGATCACGAAACAACCCTCGCTCGACCCCGGCCGGCCGCGGGCGGCCACCAGTTCCGAATTGAAATAGCGGCGGCGTGCGGGCGCATAGCTGTGCACGACAATGTCGCGCGCGCGCATCTGGCTGTTGCTCGCCTCCAGACCGTCGAGCCGGAGCGAGGTGCCGTTGCGCCCGCGATAAATCTCGGCGCCCATCGCCGCGCCCAGCGACGAGGTCAGGCTGTCCTGCACATCGCTGAACACCGTTGCAAAACCGTCATCGTCGGGGTCCGACCCGATTCCGTGCGCAACGCGAATCGGGCTGTCCAGCCCCTCGCCGCTGCGTAGGTCCACGCGGTAGAGCCGCGGGTCGCTGCTATGCCGGGCAAAATCGACGATAATGATGGTCGCTGGCCCGGATGTGCGGCCAAAGCGGCAATAATAGTCGCGATATTTGGATAGCGCGGTTTGCAGCAATCTGCCGTCGAGCCGTTGTCGTGGCGCCCCCGACATGGCGGAATAATAGCCATAGGAAATCGCGCGCCCGGAAAGTTCCAATATGTCGCAGCTGATCGTCGGTCGCGGCGGCTTGACATAGACCGGCATCGTAGGCGCGCTATCGCCGGTTCCTGAATGGAACACGATCGGCGCGTCGGCACCGTCCTGCGCCGCAAGCGGTGCAGCCTGCAGCGTCAGCAGCGACAACAAAACGGGCTTGAAATCCACAGGTCTGCCTACCCCCAAAACAAGCTCATCAGAGCGAAGCAACGACCCTCCTTTTTCTTTGCATTATGATGGATTTGCGGGATTCGGCAAGTGGGGCAAAAGCCTGTCTTGAAAACTGTCCCGTTGCGCGCCACTTTCCGCTTTGACGCGCCCTCTTGCGCTTTTAGAACAAATCTGGAACAATCGACGTCATGAGCCTCACCCATATTTCGGTGCGCGGTGCGCGCGAGCATAATCTCAAGGGCATCGACATCGATCTGCCGCGCGACAAGCTGATCGTGATCACCGGACTGTCGGGCAGCGGCAAATCATCCCTCGCCTTCGATACCATCTATGCCGAGGGGCAGCGGCGCTATGTCGAATCGCTCTCCGCCTATGCCCGCCAGTTTCTGGAGATGATGCAGAAGCCCGATGTCGAACATATCGAAGGGCTTTCTCCGGCGATTTCGATCGAACAGAAAACCACCTCGCGCAATCCGCGTTCGACCGTCGCCACGGTGACCGAAATCTACGATTATATGCGGCTGCTATGGGCGCGCGTCGGCATTCCCTATTCGCCCGCCACCGGCCTGCCGATCACCGCGCAGACGGTGACGCAGATGGTCGACCGGGTGATGCAGTTGCCCGAAGGCACCCGCGCCTATCTGCTCGCCCCCGTGGTGCGCGGGCGCAAGGGCGAATATCGCAAGGAGCTGCTCGAATGGCAGAAAGCGGGCTATACCCGCGTGCGTATCGACGGCGAATTTTACCCGATCGAGGAAGCCCCCGCGCTCGACAAGAAATACAAGCATGACATCGAGGTCGTGGTCGACCGTATCGTCGTCAAGGACAGCATCCAGACGCGGCTGGCGGACTCGTTCGAACAGGCACTGAAGCTCGCCGAGGGGCTGGCCTATGTCGATCTGGCCGATGCGGCGGTGGCGGATGTGGTGCCGACCGCCTTTGGCGAGGCCAGGGCGGAATTCAGGGGCGCATCTCCCCTCCCTTCCAAGGGAGGGGATCAAGGGGCGGGTGCGGGCGGCAGCGAGCTTATGGACTCACCCACCCCAAACCCCTCCCTTGGAAGGGAGGGGCTTAGCGGGGGCATGAAGAATGTCGGCCTCCCCCCAAACCGCATCGTCTTTTCGGAAAAATTCGCCTG
>JADLBY010000064.1 GCA_020847445.1 Sphingomonadaceae bacterium | reverse complement strand
TGTCGAGCCCGGTGGTGACGCCCGAAAGATGCCCGCCCGAATTCAGGGCCTTTTCGACATTCTTGATCGCCTCGGTCGATGCGGCAAGGAAGCTTTTCATGCTTCCGGTCTCGCCCTCGCCCTCGGCGACCTTGTACAGCTGCGCCTCGGCCTGCTCGATCTGCTGCTTGGGGTCGACGGCATCGCTGGTGTCGAGCGCACCCTCGACCAGCCCGCGTCCGACGCTGACCAGTTCGCGCAGCAAGGCGAGATCGTAAATCTGCTGGGCGAAATCGCGCGCACCGATCAGGCCCGAGCCGTCGGCGGTCAGCTTGACCAGATAACCGGGGCCGCCCAGTTCCAGCATCGTCGGATCGCTTTCGAACAGCGGCTTCAGCGTCACCGGCGTTACCAGCATGTTGCGGTCGATCAGCCGCAAAATCTGGTCAAAGATGCGGCCGTGCAGCGGCTCGAAAAAATGTTCGGGCCGCAGCTTGATCGAGACATCCTCGACGATGCGGTTGTCGATCATCAGCGCGCCCAGAAAGGCTGCCTCTGCCTCGACATTGCGGGGCAGGCGCGCTTCTTCGCCATCATTGACGGCGGCAAGGCGGACAGGTTCGACCATGTGTGTGCTATCGTTTATCAGATGGGCAGGCGCAAGGCGCTGCAAAAATTGTTCGGGGGACAGGGCTGTGGAAATCCTCCCCCGGCTGGGGGAGGATACCCCCTTGCCCCTGCCGTCGCATCGGTTAGAGGGGGCAGATGGCCGACCCGCGCATCATCTCCGTCGAACTCGACGAAGCGACCATATTGCGTCGCAACGCCGATATCGAGCAGGAACGGCGCGTTGCAATCTTCGATCTGATCGAGGAGAATCATTTCAAGCCGCTGCGCGAAATGGGCGATGGCTATGCCGGGCCGTACCGGCTCAAACTCAGCGTCACCGAAGGGCGGCTGGTGCTCGACATATCGCGCGAGGATGGCGCGCCGCATGAAACGCTGATCCTTGGCCTTGGCCGGTTCCAGCGCCCGGTGCGCGAATATTTCGCGATCTGCGACAGCTATTACCAGGCCATCCGCAAGGCGACCGCGTCAGAGATCGAGACGATCGACATGGCGCGGCGCGGGGTGCACAACAGCGCGGCAGAACTGCTAATCGAACGGCTCGACGGCAAGGTCGAGGTCGATTTTCCGACCGCGCGGCGATTGTTTACATTGATTTGCGTGCTGCACATCAAGCAATAGGCCAACGGGGACTTTCAGGGAAATTTATGGCCGTCGGAAAATTCAGGCTTTGGCGCTATGTCGCAGTGGCGCTCGCATTGCTGCTCGGTGCGTTCGTGCTGTGGCGCGTCATCCTCGGCTGGGCACCGTCGCGTGATGCCTATCCCGACCAGGGCATTGTCGTCGACGCGCATCATGGCGCACTCGACTGGCCGATGCTGGCGGCGACCGGCGTGGATTTCGCCTATATCGTTGCAACAGATGGTGTGAAGCCGCGCGACGCCCGGTTTGCCGTCAATGTTGCCGGTGCGGCTGAGGCGGGGGTGCGCTTCGGTGCCCTGCATCGCTACGATTTGTGCCGTCTGGCGAGCGATCAGGCGACCAGCTTCATCACTACGGTGCCGCGCAACGATGCCGCGCTGCCCGCTGCAGTCGAGTTCCGCTTTACCGACACGTGCAGCGGAAAGCCCGATCGTGCGCTCGTATTGTCGGAGGTGGCGACTTTCCTGTCGCAGATCGAGGCGCATCTGGGCAAACCTGCGATATTGAAGATTTCACCGGAATTCGAAGAGCAGTATAAGCTCAGCACCTCGATCGACCGGACGGTTTGGCTTGAAAAGACCTGGCTGCTGCCCGACTATGCCGCCCGTCCCTGGGTGATATGGTCGGCCAATCCGCAGCGCCATATCGACGGGGTAAGCGAACCGGTTGAATGGGCAGTGGTGCGACAATGAACGAGGCAAACGAACAACTGGTGCAGGCGGCGATTGCCGCCGCGCATAATGCCTATGCGCCCTATTCGAACTTTCATGTCGGCGCGGCCTTGCTGCTCGACAATGGCGAGGTCGTCACCGGCGCCAATTTCGAAAATGCCAGCTATGGGATGACGTTGTGCGCCGAAACCGTCGCCATCGCCAAGGCGAACAGCGACGGGCAGATGCGGCGCATCGTTGCCATCGCCGTCGCGGGCGGCCCCCGGTCGGCAGAGGGGGGTGCCGTCATCGGTGCCGATCCGATCAGCCCCTGTGGCCGCTGCCGTCAGGTGATCAAGGAAGTGGCGGACGAGGTGGCGATCGACCTGCCGGTGCATTGCGCGCACGCCAGCGGTTATGAAACCTATCTGCTGTCTGAACTTTTGCCGCACGGCTTTGGCCCTGCGAGTTTGAAAAGCTGACCTTTACGCAATTTCCCCCTTCCTTTTTGTCGTCATTCCCGCGAAGGCGGGAATCCAGCTCCTGAGCTCGGGTTTTCAACTGGCGCGCAATGTGAACCGATTACTTGGGTGATGGATTCCCGCCTTCGCGGGAATGACGAAATGTGGGGCAGGGAGTCGGCATGGCAATTCTTTCGGACAAATGGATCAGGCAGCAGGCGCTCGAAAACGGGATGATCGAACCCTTTGTCGAGGCGCAGCGCCGCGACGGTTGCATCAGCTATGGTCTTTCCTCTTACGGCTATGACGCCCGCGTCGCGCCTGAGTTCAAGATTTTCACCAATGTGGACAGCGCCGTGGTCGATCCGAAGAATTTTGACGGCAAAAGCCTGGTCGACCGCGAAACCGATGTCTGCATCATCCCGCCAAACAGTTTCGCGCTCGCCCGCACGGTCGAATATTTCCGCGTCCCGCGCGACGTGCTCGTCATCTGTCTGGGCAAGAGCACCTATGCCCGTTGCGGCATCATCGTGAACGTGACGCCGCTCGAGCCCGGCTGGGAAGGGCATGTGACCCTCGAATTTTCGAACACCACGCCGTTGCCGGCCAAAATCTATGCCAATGAAGGCGCGTGCCAGTTCCTCTTCCTGCAGGGCAACGAGCCGTGCGAGACGAGCTATGCCGACCGCGCGGGTAAATATATGGGGCAACGCGGGGTAACGCTGCCGCGGCTTTGATCGGCTTCAGCCATGATCCCCGCCCCGCTTGCAGTGGTGGCAGACGGTCCGCAATTCGGGCCTTGCTCAACTTAATCGATTGATTAAATTCCTGCCAGTTGCAGGCGCAGGAGAGACATGGATGACATCCCCCCTATTCGACCAATGGCGCGCCCGTTCGCCTTATTATGACGCGAGCCATGAGGCGGTGTGCGACACGGTGCGCCGCTTTGTCGAACGCGAGATCCAGCCCCATGTCGATGCCTGGGAGGCCGCGGGCGAGTTGCCGCGCAGCCTGCACAAAAAGGCGGCAGAAGCGGGCATATTGGGGCTGGGATATCCCGAGGAATATGGCGGCACGGGCAGCAGCGACTTCGATATCTTTCACTCGCTGGTGCAGAGCGAGGAACTATGCCGCCCCGGCGCGGGCGGCATCCCGGCGTCGCTGATGACGCATGGCATCGGCCTGCCCCCTATTCTCGCAATGGGCAGCGAGGACATGAAGCGGCGCATTGCGCCCGCCGTTCTTGCAGGCGACAAGATCATTTCGCTGGGCATTACCGAGCCGTCAGGCGGATCGGATGTCGCCAACCTCAAGACAAGAGCGGAGCGCAATGGTGCGTCCTATATCGTCAACGGCAGCAAGACCTTCATCACCAGCGCCATGCGTGCCGACTATGTGACCACGGCGGTGCGCACCGGTGGCCCCGGCATGGGCGGCATTTCGTTGCTGCTGATCGAAACCGACCGCCCGGGTTTCAGCCGCACCCCGCTCGCCAAGATGGGCTGGCATGCGTCGGACACTGCGACGCTGCATTTCGACAATGTGGAGGTGCCCGCCGAAAATCTGATCGGCCCCGAAAATGGCGGCTTCATGGGCATCATGCGCAATTTCAACGGCGAGCGGCTGGGCATGGCGCAGCAGGCGGCGGCCTATGCGCGCGTCTGCTTCGAAGATGCGCTCGACTGGGCGCAGCAGCGCGAGGTGTTCGGCAAGCCTTTGGTCCGCAATCAGGCCATTCGCCACAAGCTGGCCGATATGCTGCGTCAGATCAACACGACGCAGGCGTGGATCGACCAATGCGCCTGGAGCGTGCGTGAGGGCAAGGCCTTCCCCGGCGATTTTGCGCTGTTGAAGGTGCAGGCCACGCGCACGATGGAATATTGCGCGCGCGAGGCCTGCCAGATCCTCGGCGGCGCGAGCTTCCTGCGCGGGTGCCGCGTTGAGCGCATCTATCGCGAGGTGCGTGTCATGGCGATCGGCGGCGGATCGGAGGAAATCATGTTCGATCTGGCGAGCAGGCAATACGCATTTTGACTCGGCGCAGCCATCCGCGCATCAACCGGTACTAGGTAGAATCAGGAGAGAGCCATGCCCAGCGAAGCACGTGAATTCGATGTCATTGTCTATGGTGCCACCGGCTATACCGGGCGTCTGGTTGCCGAATATCTGGCGAAGCAGGCCGCAGACGTCGTCGATCCCTGGCCATGGCGCTGGGCGATGGCGGGGCGATCGCTTGCGAAGCTGGAGGAGGTGCGCGACCTGATCGGTGCCCCCGCGCAAACGCCGCTGGTGGTTGCCGATGCGGCTGATCCGGCGTCGCTGGATGCCATGTGCAAGCGGACCAGGGTCGTGCTGACGACGGTGGGCCCGTATCAGCTTTACGGTGATGGTCTGGTCGCCGCCTGCGTGGCCAATGGCACCGACTATACCGACCTGTGCGGCGAACCGGCCTGGATGCGTCAGAAAATTGACCAGCATCATGCAGCCGCCAGGGCGTCAGCCGCGCGCATCTGCTTTTCGGCTGGATTTGATTCGATCCCCTTCGATCTTGGCGTGCTGATGTTGCAGAAGCATGCGGCCGAAAAGTTCGGTGCACCGGCGCCGCGCGTCAAAGGCCGAGTTCGCGCCATGCAGGGCAAGTTTTCGGGTGGCACAGCCGCCAGCCTGAAGGCAACGATGGCGGCCGCAGCCAGGGATCCGGCGCTGATCGGCTATCTGACCAACCCGTTCAGCCTGGCGGGCGGATTTGAAGGCCCACCGCAACCGCCTGCGACGCAGCCTGAATATGACGAGGCGCTAGGCAGTTGGGCGACAAACTTCATCATGGCCCCGATCAACACCAAGAATGTCCACCGCACCAATGCGCTGCTTGGCCATCCTTATGGGCAGGATTTTGTCTATGACGAAATGATGCTGACTGGTCCGGGCGAGGCCGGACGGCAGGCCGCCGAATATGTGGCCCGAACCCCGATGATCGGCACCGACAACGATCCGCTGCCGGGCGAAGGGCCGACCAGGGAGGAACGCGAAAGCGGGTTTTACGATGTCCTGTTTGTCGGCGAATATCCCGATGGGCGGCGCGCGCTGTACAGCGTGAAGGGCGATCGTGATCCGGGCTATGGCTCGACCAGCAAGATGATCGCCGAAACCGCGCTCTGCCTTGCCGAAAATGGCGGAGAAGGCGGAGTGACCACGCCGGGCGCGGCGCTGGGTGAAAAACTGGTCGCGCGGTTGCAGGCGCATGCCGGGCTGACCTTTGCCGTCGAGGACTGACGCTTTTGCCGTCCTGCCCCGGGGAATGGGGACAAGGCCCTTTCGCTTGCCCCTGCTCCTCCCTATATCGCGCACACCATGCTGGGTCGTCTGTTCAGGAAAGTCGCACCGTCCCGTCCGCTCGATACCGCGCGGGTGCCGGATGGCGTGCGCGTCTATGCGATCGGAGACATCCATGGCCGCAACGATCTGCTAACGGCGCTGCTGGCGCAGATCGACGCGGATGACCGGGCGAGGGGCACGGCGGATACCCGGATCGTCCTGCTCGGCGATCTGGTTGACCGCGGGCCCGACAGCGCGGGGGTGATAGACACCGCAATGGCCATGCGCGGGCAGGGGCGCACCGTGCACTATCTGATGGGCAATCATGAGGAGGTGTTCCTCAAGGCCTGCCGCGAGCGCGATACCAAGACATTGCGCTTCTTCCTCAAGATCGGCGGCGATGCGACGCTGCAAAGCTATCCGATCACCCGTTCCGAATATATCGAGCTTGACCTTGAAGCGCTGGCCAGCCGCCTCGAAACGCTGGTGCCCGAGGCGCATCTGACCTTCCTCGAAAGCTTCGAGGATACGCTCGTGCTCGGCGACTATGCCTTTGTCCATGCCGGCATCCGTCCCGGCGTTCCGCTGTCTGAACAGCGCAAAAGCGATCTGCGCTGGATCCGCGACGAATTTGTCGGCCAGCGCGGCGACCTGGAAAAGGTCATCGTCTATGGCCACACCATCTATGACGAGATCGACGAGCGCGGGTCGCGGATCGGGATCGATACCGGGGCTTATGCAAGCGGCAGGTTGACGGCCATCGGGCTTGAGGGTTCCGAGCGCTGGTATCTGCAGACGTAGTTTGACGTTTCAGCTTTGCTGAAACGTATCGGCACCGGCCCGCTCCCCCACCCGACCTCCCAGACATGGTACCTTATGGGAGGCCAGGTGGAGGAGCGGGCCGGTGCCGCAACACGCAATCAAACGAAAAAGGGCGGAGCCTTTCAGCACCGCCCCCTCTCAAACTACTGCCGGGGTAAATTCGTGTCGGTTCAGGCGACCAGCGGCTGATCCATGTCTTCCAGGTCGCGCAGCACATAGCCGCGGCCCCAGACGGTTTCGATGTAATTTTCGCCGCCACAGGCCAGCGCGAGTTTCTTGCGCAGCTTGCAGATGAACACGTCGATGATCTTGAGTTCGGGTTCGTCCATGCCGCCATAAAGATGGTTGAGGAACATTTCCTTGGTGAGCGTGGTGCCCTTGCGCAGCGAAAGCAGCTCGAGCATCGCATATTCCTTGCCGGTCAGGTGCACGCGGGCGCCATCGACCTCGACCGTCTTGGCATCAAGATTGACCGCGAGCTTGCCGGTGCGGATGACCGACTGGCTGTGGCCCTTCGAACGACGGACAACCGCGTGGATGCGCGCGACCAGTTCTTCGCGGTGGAACGGCTTGGTAACATAATCGTCGGCGCCAAAGCCGAAGCTGCGCACCTTTGAATCCATTTCGCTGATGCCCGAAAGGATCAGCACCGGCGTCTGCACCTTGGCGACACGCAGCTTTTTCAGCACGTCATAGCCATGCATGTCGGGCAGGTTGAGATCGAGAAGGATGATATCGTAATCGTAGAGTTTGCCCAGATCGAGGCCTTCCTCGCCCAGATCGGTCGAATAGACGTTGAATCCTTCGGTCGCGAGCATCATCTCGATGGCTTTCGCGGTGGTCGGTTCGTCTTCAATCAGCAACACGCGCATGCGGCTGGCCCCTCTTTGCTTTTGCAACCCCCGATGCCTGTGCTGCCCGAAGCGGCGACGCAGCCATCGATCGTTATTAACCATAAGGGAAATGAACTGAAAAGGTTAATTTCGTCTTAACGCGCGGGAATCCGCGAGTCGCGGGGATTCAGATCGGGCAAAAGTGACTCAAATCCTAGGGTTTTGGAGTCTCGGTGACGGTTAAAAATAATTTCAACCGGACGCAGCAAAAGACTTCAAAATTATACCCAATTGCCATTTGCCAAGCGGAAATTGCGTTGCTAGCCTTAACTTTCAGGGTTTTGACTTGCCGCAACTGCACAGTAGTGCGGCATTCGCTGGAGGGCAATGACATGAAAATGCACAAGCTGGCTTTATATCTTACGGTTGCGAGCCTCGCCGCGCCGGTTGCGGCGCAGGATGCAGGCGCGCCGCAGAGCACCGAAACTGCGTCGTCCGAACAGGCAATCGTCGTCACAGGGTCGCGCATCAAGCGCAATCCCAACGACAGCTCGCTGCCGCTGACGGTCATCACCCCCGATGATATCACGCGCGAAGGTATCAACAGCCCCGAACAATTGATTTCGTTCCTGACCAGCAACGGGAACGGTGCCGACAACCTTGCCTCCAATTCGGACGTGGTTTCGGGCGCGCAGCGCGGCACCAACGGTCTTTCCTCGGCCAATCTGCGCGGGCAGGGTTCTGCCTCGACGCTCGTTCTGCTCAATGGCAGGCGCGTTGCCGCCCACGGCCTCACCGGGTCGGCGGTTGACGTCAATCAGATTCCGTTCGCCGCGATCGAACGGATCGAAGTGCTGAAAGACGGCGCTTCGGCAATTTACGGGACCGACGCCATTGGCGGCGTGATCAACTTCATCACCAAGTCCAATTTCCAGGGTTTGGCGCTGAACGGCTTCGTCGACATTACGGAAGCGGGTGACAGCCCGATCTACCGCCTTTCCGGAACGGTGGGCTATGGCGACATCGACGAAGATGGCTTCAACGTCATGGCGGCGGTCAGCAAGAGCTGGAACGGCGTGCTATACGGCAAAGACCGGAGTTTCGTGAATGGTAACCAGCCCAATCGGGGTCTGTCGGTCGACACCCGCGGGACGCCGATTGCCACCATGTTCCCGATTACCGCAAACTCGATTTTCGCGCCGACAGGATCGCTGCTCAGCGGCGTTTCGCTGATCGAGGCAGGGGCGACGACCGCCGCCAGCGGAGGTATCAATTTCCTTGACCTTCCGGGCGGTGCGGGGTGCGATTCCGTTGACGGTGGCATGGCCTATGATCATGTTTTGTGGGCGATACCGGGCGCGCGTTACGCCTGCGCATGGGATACCGGCCGGGCTGCCACGTTGCAGCAACCGCTCGAAACGCTCACATATTATGGCAAGGCAACCATCGCGCTGGGTGAGCACCGGATTTCGGCAGAGGTCACCGGATCGGATGCGGATTCGGCGAAGCGTTTCTCCAACAACCAATATTCGGGCAACAACTCTTCGCTGCCGCTCTATTACCCGCTGAACGCAACCACGGCCGCAACCTACAATGACATTTATAACAGGCTGGTTGCGGTTTTCCCGGCTGTTGCCGCAAATTACGGCAAGCCCATCGCCTATCGCTGGCGCTGTATCGTTTGCGGCCCGCGCGAATATGAAACCAACACCAAAACGCTCCGCGCCGGTCTGAATATCGAAGGCCCGCTGTTTGCTGGCTGGGATTACCGTGCAGGCGGTTCCTATGCGAAGAGCGAGTCGTCGTCGGTGCTCGGCAGTGGCTATCACTATCGCGGCGTCTTCGCCAATTCGGCGTCTGCCGCCGCCTCGGGCGTGGTCGGCGCGGTATCGGGCGGGATTGATCCGCGCGCACCCACCGCCCCCGGCGCAACCGCTCCCGGTATCGTCGGCCTGCTCAACAGCGGCATATTGAACCCGTTTTCGCTCGCACAGTCGGCCGCCGCCCTTGCCGGGCTGGATGCAATTTCCGCAGAGGGAACGACGCTTTACGGCGGCCAGTACGAAGTGAAGCAATTTGACGCATCGATTTCGGGTTCGTTGTTCGACCTTCCCGGTGGTGCTGTGCAACTGGCCATCGGTGCCGACTACAGGCGGGAAACCTACAGCTTCAACGGTTCGGCCGCTGCGGTCACCGGCCAGCCCGATATCTTCAACGTCGCATTTGACAATGTGAACGCGCTGACGCCGAAGCACCGCACCGTGAAAGCGCTGTATGGCGAAGTCCTGCTTCCGGTTTTCGACATGCTCGAACTGACCGGTGCCGTGCGTCTGGACGACTATACCGGCTTTGGAACCACGGTTAATCCGAAGGTGTCGGCCAAGTTCCGTCCTGCCGACTGGCTGATGTTCCGGGGTTCGTACAACACCGGGTTCCGCGTTCCCGCTTTCAACCAGATATTCAACGGCGTCACCCAGTCGCCCAATCCGGGTAACACGCTGACCGATCCGACAACATGCCCGTCTGGCGGCGTCATCAACGTCACCCCGGGCTGTAATGCGATTACGCCGGACTCGCTGAGCGGTGGCAATCTCAACCTCGGACCTGAAACTTCCGAGCAATATTCGGTTGGCGTTGTGCTCCAGCCGACGTCGCGGATCAGTGCTTCGGTCGATTTCTGGTCGATCGCGGTTGACGATACGATCGGCGCGCTGACCATCCGGCAGTTGCTCGACAATATCGCCGATTTCCCCGACCGCGTGATCCGCACCAACGGCATCATCACCCTGCTCGATCTTCGTGCCGACAATATCGGTTCGCGCCGGACACAGGGCCTGGAAGTCTCGCTGCGTGCGGGCTTCGATGCTCTTGGCGGTTCGATCAACGCCGGGATGGATGGCACCTATCTGCTGAAGAAGAAGGAGAAGTTCCTTCCCTCTTCGCCTTATGGGCCCAGCCTGATCGGCGTGTTCACCTATGCCGGCGATCTTGGCCTGAAGTGGAAGCACAATGCGTTCATCAACTATACGGTCGATGACTTCACCTTCACGCTGTCGCAAATCTTCCGCAATGGATACAAGAACAACACGGCAATTCCCGGATCGACCGCTCGCCCGGACTTCAACGCGCGGGTGAAAAATTATGTGATCTACAACATGTCGGCCAGCTACAGCTTTGATGACCGGTTCAAGCTGACCGGAGGCATCAAGAATCTGTTCGACACCGATCCGCCGTTTGCGATCACATATGACAGCAACACCGGTTCGGGCAGCAGCTGGGAACCGCGCGTTGCCGATCCACGTGGACGGTCGTTCACCGTAGCTGTGGAAGCAAAGTTCTGACGCCGTCGCGTCGAACGATCATGACGGGGCTGGCGGCGCTGATGGCGTCGCCGGCCCTGCCCGCTTTGTCTGGCCCTGCCTTTGCGGCCGGCGTGCCGGGAAAAAGACCCAAAGGCAGCCGGTTACGCCCGGGCGACACCATCGGCCTGATCGAACCCGCCTCGGCGAGCGACGATCCGTTCGATCTGGTGCTGGTCGAGGAAGCGATACGCGCCATGGGGCTGGTGCCCAAGCGTGCACCGAATCTGCTCAAACGCTATGGCTATCTGGCGGGGCAGGACAAGGAGCGCGCGTCGGATATCACCACGATGTTCGCCGACAAGGATGTGAAGGCGATCTTTGCCGTGCGCGGCGGCTGGGGCGCGGCGCGGGCCTTGCCCTTTGTCGACTGGAATGTGGTGCGTGCGAACCCCAAATTCCTGATCGGCTATAGCGACATCACCGCGCTGCACATGGCGATTGCGGCAAAGGGCGGGGCGGTGACGCTGCACGGCCCCAATGCGAGCAGCGCCTGGGGCAAGGCCTCGGTCGAAAGCTTCAGGGGCATAGCCTTTGATGGGGCGACGCCGCTGTATGAAAACCCCAAGGCAACCGAAGACCGGCTGGTGCAACGGCGCTGGCGGACGATCCGGATCCGTGGTGGCAAGGCGCAGGGGCAATTGCTCGGCGGCAATCTGACGGTGCTGACCGCGCTCGCGGGGACACCCTGGTTGCCCGATTTCACCGGCGCGATCCTGTTTCTGGAGGATATAGACGAGGCCGAATATCGCATCGACCGCATGCTCACCCAGTTGGGGCAGGCGGGCGTGCTCAAAGGGCTGGCGGGCGTCGTTTTCGGCCAGTGCACCAATTGCAGCAATCCTGACGGCAGCAGCTTCACCCTCAACGCCATCCTGCGCCAGCATTTCGAACCGCTGGGCATTCCGGCGTTCGAGGGCGCATGGTTCGGGCACATTTCGGACCAGTTCACCATTCCCCAGGGCGTGCTCGCGGAAATCGACGCCGATGCCGGGACGCTACGGCTGCTGGAGGCTGCGGTCGTTTAAGTCGGGGTTAATTCAAATCCTGCCGCTGCCCCAGCCTTCGCTGGGGCGACGGTTGCGCAGAAAGAGGCTCTGCCGCGATCTCCTGCAACTTCGTCATTCCCGCGAAGGCGGGAATCCATCACCTGCCGGGAAAATTTCCACCATCGGTGATGGCCCCCGCCTTCGCGGGGGTGACGAGATCAGGATTGGATTGTTCCAAAGCTGAATTCCAGCGAACTCACGCCGCCGCCAGCTTCTCCGCCAGAAAATCGATCAAAGCGCTTACCCGGCGCGGACGGAAGCTGCCCGGCGGGGTAACGATGTGGATCGCGATCGGGGGCGTTTTCCATTCGCGCAGGATCGGCTGCAACCGTCCGGCGGCGATATCCTGATCGCAGATGAAATCGGGTAACATGCCGATGCCCAACCCGGCGCGCAGGGCAGGCAGCATGGCGTCGCCATTGTTGACGCGCAACGGGCCTGACAGCCGGACCGCCGCTTCGCTGCCATCGGGGCCGGTGAAGCGCCAGCTTTCGGGGCTGGAGGCCAGCGAATAGCCAAGGCAGCGATGCTCGCCCAGCTGGGCTGGGTGGCGCGGTTCGCCATTGGCGGCGAGATATTCGGGGCTGGCGAGGATATGGACGGTGACGCCGCGCAACCGCCTGGCGCGCAGCGAACTGTCGGGCAGCGCACCGATGCGCAGCGCGAGATCGAAACGCTCGCCGATCAGATCGACCCTGGCGTCGGACAGGTGCATGTCGATGCTGATGCCGCGATGGCTGCACAGAAATTCGGACAGCAGTGGTGCGACGCGGCTGATGCCAAAACTCATCGGCGCCGCCAGCCGGATCTGGCCGACGGGCTCGCTCGCCTCGTCGCGCGCCGCTTCCTCGGCGGCCTCGCCTGCGGCGACGATCGCCTTGGCCTGCTCGAGCAATGACACGCCGCTTTCGCTCAGCACCAGCCTGCGCGAGGTGCGGTGGAACAGCGGCGCGCCCAATTGCGCCTCCAGCCGCGAGACGGCTTTGGACACAGTGGCCTTGGACATGCCCAGCAGTTCCGCCGCGCGCGAAAAGCCGCCCTCTTCGGCGACGGCCGCAAAAATGCTCCAGGCTTCATAATCGGGTAGTCGCATAAATGGAAACAATAGGTTTCCAATGTTTCTATTTCAATCCCAAATCCTATGGCTATTTTCGCCGCATACACAGCCACTACAAAGACAAGGTTATTCGCAATGATCGACAGCAAAGCAAAGGTGGAAATCCGCCCCTTCGCCAGCCTTGGCGGCGCCAATCATGGCTGGCTGGATGCACGCCACCACTTCTCTTTCGCCAGCTACCACGATCCGGACCGGATGAACTGGGGTTCGCTGCGCGTCTGGAATGATGACATCATCCAGCCGCAAACCGGCTTCCCGCCGCATCCGCATGCCGACATGGAGATCATCACCTATGTCCGCACCGGCGCGATCACCCATCAGGACAGTCTGGGCAACAAGGGTCGCACCGCTGCGGGCGATGTTCAGGTGATGAGTGCGGGAACCGGTATCCGCCACGCCGAATATAATCTGGAGGACGAAGCAACCACCCTCTTCCAGATATGGATCGTGCCGAAGCGGACGGGCGGCGCGCCCGGCTGGGGGACGAAGCCTTTCCCCAAGGGCGATCGCTCGGGCGACTGGCGGGTGCTGGCCAGCGGCTTTGATGAAGACGCCGACGCGCTTCCGATCCGCACCGACGCCCGCGTGCTCGGCGCGACGCTGAAGGCCGGGGAAAGCCTGAGCTATCAGGTCGGCGATCACCGCCACGCCTATCTGGTTCCGGCGACCGGTGCGATCGACATCGACGGCCAGCGTGCCAATGCGCGTGACGGCGTCGCTGTCACCGCCGGAAGCATCACCATTATCGCGATCGAGGACAGCGAAATCGTCCTCGTCGACGCAGACTGATCATTGGGGGGATCGTCATCCCGAACCTGTTTCGGGATAACGCACCACCGACTGCCTATCATCCTGAAACAAGTTCAGGATGACGAACTTTTTGCCATTCCAACCATAAGGATATTCCATGCCCAAAATTCTTGTTCTCTATTATTCGAGCTACGGCCACATCGAAACCATGGCCAATGCCATCGCCGAAGGCGCCCGCGAAGCGGGTGCGACGGTCGATGTGAAGCGCGTTCCCGAAACCGCGCCGCTTGCAATCGCGCAGGCCGCCCATTTCAAGCTCGATCAGGCTGCACCTGTCGCGACTATCGAGGAACTCAAGGATTATGACGCGATCATCGTCGGAACCGGCACCCGTTTCGGTCGCCTGTCGAGCCAGATGGCGGCCTTTTGGGATGCCGCAGGCGGCGTCTGGGCGCGTGGTGAACTGAACGGCAAGGTCGGGGCTGCCTTTACCTCCAGCGCGACCCAGCATGGCGGGCAGGAAACCACTTTGTTCTCGATCATCACCAATTTGCTGCATTTCGGCATGACCATTGTCGGCCTCGACTATGGCTTTGCCGGGCAGATGCGCAATGACGAGGTGGTCGGCGGCGCACCTTATGGCGCGACGACGATCGCCAATGGCGATGGCACCCGCCAGCCCAGCGAGACCGAACTCGAAGGCGGCCGCTATCTGGGTCGGCGCGTCGCCAACACAGCCGCAAAGCTGTTCGGTTAAATCATGAACAGGCAGCCCGCCCTTTTCGTTTCGCATGGTGCGCCGACCATCGTGATCGACAACAGCCCAGCCCGGGATTTTCTTGCCGGGCTGGCAGGCGGGCTGCCCGCACGGCCAGATGCAGTCGTCCTGATCTCGGCGCATCATGATGCGTCGCCTGCGTCGATTACATCGTCCGCACAGCCGACAACGATCCACGATTTTGGCGGTTTCCCGGAGGTGCTGTACCGGATGCGCTATCCGGCCCCGGGCTCGCCCGAACTGGCAAGGCGCATTTCGCTGTTGCTGCACAATGCCGGAATTGCCAACCGGCTCGATGCCGAACGGGGGCTGGATCATGGCGCATGGACGCCGCTGATGCTGGCATGGCCCGATGCCGGAATTCCGGTCGTGCAGGTTTCGATCAACTCGGGCGAAACCCCTGAATATCACTACCGGCTGGGTCAGGCGTTGGGCGCGCTGCGCGACAGCAATATTCTCGTCATCGGTTCCGGCGCGATCACGCACAATCTCCATGCCTATTTCAAGGGCGGCTATGCCGCAGACGCGCCCGCACCGCCCTTTGTGACCGAATTCCTCGATTGGCTCGATGTCCATCTGCTGGCAGGCGACCATCAGGCCGTGCTCCATGCCATCGGGCGGGCTCCCCATGGCACCGGCAATCATCCGACGATGGATCACATCCTGCCGCTGTTCGTCGCGCTGGGCGCAGGCGGAGAGGAAGGCAAGGCGACAAAACTCCATGCTAGTGTCGAACATGGCGTGCTCGCGATGGACGCCTGGCGTTTCGACTAGCGCGCCTGGCCTTGGCTGCCTAAAAGGCCGAATGCCGTTCGAACTGCCTGAGGAACTGCTTGAGGAAACCTTCCTGGCGTCGACCGGCCCGGGCGGACAGAATGTCAACAAGGTCGCGACCGCATGCCAGCTGCGTGTCGACGTGTTTCGCCTTGGCCTGCCGCCCTTTGCCTTTCGCAAGCTCAAGACGCTCGCTGGCAGCCGCATGACCGCGGCCGGCGAACTGGTCGTGACCGCGCGCGAGCACCGTACAAGGGAGGCAAACCGTGCCGAGGCGCGTGCGCGCATCACGCGCCTGATCGATCAGGCCTTTGTGCGGGACGCTCCACGTATCAAGACACGGCCGAGCAAGGCGGCCAAGGCCAAACGGGTCGATACAAAAAAGGGGCGGGGTGAAGTGAAGAAGAACCGTGGTAAAGTCCGGCTCGATTGACTATCTGCGCAACAATGTACGCATTCGACATCGCGACCGATATCTCCGGCACCGAGCTTTACGATGAACTGGTGAAGGCCGCCGACGCGCTGACGGCCGGCGAGCCGGACGGCATCGCCAACATGGCCAATATCGCGGCGCTGCTTTGGCAATATCTGCCCGATCTGAACTGGGCCGGCTTCTATCGCATGGTCGGTGACGAACTGGTGCTAGGCCCCTTTCAGGGCAAGGCAGCCTGCATCCGCATCCCCCTCGACAAGGGCGTATGCGGTGCCGCCGCCCGCACCGGAACGACACAACTGGTCGAGGATGTCCACGCCTTCCCCGGTCATATCGCCTGCGATGCCGCCAGCCGGTCGGAACTGGTCGTGCCGGTGACGCGGGATGGTGCGGTGATTGCGGTTATCGATCTCGACAGCCCGCTTCCGGGCCGCTTCGCGCAAGTCGACGCATCGGGCGTCGAAAGGCTCGCCGGGCTGCTTTCCAGCCGTCTTTGACCCACTGCTTCATTTTGGAACAAAAGTTCTAGGCTGTCCGCAATTTACATTCGCGTCATGGTGCGGCCTTCAAAATAATGTTAAGCACTTCTTAACTATCGGAGAATGCGCACAAAGCGCCTCTTCGTGACTAGGGAGCGATTAACCATGAAAGTCCTCTTGATTGCGAGCCTTGCGACCGGTGCGGTGATGGCGATGCCCGCTGCTGCGCTGGCCGACTCGGGCGGTAAACATCATGATCATGCCGAATATGGCCCCGCCATGGGCGCTGATCGGGGCATATATGATCTCGATGGACCCGGCATGTCGACCTATTCGGATGCCAGTGGCGTGCGCTATGAATATCAGGGCGAATGGACCAAGGGCCAGTATCTCGACCCCGAAGGCCGGGTGTATGAAGGCCAGTGGAATGGCAAGGTAACGCGCAAGCAGGATGGCGTGGCAGTTGCGCCCGTCCCGCCGCATCCCATGCCGCCGCATCCCATTCCGGTTGCGGGCGCACCCTATGCGATGCCGCCGCATGCCGCGATGCCCTATCCGGCCGCCCCGGCATGGAATGGCGCGCATGGCTATGGCGATTATGAAAAATGCCTGAAGACCGACGGCGTCGGCGGTGCGGCGATCGGCGCAATCCTTGGCGCCATTGCGGGTAATCGCATTGCGGGACGCGGCAATCGGACCGAAGGCCTGCTGATTGGCGGCGGCCTGGGCGCGCTTGCAGGGATGGGCATCGAAAAATCGATGAAGAAATGCGAAAAGCATCTGCCGAGCGATGGCGGTTATCCGCAAGGCTATGGCTCCGGTTATGGCGCCTATCCCTATGGCTATTATTATGCGCCCCCGATGGTGATATATTCGATGGTCCCGGTGGCATCGACGACGGTGACCGAGGAAGTCTATTATGAAACGGTGCCCGCAAAGCGCAAAATCGTGCGCAAGTGGAAGCCCCGGCCCAAGGCAAAGCCGCGCTGCACCTGCCGCTGAGCGGGCAGAACATGAATAAAAACCCCGCCAAAAGCGGGGTTTTTTGTTATCCGAACAGATCGCCCTGCTGGCCGGTTTCGAAATCGACCCACCCGTCAGGCGTCAGCTTTTCAAGCGGCCGATAGCGGGTCTTATATTGCATGCGCGCGGCATTCTCGACCCAATAGCCCAGATAGACAAAAGGCAGCCCTGCATCGCGCGCGCGCTGGATATGATCCATGATGATGAAATTGCCGAGCCCCGTACGGCCTTCGGCTTCGGCATCGTAAAAGCTGTAGACCATCGACAGCCCGTCGGATTGCTGATCGGTGATGCACGCCCCGACCAGTTCGCCCTGCGCCCCATAGCGGGCGGGCAGGCGATATTCGACGACATGGCTGTGGACCGGGGTCTGCTCGACCATGTCGGCATAATCCATGTCATCCATATCGGCCATTCCGCCCTCGGGATGCCGTTGCTTCAAATAACGGCGCAGCAATTCATATTGTTCGCTGGTCGACCAGGGCCGGCAGGCGCTGACCCGCAGGTCCGAATTGCGGCGCAAAATCTTGCGCTGGGTCGCATTGGGTTGAAAACCGCCGGTCAGGATGCGGACGGGAACGCAGGCCTTGCAGTCGATGCAACTGGGCCGGTATGCGACATTCTGGCTGCGACGAAAACCGATGCGGCCAAGGGCCTCGTTCAGTTCGCTTGCATGAGCGCCGCTGAGTTCGGTGAAAACCTTCCGTTCGGTCTTGCCCGGGATATAGGGGCAAGGGGCAGGGTTTGTGACAAAGAAGCGCGGAAAGCGGACTGGTGCGCTCATGGTAAACCCGACCTCGCCTAATCATGTGTTATGGCGGGTTTATGACGCTTTACATCGGTGCTGAAAAGGGCGTTTACCATCATTGGCGGATGGTATTGATTTTGTTCAGTTCAGTTCGACCCGTTCGACCTTGTATCCCGCTTCCTTGAGCGAATCGACCAGCCCTTGCAGCTGTTCTGCGTCGCGCGCCTCGCATTCGATATCGGTAATCAGGCCCTTGGCCGGCAATGTCGTGAAGATGCGCTGGTGATAGATTTCGATGATGTTGATATTGTGCTCGTTGAACAGCTTCATCACCTTGTAGAGCGCGCCGGGGCGATCCTGCAGCGTGATCCGCAGCCGGGCGAGGCGGCCCGAGCGGGCCAGATCGCGCAGCAATACATTGGCGAGCAGGCGCGTGTCGATATTGCCGCCGCTGAGCACGATGCCGACATTCTTGCCCTTGAATTTTTCCGGGTTGGCCATGACCGCCGCCAGACCGGCCGCGCCACCGCCTTCGACCACGGTCTTTTCGATCTGCAGGAGCAGGCTGACCGCCGTCTCCAGTTCCGGCTCGGAGACGAGCATGATGTCGTCGACAATCTCGCGGATCACCCGGGACGTGAACTCTCCCGGAACCTTGACCGCGATACCTTCGGCCAGAGTGTCGCCCTCGCACGGCATCTGCTTGTCATTGAGCAGCGCGTACATCGAGGGATACAGCTCCGCCTGCACCCCGACCAGTTCGATGGCAGGATTGATGCCGCGCGCCGCGGTCCCCATCCCCGACAGCAGCCCGCCGCCGCCGATCGGCACGACCAGCGTGTCAATCTCCGGGATGGCCTCGAGCATTTCGAGTGCAACCGTCCCTTGTCCGGCGGCAACCGCCGGATCATCGAAAGGGTGCACGAATGTCAGCCCCAGTTCCTTTTCGAGCAGCCTGGCATGTTTGTAGGCGTCGTCGAACTTTTCGCCTTCAAGCACGACCTTGCCGCCCACCGCTTCGGTCTGCATCACCTTCACCGTGGGCGTGGTCCTGGGCATGACGATGGTCACGGGAACGCCAAGCCGCGTGCCATGATAGCTCAGGCCCTGGGCATGGTTGCCCGCCGACGCGGCAATCACGCCGCGATTGCGCGCTTCCTCGGGCATCAACAGCAGCGCATTGAGCGCGCCGCGTTCCTTGTAGGCGGCGGTGAACTGAAGGTTTTCGAACTTCAGGTAGATGTTCGCGCCGGTCAGGTTGGACAGCGTCTTGCTGTGCAGGGTCGGCGTCGAAACAATGGCGTCGCTTATGCGTTCGCGGGCGGCACGGACATCGGCAAGGGTCAGAAGTTCGGACATGGTGGCGCGGGCCCTAACCTATCTGGCGCAAAGTGAAAACACCGATTAGCGTTGCGGCCATAAACCCCTGAACAATGCCTGCGCGCTTTGACGCGTTTCTGTTCAGGGCAAGGCGGTGGGCATGGCGGCCGCAACGTTCAGGCGCACCAACGCAGCAATGGACAAAATCGATCAAATCCGTAGGACGTCAATATGGCTCCGATCTGGAAGCAAAATGGCCTTGCACATGGAACCACCATGTCCGGCGGCCATTTTGCTTCCGGCTCTTTGCCATTTTGGCGCCTCGAAGGCATTGTTCAGGGGTTTATGGCCTAATATGGCAAGAATAGCATTTATCGGATTGGGCGTGATGGGTGGGCCTATCGCGCGGCACCTCTGCAAGGCGGGGCATGCAATGACCGTCTACAACCGTTCGTCGGCCAAAGCGGATAAATGGGTGGCCGAACATGGCGGGCAAAAGGCTTCGTCGCCGGCAGAGGCGGCAAAGGACGCCGAATTTGTCGTCAGCTGCGTCGGCACCGATGATGACCTTGCAAGCATCGCGCTTGGCCGCGACGGCGTTTTTGCGGCCATGCCCAAGGGCAGCACCTTCATCGATCATACCACCGTATCCGCTCGCATCGCGCGGCAGCTGGCGGTCGAAGCCAAGGGGCGCGGGCTGAATTGCGTCGACGCGCCGGTAACTGGCGGTCAGGCCGGGGCGGAAAATGGTACGCTGGCGATCATGTGCGGCGGCACCGAGGCGGCGGTCGAGGCTGCCAGACCGGTAATCGCAGCCTATTCGAAACGCATTGTCCATGTCGGCGGCCCGGGCGACGGCCAGACGGCGAAAATGGTCAACCAGATATGTATTGCGGGGGTGCTGCAAGGACTGTCCGAAGCCCTGCATTTTGCAGAATGTGCCGAGCTTGACCTCGACAAGGTTTTCGACGCGATTTCGGGCGGCGCCGCGCAGAGCTGGCAGATGGACAATCGCTGGGCGACCATGGCCCGGGGTGAGTTCGATTTCGGCTTTGCCGTGGACTGGATGCGCAAGGATCTTGGGCTGGCAATCGACGAAGCCCGCGCCAATGGTGCCAGCATTCCGATCGCAGCGATGACCGACCAGTTTTTTTCGGACATCCAGTATATGGGCGGCGGGCGTCAGGATACGAGCGCGCTGGTTCGGAGGTTGCCGAAACGATGAAAGCACTGACATTGCTGGCGGGGGCCGCCTGCCTCGCGCTTGCCGCACCCGCTTTGGCCGATGGCATGGTCGAGAATGTCAACGGCATCACGCTGGACAAGGATGGCAAGGTCGTTCGCTTTTCGGCGTTGCTGATCGACAAGGATGGCAAGGTCAGCCAGCTGCTCACGAGCAAGGAAAAGGCGCCCAGGCAGCTCGATTTCCGCCATGACGGGCGCGGGTTGACGATGCTCCCCGGGCTGATCGATGCGCATGGCCATGTCATGGGGCTGGGCTTCGCAGCCTTGACGCTCGATCTGTCCGGAACCAGTTCGTTGGCCGACGCGCAGGCGGCGATCAAGGCCTATGCCGCCAAATATCCCGACCGGCGCTGGATAATCGGGCGCGGCTGGAATCAGGAAAAATGGGGGTTGGGCCGCTTCCCGACCGCAGCTGAACTGGACGCCGTCGTCGCAGACCGGCCTGTCTGGCTCGAACGGGTCGATGGCCATGCGGGCTGGGCAAACAGCCGGGCGATGGAAGTTGCGGGCATTACAGCGGCGACAAAATCGCCCTCCGGGGGGCGTATCGAACTGGCAGGCGGCAAACCCAGTGGCATATTTGTCGATGCCGCCAGCGAACTGGTTGCCAAACATATTCCCGCCCCCAAACCGGCTGAACGCGATCTGGCGCTGGCGGAGGCGCAAAAGGCGCTGCTGTCGGTCGGGATAACCGGAATCGCCGATATGGGCACGACGATCGAGGATTGGCAAAGCTATCGGCGCGCGGGCGACGATGGCTGGCTGTCGATCCGCATCTTCGGCTATGCTGGCGGGATCGACAATATGGTGGCTATTGCGGGGCCGCGCCCGACGCCATGGCTGTATGACGACAAGCTCCGCCTCGGCGGGGTGAAGCTCTATCTCGATGGCGCGCTCGGCAGCCGTGGAGCCTGGCTGAAAAAGCCCTATGCCGACGCGCCGGGGCAGACCGGCCTGTCGTTTCTGGCCAGCGCCGAAATCCGCAACCTGATGGTGCGGGCATCGATGGACGGGTTCCAGACGGCGGTGCACGCGATCGGCGATGCCGCCAATGCCGAGGCGATCGGCGCGGTCGAGGATTTGGCAGAAACCTATACGGGGGATCGGCGCTGGCGGATCGAACATGCGCAGATCGTCGATCCGGCCGACATCCCGCGGCTCGCCAGATATGGGATAATCGCGTCGATGCAGCCCGTCCACCAGACATCCGACCGGCTGATGGCGGAAGTCCGGCTTGGGCCCGACCGGCTGAAGGGGGCCTATGCCTGGAATTCGATATTGAAGGCGGGCGGCAGGCTTGCCTTTGGCTCTGACACCCCGGTCGAGGCGCCCAACCCCTTTGCCGGGCTGGCAGCGGCGATCACGCGCGAGGATGAAACGGGGCAACCCTTTGGCGGCTGGATGCCCGCAGAACGGGTGACGCGCGAACAGGCGCTGGCTGGCTTCACGACCGGCGCCGCCTATGCGGCCTTTGCCGAGGCCAGGGTCGGCTCATTGACGCCCGGCCACCGGGCGGATTTCATCCTGATCGATACCGATCCGCTGCTCGCCACCCCTGCGCAAATCCGCGGCACCGTCGTCAAGGAGGCATGGGTAGGGGGTAGACCGGCTTACAGGCAGGAGGCGATCGACAGCTCTGTCAAACGGTATGACCGAACGGAACAATAGCCACCCATATTGCTCTGCCTGACCGGTTGAATGGAGCATTTTTGCCGTTGTGCTTTGTTGCATTTGGGCAACATTTTTTGAAAATTTGTTGCGTCTATGCCCGGTTGAGGTGACTTATGCGCATGATGCGCATAGGTTTGCAGCCAATCGATCAAGTCTATGTCGAAGGAGAGAGTTATGAAGACCAATAGTGCCATCAGGAAAGCTGTGTTTTCATTGTCCGTTGCGACTTGTGCGTTGACAATGCCGACATTTGCATATGCGCAGGATGAAGCAGCCGAAGCGGCGGATGACGAAGTCGAAATCGTCGTGACCGCGCAAGGGCGCTCGCAGCTACTGTCTGACGTGCCGGTGGCGATTTCGGCGGTGAATGCCGAAACTCTCCAGAACAGCGGCGCGAATGACATTCGCCAGCTGAACCAGGTCGCCCCCTCGCTGCTGGTTTCGTCGACCGGCTCGGAAGCCAATGGTTCGGCGCGTATTCGCGGTATCGGCACCGTCGGCGACAATCCCGGCCTTGAAAGCTCGGTTCCGGTCTTCATCGATGGCGTGTATCGTTCGCGTTCGGGCATCGGCCTCAACGAACTTGGCGAAATCGACCGTGTTGAAGTGCAGCGTGGCCCGCAGGGCACTCTTGGCGGACGTAACTCATCTGCCGGTCTTATCAGCATTTATTCGAGAAAGCCGGAGTTCACTTTTGGCGGAAATGGTGAGCTGACCTACGGCAATTTTGATTTCATGCGGGCTGCGACCAGCATCACCGGGCCGATCAGCGAGCAAATCGCTTTCCGCGTGGATGGCGTGTATGTGAAGCGCGACGGTTTCTATCGCGACGATACCAATGGCCGCGATGTCAACAACCGCGACCGCTATTTCCTTCGCGGCCAGCTGTTGATCCAGCCTTCGGACGCCCTGTCGGTTCGGCTGATCGCCGATTACACGTCGCGCAAGGAAGAATGCTGCGCGGCCACTTTTGTCGACGGCACGGTTAATCCCTATATCGGCAATCTGAACAATCTTGCGACGCCGCTCAACAATCCGGCTGCCAACAATATCATCAACGTGCTGCGCGATCTGGGGCAGCCACTGGCGTCCTTCAATCAGGGCTATGGCCGCAAGATTTCGATCAGCCCCAACCGCGTCTTTACTGGCGAAACAAAGGATTACGGCTTTTCCGGCCAGATCGACTATGAATTCGGCGGTGCAACGCTGACCTCGATCACCGCCTATCGCGAATATCGCTCGGGACAAGCGTCCGACACCGACTATGGAGAAGTCGACATCCTGTATCGTGCGCCCAGCGACGATGCCTATCGCCAGTTCCACACCTTTACGCAGGAACTGCGCCTGCAGGGTGAAGCCTTTGGCGGCAAGCTCGACTGGCTGGTCGGCGGCTTTTACGCCAATGAAAAGCTGACCGTGCGCGACAATCTGCGTTTCGGCAACCAATATGGCCGCTTTGCGACCTGTCGCATCATCTCGGGTGGTGGGCTTGCCGGGCTGTATTCGCCCACAAACCCGTCGTGCGTGGTTCCCGTCGTCGGCCCTGCAACGATCGCGGGTGCTTCCGGGCTGTCGGGGGCCGATATCGTTGCTGCCTTCACGCGGCTTGATGCGCTCAACAATCTGGGCACGACAAATGATCGCTATTTCCAGAACGGCACCAACTGGGCATTGTTCACGCATAATATCGTGCACATCACCGACACGCTCGATCTGACCCTCGGTCTGCGCTACACGAGCGACAAGAAGAAATTCAGCGCCACCTTTGGCAACGACAACACCGCCTGCACCACCATTCAGGGCCTTGTTCTGGATGATGCAACCAATCCGCTGACCACCGCAACCGCGCGTGCGCTTGCCGGTGCCCTGATCGGACTGGGTTGTCAGGGCAACTCGACGGCAGAGCTGAACGGCGTTTCGATCAAGGACAGCCGCAGCGAAGACGAGTTCACCGGGACTGCAATTCTTTCGTGGAAAGCGACCGACGACCTCTTGCTCTATGGCAGCTTCGCGCGGGGCTATAAGGCAGGCGGCTTCAATCTCGACCGTTCGGCCCTGAAGGCCCCGACTGCGCCCTTCGCGGCGGTCGGCGGCGCGCAGGCGCTGGTCGGTAATCTGCAGTTCGACCCCGAACTGGTCGACAGCTATGAATTGGGCGCGAAATATTCGACCGGGCCGTTCAGTCTCAGCCTGTCGGCATTCCGTTCGGATTTCAGCAACTTCCAGCTGAATACCTTCAACGGCACCGTGTTTCTGGTTCAGACGATCAACGGTTGCTCGACCGATCTGGGTGGAGCGGACCGTGATTTGAGCTCTGCAACTGGCGCTTGCGCGAAGGGCGATGTCGGTTACGGCGTCCGGGCAGAAGGTTTCGAACTCGAAGCTTCGCTGGTTCCGGCACGCAACTTCCGCGTGGCCGCTGGTCTGACCTACGCCAACACCAGCTATCGCAGCAATCTTGTAGGCAACAAGTCGGGCGCGCCGCTCGATGCCGAGTTGCGCAAGCTGCCGGGCGACAATATGTCGAATGCGCCTGAACTGGTGGCGACCTCCAGCCTGACCTGGACCCCGGAAATCGGCAGCAGCGGTCTTTCCGGTCTGTTTTACATCGACGGTCGCCTGACCGGCGATTACAACACCGGTTCGGATCTGTTCCCGCAAAAGGAACAGGATGGCTATGCAATCTTCAATGCCCGAATCGGTATCCGCGGGCCCGATGAAGCCTGGTCGCTCGAGCTGTGGGGCCAGAATATCTTCAATCAGGATTATGCGCAGGTTGCCTTCAACACGTCGTTCCAGGCCGGCGGCGCGAGTGCGGCCTTTGTCGATCCCCAGTTCCCGGGCGGTCGCCAGCTCTTCTCGCACTTCCTGGCAGAGCCGCGCACATATGGCATCACGCTGCGCGGAAAATTCTGAGGATAGCCAAACAACACAGAAAAGGCCCGCTTCGGCGGGCCTTTTTTTGTGCTGCGCTGTCGCAGGTCAAAGCGGGATGGCGACGCTCAGGAAATCGGGCATCGGGCCATTCCAGCTGCCATCATCACCGCCATTGTCGCGGTCGCCGACATGCTTGCCGCCCGACGACTTGCTATCGGCCTTGCGTTCGGACCTGGCCGGGCGTTTTGATGCTCTGGTTCCGGAGCGGTCCTGCTTGTCCGCAGCGTCGCTGCCTTTGGCCGGTCGTTCCCGGGCATCGGGCTTTGACTCGCCCGCCCGCACCAGTCGTTCAATCTTCAATCCGATCAGCTTTTCGATATTGTCGATATGCTCTGCATCGTCACGCGTGACGAAGGTGAAGGCCTTGCCCTTCGCACCTGCACGACCGGTGCGGCCGATGCGGTGGACATAATCGTCAGGATGCCAGGGGGCATCGAAATTGAAGACGTGGCTGACGCCCTTGATGTCCAGACCGCGCGCCGCAACGTCCGACGCCACCAGCAGGTTGATCGCCCCGCTCTTGAACGCGTCCAGTTCCTTCAGGCGCGATGCCTGATCGATATCGCCATGGATTTCTCCCGAACGAAAGCCATGGCGCTGGAGGCTCTTGTTCAGCTCGCGCACGGTGGTCTTGCGGTTGCAGAAGATGATTGCGGTCTGCACATCCTCGTCGCGGATCAGGTCGCGCAGCACATCGCGCTTTTTCATCGGTGTGACTTCGACCAGTTTCTGTTCGATATTGGTGTTCGCGGTCGCGGGCCGGGCCACCTCGATATATTTCGGGTTCGAAAGGAATTTGTCCGACAGCTTCTTGATCGGCGGCGGCATCGTTGCTGAAAACAGCAGCGTCTGCCGGCTGGTCGGCAATTTGGTGCAGATATTTTCGATATCGGGAATGAAGCCCATGTCGAGCATGCGATCGGCCTCGTCGATGACGAGCAGTTCGCAGCCGTTGAGCAGGATATTGCCGCGTTCGAAAAGGTCCATCAGGCGGCCGGGTGTCGCGATCAGCACATCGACGCCCTTTTGCAGCGCTTTCACCTGATCGCCCATCGAAACCCCGCCGATCAGCAACGCCATCGAGAGCTTGTGGTTCTTTCCGTATTTTTCGAAATTCTCGGCAACCTGTGCCGCAAGTTCGCGGGTCGGTTCGAGGATCAGGCTGCGCGGCATACGGGCCCGGGCCCTGCCATGCGCCAGAATGTCGATCATCGGCAGCACGAACGATGCCGTCTTGCCGGTTCCGGTTTGTGCGATACCGATCAGGTCGCGCATCATCAGCACCGAAGGGATTGCCTGCGCCTGGATCGGCGTTGGCGTGTCATATCCCGCGGCGGTAACCGCGCTCAATAGTTCATCGGAAAGGCCGAGATCGGCAAAGGACATAGGGTTCATAATTCCGGAAGGGAGCAAGCCGGTCGGCGCTTCCCCGCGCGTCCGGTGCGCGCCGCTTGGCGGAGCATCGGCCAAAAGTCAAGGAATTTGGCGTATCTTACTCTGGAACCAGCAAACGGAACTTGTCGATTTCGCATTTCGCACCCGTGCGGGCGTGCAGCAGGTCGCGGTCAACGCACAGCTTGCCGTCCTTGGGCCGTTCGACATAGGCCCCTGCATAAAATTCGCGGGCAAGGCAGCCATCGCCCAGATAGGCGCGGATCAGCTGTCGTTCGCGGGTGACCAGTTCCAGGCTGTTCTTGGGGCCGGGGCGCGATGCGACCAGCCTGTCCATCAGCAGGCATTTGCCAATCTTTTCTTCATTGTAGATAGGGGACTGGCGTTTCTCGCTGCGACCGGCGGGCGCCGGAACCGGCTGATTGGGAAAACGGACAATCACCCTTTGTTCGATACGGGCCTGATAGTTCAACGATCCATCCAGCAAATCGAACAGCGGGCCGAGCGACTGGCCATGCGCTGCGCATGCAATGCAAATGGCCGATGCAAGCCCCGCAATGACAATCAGTATAATGCGCAACGCCGGGCCCCGACCAAAATTCGCCTTTTGCTTCCAATAGCGGTAACGGTTGAACGGAGCATTAATCCAGCCCTATGAAGCGGCAACTTTCAAGTCAATCGGTACGAAGACAGGAACGACAATTTGCCTGAAAATGGGACATTCGAACGCCTGAGCCAGCTTCTGGGACCAAAGGGATTCACCGCCAGTCAGGACGAGATCGCGCCATGGCTGACCGACTGGCGCGGCCGGTTCAGCGGCAGCGCCGCCGCGCTTCTCTCCCCCGCGACCACCGCCGAGGTATCTCAAGTCGTCAGGCTGGCCAGCGAATATGCGCTCCCGCTGGTGCCACAGGGGGGTAATAGCGGCATGGTTGCGGGTGCCACGCCAGACCGTTCGGGAAACAGCCTGTTGCTTTCGCTACGGCGGCTCAACCGGATTGAGGAGATTGACCCGCGATCCCGGCTGGTGCGTTGTGGGGCCGGCGTCATCCTGCAGACTCTGCACGAGGCGGTCGCCGAACAGGGCTTGCGCTTTCCCCTGACGCTGGGGGGAAAGGGTTCGGCCACGGTCGGCGGGCTGATTTCGACCAACGCCGGCGGGACGCAAGTGTTGCGGCACGGAACGATGCGCAGTCTGGTTGCCGGGCTGGAGGCGGTGTTGCCCGATGGCTCGGTCTATACCGCGCTCGCTCCGCTCAAGAAGGACAATCGGGGCTATGATCTAAAACATCTGCTGATCGGTGCGGAAGGAACACTGGGCGTTGTTACCCGCGCAACGCTGCAACTGGTTCCGGCGCTGATCGAACGGGCGACAGCCTGGGTGGCCGTCGATTCCCCGACGGCCGCCTACGAACTTTTGCTGCGCGCGTCAGCCGCGTTTTCGGGAATGCTTGAGGGGTTCGAAATACTTCCCGACACGGCGCTTCAACATGTCCTCAAACACATACCCGGCACACGATCGCCACTTGCCGGATCGCATGGCTGGTATGCGCTGGTCGAACTGGTGAAGGACAGGCCGGATCAGGACTCTCCGGCAGGCGCGGCCGAACGGTTTCTTGGCCGGATGCTGGAACAGGGCTTTGCGCGCGACGCCGTGATCGCGGCAAATGAAGGTCAGGTCGAAGCATTCTGGAAAATACGGGATTCGATTGCCGAGGCGGAGCGGGCGGAAGGCCCGGCGCTGCAGCATGACATCAGCGTGCCCGTCGACGCGATGGCGCGCTTCATCGAACAGGAATCCCCGGACATCGAGGCGCGCTATCCGGGCACGGCGATCATCGCTTTTGGCCATTTGGGCGATGGCAATATTCATTATCATGTGAAGGCGCCCAAAGGCGCCGTGGCCGATGAATGGTATGGACAATATGCCCATCATATCAGCGGCGATGTGTATGACAGGGTGGCCAGCTATGGCGGATCGCTATCGGCCGAGCATGGCATTGGTCAGGCAAAGCTGGCGGAATTTGCCCGTTTGTCCGATCCGGCACGTCTGGCGGCGTTGCGCGCCGTCAAGGCGGCGCTAGACCCCAAAGGCATCATGAATCCGGGCAAACTCGTTCCTCTTGCCAGCGCCAGCGCTGCGGCCTAAAGCCGCCCGCAATCTACAATTCGAATCCAGATGACGGAGACTATGATGGCTACCCAGCCCGCGCCGCAAGGCTTGCCCCTCTTTTACAACGACCTCGTGCCGCTCAACAGCAACGAACATGCAAATTTCAAGAGCCGGCAGATCGACAATGCCAACTTCATGCAGGGGCAGCATGCCATCCCGCTGACCGTCGAGGAATTCGTCTCGGCCGCGCGCAATTTTCCGATCATCTTTTCCGCTGGCGACAATCCCGTTCCGCTGGCGCTGATGGGCATGAACGAAGGCGTCAATGTCTTCATGGACGAGAACGGCAAATTCAATAATCCGGTCTATCTGCCTGCCTATATCCGTCGCTATCCGTTCATGCTCGCCCGTCTGCGTCCGGATAGCGATGAACTGTCGCTATGTTTCGACCCGACTTCCGATGCCCTTGGCGATTTCAAGAAGGAAGGCGATGCCCTGTTCGATGGGGCCGAGCCGACCCAGATGACCAAGGACATCCTGAAATTCTGCGAAGATTTCGAGCAGGCGGGTGCCCGCACCCAGGCCTTTGTCGAGGAGCTGAAAAAGCTGGAACTGCTGATGGAAGGCGAAGTCGCCATCCAGCAGGAAGGCAGCGAAAATCCCTTCGTCTATCGCGGTTTCCAGATGGTGAACGAAGAAAAGCTGCGCGACCTGCGCGGCGACGAGCTGCGCA
Organism: Sphingomonadaceae bacterium; assembly: GCA_020847445.1. Lineage (GTDB taxonomy): Bacteria > Pseudomonadota > Alphaproteobacteria > Sphingomonadales > Sphingomonadaceae > Sphingorhabdus_B. Next base: position 26,248 of record JADLBY010000064.1, on the reverse strand, counting down.
AGATGAGCCAGAGCGGAATGTTGCCGTTGATCTACGCTCATCTTTTCTCGCTCAACCTCGTGCGCGACGTGTTTGCAATGCAAATGCAACAGGGTAAGGTTCCCCAGCCGGTCGAGCTGCCCACCGCCTGATAAACCCGTGGCGGCCCGACAAGAGGAGGGCCGCCATGATTTCAAAATATAGTAAGGTCGCGATCGCTTTTCACTGGCTGATCGCCTTGCTGGTCATCACCAATTTCGTCCTCGCCAGCATGGCGGAGGATTTGCCACGTGAGGCGCAGGGCGCGCTGATGGCGCCGCACAAGGCAATCGGCATATCGATCCTGACGCTGTCGCTTCTGCGGCTGTTCTGGCGCTTTGGACACAAGCCCCCGCCATTGCCCGCCGCGATTCCGGCATGGCAGGCAGGAATGGGCAAATTCGTCCATTTCCTCTTCTATTTTCTGATCATCGCGGTGCCGCTGTCCGGCTGGCTAATGGCTTCGGCCCATCCGCAGGCCCCGCCGGTTGACTTTTTCGGCCTCTTTGATGCGACCATGCCCATCGGCAAGGACAAGGCGTTGGCCGGTATCGGGCATGAGGTGCACGAAGTGCTGACAAAGCCGCTTTTCCTGTTGATAATATTGCATATTATCGGCGCGCTGAAGCATCAATTTGCGGACCGCCTGCCATTCATACAACGCATGTGGCCATGATATATCCGCCTATGTAGCAGGGGATTTTGCCGCGCTGATACGAGTTGATACAGACTCGGGTCTTGATTTGCGACGATGAAAACCCCATCTTCTTCTCAGGACGGATATCTCCCCTCCCTTATCCGTCCTCCGGCGCTGCAGGTCAGCGCCACCTCCCTGAACCTTGGCCACCCCGGATTTTCCGGGGTGGTTTTTTCTTGGCCGGGGACTGGCCGAATTCCGGCCTATTCGGCGGCGAGCGGCAGCGGCAGGCCGCCGAGCAAGTCGGCCAGCAGCATGAGCAGGTCGACGACCAGCGCGGCGGTGGTTTCCATGCCGTCGCCGGGTTCGCGCAGTTCCGAGTCGAGGTACAGCGACCGGTCGACTTCGATCTGGATGGCATGGATGTTTTTGCGGGCGTTGCCGTGACGCCGCAAAATATAGTCGCCGGGATAGGGGTGGTTCAGCGCCGCAGTGATACCGGTCTGCTTCAGCCGTTCGAGCAGCATTTCGGAATAGATGGATGCGGCACTTTGCCCGAACCGGTCACCGATCACGATCCGGGGCGCGGGATGCGTACCGGCGGCGGCCAGCGGCGGCATCGAGTGGATATCGACCAGAAGCGCCGACCCGAACCGCGTTGCCATGCCCGACAGGCACTGCCCGATCGTCTGATGATAGGGTGTGTGATAGTTTGCGATGCGCTGGCTGATTTCATCGGCCGGAAACCGCTGCTTCCAGAGGTCGCCGCTATGTACCAGCCTGCGCGGCACCAGCCCCAGACCGCCCCGCATTTTTGCACTTCCCGTCGATTTCGGCGCGCCGATTGCGCCCGATACCATTTCCGGGTCGAGTTCGTCCACGCCTCGGTTCAGGTCCATCCAGGCGCGGGCACGGTGGGCAATGATAGTCGGGATTCCCGCCGCCATCGCCGGGGCGACAAGGCGGTCGGCATAGCGATCTTCAAGCCGCAACAATTCGGCCGCAGGGATGCGCAAATTGTCGTGCAGTTCTGCGGGATAATCGCGGCCCGCATGCGGAACCGAGACAAGCAGCGGAAGGTCGATCCGCTCGGTATTGAACAGCCGGAAGCCGCAATCGTCATTGCTGTCCATCGGAGTCACGTGGCCGTTCCGGTTCATCACCTCGATGAATAGGGCAAAATTGGTAAATGCGGTGCAATTTTTTTACTGTCTGGTGGTATATGGGCGCTTGATCGAGATTCACAGCAGCCAAAATGCCGATGACAGGACAAGCAATGACCCGAATCCTTCTTGCCGAAGACGAACAGGCGATGCGCGAATATCTGGCGCGCGCGCTGGAACGGTCGGGATATGATGTTGTCTCGGTCGATCGGGGCACCGAAGCCGCCCCCTTGCTTGAACGCGAGCATTTCGACCTGTTGCTGACCGATATCGTGATGCCCGAAATGGATGGCATCGAACTGGCCCGTCATTGCAGCAAGGTTTCGCCGCAGACCGAAGTGATGTTCATCACCGGCTTTTCAGGCGTTGCCCTGCGCGCCGGGCAGTCGATGCCGCAGGCCAAAGTCCTGTCCAAGCCGTTCCATCTGAAAGATCTGGTGCTGGAGGTCGAGAGGCTGTTCAGCAAGGAAAGCGCAAGCGGGCTCAATTGAAAGCCCATTTCGGGCTTGAATGGAATCATGAAGGCCGCTAGAGGGCCCGCAGCGTGGGCGTATAGCTCAGTGGTAGAGCACTGTGTTGACATCGCAGGGGTCGCAAGTTCAATCCTTGCTACGCCCACCATTTTCCCTCAAAAAAAATCCCAAGAAAACCAAGATTTGACCAGCTCTGGGCAGTGTCATGCTGTGTCGGATTTGGTGCCGTTTGCGCGCTCAACACGATGAACATGGTGCGCGCGCACATCGCGACCATAACGAAGCGGAATAACGGCTGGAGCGTCCAGATCAGCGGCAAGCGCTATCCGCTGCACAGCCCGGCGCGGGCCATAGCCGACTTCAGGGCCGCCTGGACGGCGTTTGCCAACCCTTGCTCGGCGGCTCGTCATACCAGCGGCGATATGCACGGGTGAAGGCACTCAGTTCGCCATAGCCGAGCAACTCGGCAACATCGGCCAGCGACCGCTTGTTTTCCAGTTTGTACAGGTCGCACATCTGCTTGCGCAGATCGTCCAGCATCGTCCGGAATGGATGGCCCTCTTCGACGAGGTGCCGCCGCAGCGTGCGTTCGGCCATGCCGAAGGAACGGGCGACGCGGTCCAGCGTGACCGGCGTCTTGTTCAACTCGGTCCAGAGATAGAAATAGGTGAAAGCCGACAGGCGCTTGTCGGCGTCGAACCACTCGACCGGCTGAAGGTGGCAGCGGGTGGCGGCGATCAGCAATTCCGGATTGGCAAAGGGTGAAGGCGCACGGCATTGTTCGGTAGAGAACAGAACGGCGGTTTCCTTTGCCCCGAATGCAATCGGAACGCCGATATATTGCGTGTACAGCGCATGATCAAATCGCGGGCGGTGCTGCATCGAAATGCCGGCGATTTTCAGATGATCGCCCCATATTTCCCGTGCCAGGCGGACATAGGTAACGACCGAAAACTCGACCGCTGCGGCAATATCCTGCGGATCGTTGCCCAGAACATTCCATATGAGCGGGGTTACCTCGCCTTGTTCGGCAAATGAGGTGCGATAGAGATTCTGCCGCAATTCCTGCATTTGCACATTGGCATCGATGACGTCGTATAATGTGGGAAGAAGGCGCGTTGCAAAGCCAATGTCCGAAAAGCAGCTGGGCCGGGAGTCGCGCCCGATTTCCAGAACCGCAGCGGGCCTTCCCAGTTGCACTTCGATCGCGATCAGCAGCTGGTTGAGCACCACGCCAGGCACACGGGCAAGCTTGTTGCGGATCGTCGCTTCCTGTATGCCAACCGCTTCGAGCAGGTCGGGGCGTTTGGCACCGAGCTGAACAGCGGCGGTGATGGCCCGACCGATTATGTTGGCCGAAACCGTGTTTGGCGGAATCGGTACGCCGCCGCCCACCAGCTTTCCGACCCAGGTGAATTGTTGGCCCCCCTCCATGCGTAGATTCAACCACTGCAAGCAGCGCTATGCAAGCCTATTGTCTTGATTGCTTGCGACAAAAAGCTGCGCGCGATATGCGGCGCCTATGAATCTGGCAGAAATCCTTGCGCAACTCCGCCCCGACAGCGGCGAACAGACCATTACCATACCGCCGACCTGGCATCAGGGGCGGACGGCCTATGGAGGCCTGAGTTCGGCGCTAGCCTTCCAGTCGGCCCGGTTGGCGGCGCCTGATTTGCCGCCTTTGCTGACCGCGCAGATTGCCTTTTCCGGTCCGCTTTCCGGCGAAGTCGGGATTCACAGCAAGGTGCTGCGCCGCGGCCGCAACAGCGCCTTCATCAAGACCGAGGTTACGGCGGGCGACGACATCGGCCTGAGCTGCGTTTTCGTCTTCATGGCCCGCCGCGAAAGCCATATCGACTATGAAGGTTTGCCGCGCCCCGATTTTCCGCCGATCCCGGAAGAAGGCAAGACCCGCAGCGGCCCGCCGGAATTTTTCACCCACAATATGGACTATCCCGAAAAGCGGCTGATTCTGGGCATGGACAAACCGCGCCTTGCCAACTGGCACCGGTTGAAGGCGCGCGACGGGCTTGATCCGGTCGCCAATCTGATCTGCATGGGCGACGCACTGCCGCCGTCAACGATGGGGCTGATGAAGAAGGAAGGCATGATCAGTTCGATCAACTGGCAGATCAACCTGTTGACCGATGCGCCCGCAACCGAAAACGGCTGGTGGTTCCTCGAATCCGAAACCCACCACGCGGTGCATGGTGCGAGCAGCCAGTATATGACCGTCTGGAACAGCAAGGGCGAACCGATGATGACCGGGATGCAGTCGGTCGCCTTGTTCGTCTAACCCAGGGCCGCCTGCTTTTCCTCTGCCAGCCGGTCCAGCTCGGCGCGGCTCTTTTTTTCCGCAGCCGATTTCAGCTGGCCGCACGCCGCCATGATGTCCCGCCCGCGCGGGGTGCGGACAGGGGCGCTGATGCCATGTTCAAAGATCAGGTTGCTGAACGCGCGGATGCGTTCGGGGCTTGAGCAGTCATAGGGCGCGCCGGGCCAGGGGTTGAACGGGATCAGGTTGACCTTGGCGGGCAGCTTGTACTGCTTGATCAGCCGGACCAGTTCGCGCGCATCCTCATCGCTGTCATTCTTGTCCTTCAGCATCACATATTCAAAGGTGATGCGGCGGGCATTATTGGCACCCGGATAATCGGCGCACGCCTGCAGCAATTCCTCAATGCCATATTTGCGGTTGAGCGGGACGATTTCGTCGCGGATTTCCTTCGACACCGCGTGCAGCGAGACAGCAAGATTGACGCCGATTTCCTCGCCCGCTTTTTCCATCATCGGCACAACGCCGCTGGTCGACAGCGTGATACGGCGCTTCGACAGGGCAAGGCCGTCGCCGTGCATCACCACCTTCAGCGCGTCACGGACATTGTCGAAATTATAGAGCGGCTCGCCCATGCCCATAAGAACGATGTTGGTCAGCATGCGGCCGTCGGCGGTATAGTGCCCGCTATCGTCATCCTCGTCGTCCGAACCGCCTGCCATATTGCCTTTGGGCCATTCGCCCAAGGCATCGCGTGCGAGCATTACCTGGCCGACAATCTCGCCGGGCGTCAGGTTGCGCACCAGCCGCATCGTGCCGGTGTGGCAAAAACGGCAGTTGAGCGTGCAGCCGACCTGCGACGAGATGCACAGCGTGCCGCGGTCCGCATCGGGGATGAAGACCATTTCATAATCCTGCGTGTCATCGGTCCGCAGCAGCCATTTGCGCGTGCCGTCGGTGCTGACCTGCGCCTCGATCACTTGCGGACGGCCGATCACGAAGCGCTGCGCGAGCCAGGGGCGCATCGTCTTGGCGATATCGGTCATCGCCTCGAAGTCGGTGACGCCGCGATGGTAGATCCAGTGGAACACCTGTTTGGAACGCAGCTTGGCGGCTTTCTCGTCAAGCTGGCTTTCGAGGAACAACTGCCTGATCTGCAGGTGCGACAGACCCATCAGGTCGATGCGACCATCGGTGCGCGGCGTGATGGCACGCGGCGTGACGACTGGATCGATATGGCCGGGGATCTGCATTATTTTGCTCTGGTTCTCGGAATATCACGAACGCCGTCAACATGCGCGATCAGATCTCTCGCAGGTGTGCCACCCATAGGATCGAGAACAACGTCAATGCCTTCGCGTCGTGCCAACTTGGCTGCAGGAACAAAGTCCGCGTCGCCAGCCACGAGTATGATTTGATCTGCCTGCTTTTTGAAAGCCATTGAGGCGACATCAAGTCCCAAACGCATATCGACTCCCTTTTGAACGGTATCGATTTCAAAATCATCATCGGTCGGGACTATTTTGTCGGTTCTGTCGATCCACCGCGAAACAGCTTCTTGCTTGACGCGCCACCCGAATTTTTCATTCAGTCGCCCAAGACGTAGCGCTACCTTGCGAACCGACTGGAGCTCTTGATGTATAGCCATTCTGGCTTTGGCCGTTTCGGTCTGGCTCAAATCGAGCGCTTTTTTACTAATTGGTAGCTGGGTTCGCTTCGTAAGGGGCGGGCAGTCGTAGAAAAAAATGCGGTATAAATCTGACGACTCCGACCATCCAAGCTCAAAGCGTTTTTTGCCATCATTCGTGACCAAAAATCCCGTCGGGTCAAATTGATGGCGGATCCCAATATGTTGTGCTGCCAGCCACATCAAACCGACTTTAACGTCAATGGGATTGTTTGGATCTAAGTCAGCATAGCGATGCTTGAAGCGGCGTAGAAAATATGCTCCGTCGACGACAATTGCGGTCGGCATTCCGTTCACCACAAAAAATTTGCCCCCGGGGTAGGCCTTGAGTTGATGTCTGCTCTCACGAGCGCCTCAAGACGTACTGCCGGGGACTGGATAAACACCATCTAGGTAAATAGTCTCAAAAAGTCAAGGATGATCATTGCCTAACACACCCCAGCGCCGCCGCGTCGATCGCGCTTGCGGCCCCTCTGGTGGCATAGGCGTCGACAATATTACGGCCGTCGCTTGCCATGCTGGTGATGCTCAGCGAGGCCGAGGAGCGAATGGCGGCGATGATGGCCAGGTCGGTCTGGCGGTCCTTCGCCCAGCCATAGTCACCTTTGGCAACCAGTCGAAATCGCCGTCCGCCCGCGCTGAGGGTGATCGCGCTGTTCGATGACCGCTCGCGGGACAGATGGACATAGACCTGATGGCCAAGCCCGCGCCTGGGCCAAAAGCCGATCGATACATAGCCACGTTCGCCGCTCGATTCTTCGGGTGCGCCAATGGCGTAGCAGCGCGGCGTTTCCGCATCGCGAAACGCGGCCCAGCTTTGCCACGCGCCCAATCGCTCCTTGGCCAGGGCAGGGGTGGCGGCAAGGATGGCAAGAAGGAGCGCAATCCGCATTTCAGGCGCGTTCACCCCGGCCCGCGCCGTCGATCACGATCATTTCCTCGCCGTCGCGGATCATCACCATGCTGCCCTGTGCCAGCCCCGGTGCGATCGGCGCGCCAAAGCCCTCGAGTGGCGGCAATCCGAGAAGGATTCCGCGCAATACCCGCGCGGTCATGCCGTGGGTGATGATCAGCATGTCGGTCTGGAATTGCTGTTCGGACAGCCATTCCGACACGCGCTCCGCGACGTCGCGATAATCCTCGCCTCCGGGGGCTTTCTTGATGAACAGCTTGTGTTCCATGTCCATGATCGTGCGGATATCGGGTGCGATATCCTTGTAATAGCAGCCATCCCAGTCACCGACGTCGATCTCGCGCAGGCGGATATCGGTATCGTTGGCGTGAAAATCGCGGCCGAGTTCCTCCACCACCAGCGCCAGCGTCTGCAATGTGCGCCCGGCGGGGGAGGAGACCAGCGCCAGCGGCGCATCTGCCTGAACATGGCGGCGCAGGGCTTCCCCCATGTCGGTTGCCTGATCGCATCCCTCGCGCGTCAGCGGTGTGTGTGCGTACATGCCCTGCATCCGCCCGGCGGCGTTGAACACCGTTTCGCCATGCCGCGCGATGAACAGCCTTTTTCCGTTTGTGCTCAAAATCCTGACCCCATTTTTGTCGCCCGCCTTCTTCCACAGATTAATCGGCGCTGTAAAGCGTATCGGCTTGCCCTAGGTCGCCAACTTGTTAAGGAAGACTCGCTGAAATGCAGGCGAATTGGGAAGAATTGCCGTTTCCGCAGCGAAGCGGCCAAAGGGGAATGACCGGACGATGAAAGCGACGATCGAGCGCGCAACACTGCTGAAGAGCCTGGGCCATGTGCAGTCGGTGGTGGAACGGCGCAATACCATCCCCATTCTTTCAAATGTGCTGATCGAGGCGAGCGACAATGGCGCGATCCGCCTGACCGCAACCGATCTGGACTTGCAGATCGTCGAAACCATCGCTGGCGATGTCGAAATCGCGGGGGCGACCACGGTTTCGGCGCACACATTGTTCGAAATTGCGCGCAAGATGCCCGAAGGCAGCCAGGTGCAGCTGAATGCCGCCGATGGCCGCATGGCGGTCAATGCCGGGCGTGCACGCTTCAGCCTGGCCACGCTGCCGCGTGACGATTTCCCGATGATCGTCGAAGGTGAACTGCCGACCAGTTTCGAACTGCCTGCACCTTCGCTCATCCAGATAATCGACAAGACCCGCTTTGCGATTTCGACCGAGGAAACCCGTTACTATCTGAACGGCATTTTCCTGCATGTCACCGACGATGCCGATCCGATGCTGAAGGCGGCCGCGACCGATGGTCACCGCCTTGCACGCGTCACCCTGCCGCGTCCGGCGGGGGCGGAAGGAATGCCCGATGTGATCGTGCCGCGCAAATGCGTCGCCGAATTGCGCAAATTGCTCGACGAAAGCGGGGATAATGCGATTCAGGTCGACCTGTCGGCATCGAAAATCCGTTTCACCTTCGACAGCGCGGTGCTCACCTCGAAACTGATCGACGGGACATTCCCCGATTACAGCCGCGTCATTCCGACGGGCAATGACAAGTTGCTCAAGATCGATCCGAAAAGCTTTTCCGAAGGCGTCGATCGCGTGGCAACCATCGCCACCGAAAAGACCCGCGCGGTCAAGATGGCGCTCGACCGGGACAAGATCACGCTGTCGGTCACCTCGCCCGAAAACGGCACCGCAGCCGAAGAGGTTCCGGGCAGCTATTCGGATGACAGCTTCGAAATCGGCTTCAACGCCCGCTATCTGCTCGACATATTGGGTGAGATCGAAGGCGACACTGTCGAACTGCATCTCGCCGACGCCAGCGCGCCGACGCTGATCCGCGAAAACGACAAGTCGCCCGCGCTCTATGTGCTGATGCCGATGCGGGTCTGATCCGCAACGCAGGATGGAACAAAAAAGGGCGGCCCGCGAGCCGCCCTTTTCCTTGTCTGCCCTAAGCGCGTGTCAGAATTTCTGCCGCGCCGTGATGCCGAAGGTGCGCGGCTGTCCGACATGGAAGCCAAGGCGCGCGCGACCGCCGCGTTCACGGTCGAATGCCAGCAGGGCATTTTCGTCAAACACATTGTTCACATAGGCAACCAGCGAAAGGCCGCTGTTGAGATCAACACCTGCGCTGAGGTTGACCAGCTGGTAGGACGGCAGTTGCAGGTTGATCGTGGTCGATGCGCCTGCCGGTGCGCCGCCGAACGGCAAGCCATGCACAAATGTGCGCGGGTTGCGTTCCTGGTCGCTGGGCTGGGTAAAGCGGCTGCCGACATGCTGTACCGTCGCCCCGACATATCCTTCGCCGCCGCCAACTTCGAAATTATAGGCGATATTGCCTGAAAGCTGGAACTTCGGAACCGAAGGCAGGCGATTGCCATCGCGAATGCCGCCGATCACCGCTCCGGTCGCGTCCGTCACCGTCGAGTCAAATTTCGAATCGAGCAGGCTGCCCGAAACGCCGAATTCCCAATGATCGTCCGGGCGGGCCGATAGTTCGAACTCGACGCCCATCGAATGCGCCTTGGGGACGTTGAACACGATGCGTGACGAGCAGCTGCCCGCATCGAGCGTGACCTGCAGGTTCTTCATGTCGGTGTAAAAGGCTGCTGCATTGAGCCTGATCCCGCCCGACTGGCCTTTCATGCCGACTTCATAGTTCCACAGCGATTCATCGCCATAGTCCTGGAATCCGCCGAAAATGGCAGCGTCGCCCGGTGTGCACAGCGGCAGATTCAACGGATCGTTCACGCCGCCAAGGCGGAAACCCTTTGATGCCTGCGCATTGAGGGTAACCGTATCGGACGCCTCGTAGCTGAGCAGGAAGCGCGGGGAAAAGCCGTCCGACTTGGTCTTGTCGGTGCGATTGTCGAGGTTCGAGAACAGCCCGCCCGAGACGAAATCGCGTTTTTCCTTGAAGTCGTAATACCGCCCGCCGACGGTTGCGGTAAAGCGTTCGGTCAGGTCGTAGCTGGCTTCGCCAAAAATCGCCAACTGCTTGATGTCATAGGGCAGATGGGCGTTGTAGGGCGAATTGGCGGGGAAGCCATTGGCAACCGCCGCCGACGTTCCTGCACCAAGTGTCGCATCGGTGACCGCGTCGTAACCCGGCGTCGGCAACCGCTGTTCATAGACGCGCTTGATGTCGGAATAGAAGCCGCCAATGACCCATTGCAGCGGTCCGTCGCTGTTCGATGACAGGCGAATCTCCTGTGACCAGGTTTTCAGGTCGGTGGTATCGCGCAGGTTTGACGGCAGCAAAACGCCTGCTGTCGGAAAGCCAAGGTCAACCGATACCGATCCGGTCAGCGCGCTTGCGTCACGGCTGACGAGGATGTCACGATTGATGTAGGATGTGACCGAAGTCAGATCGGCCCCGCCGAGGCCGATCTTGATGACCGCATCGGCAAGCAGGGTTTCGTCGACAAATTTTTCGCGCAGCAACAGATATTGCTCGCGCTCGTTGAAGCTTACCGCCGGACGGGTGGTCGTGTAGGGGTTGGCATAGAGGTTATAGACCTCCTGCCGGTTGAACCCGTCGCTGACAATCTTCTGATAGACCACGCGCGGCGTGATGCTGACGGTTTCCGACGGCTCGAAAGTCATCGCAATGCGACCGCCGTAACGCTCACCGCTGTTGACATCCTCAGTGACGCCGCCGCCTTCGCGCAGCGCATCGATAAAGCCGCCATAACGGGTGTAATAGCCAACGGCGCGCACGGCCGCTTTCTCGCCGAGCGGCACATTGACTGCGCCCTTCAGATGGCCGCCAATATCATCGCCGTCGACCAGGTTTACATTGCCTTCGACAAGACCTTCCGAAACGCCAACTTTGGGCTGGTTGGTGATGTAACGGATGGTGCCGCCGATCGAGCCCGAACCGAACAATGTGCCCTGCGGGCCGCGCAGTGTTTCAACGCGGTTCAAATCGAACAGGTCGAGATCCGGCGTGAACAGCGAAAGCGAAATCACCGATTCATCGAGATAGACGCCAACCTGTTCCTTGACGCCGGGTTGGTCGCGAACAAGCTGCCCGGCAGAAACGCCGCGCACGGAAACCTGGCTCTGCCCCGGCCCGAGATTTTGCACGGCAAGCCCTGCGACGTTGCGCGAAAGATCTTCCAGCGTCACGGCACCCGAACGCTGGATGTCGGCTGCCGTCTGGGCGTTGATCGAAAATGGAATGTCCTGCAGATTGGCGTCGCGCTTTGTCGCGGTGACGATGATGACATTGTCGTCGGCTTCGTCTGCGGCATCCTGTGCGACCGCGCCTTGCGCAATCAGCGCCGCCAGCGATGTGCCTGCTACAAGTTGAACGAAATGGCGAGCCGCAGCGCGGCCTTTCAAGTTTCTCATGTCCTACTCCCGAAATTGTCTGCGGTTATCTGGGTCCGCAGTGGCCCTTTTATAGTCGGTAACCGGCAGGCGGCGGCACCCCCAATCGACAGGCCGCCCCAGAATGCTGCAACTTGTAACATTTATGCAACAAAAAGGGCCCGGGTCATTTCGGACCCGGGCCTGGAAGTTGGACGTTCGCGGGAGGAACATCGGGAGACGGCGGGATTTGGGAGAGGGTGGACAAACCCCGCCGCCAAGCTCTGGAAAATGGTGGGGAACGTCGCCTGATCCGGCCTCGTCCCCCGGAAGCTCAGTAATTATAGGCGCGCTCGCCATGTTCGGAGAGATCGAGCCCTTCGCGTTCGGCTTCCTCGCTCGGGCGGAGGCCCAGAGTGAGTTTGAGACCGTAGAAGAGCACGGCCGAGACGATGCCCGTCCAGATCACCGTCACGCCGACCGCCTTGATCTGCGTGATGACCTGTGCGGCCATGTCATAGGTGCCCGGTACGGCGGGGAACACGGTGTAGTCGAAGAAGCCCTGGCCACCGAGCGCCGGGTCGGCGACGATGCCGGTGCCGATCGCGCCGACAATGCCGCCAACGCCGTGGACGCCGAAGACGTCGAGCGTGTCGTCATATTTGAGCTTGTTCTTCACCACTGCCACGAAGAGGTAGCAGACCGCCGACGCCGCAAAGCCGAGCAGGATCGAGGTCATGGGGGCAGCGAAGCCGCTGGCTGGTGTGATCGCAACAAGGCCGGCAACCGCGCCCGTAACCGCACCCAGCAGTGATGGCTTGCCGTGGTGGAACTGCTCGATGATGCACCAGGCAACGGCGGCTGCGGCGGTGGCAACGAAGGTGTTGATGAAGGCAAGGGCGGCAAGGCCATTGGCTTCAAGGTTCGAACCGGCGTTGAAGCCGAACCAGCCCACCCACAGCAGCGAAGCCCCGATCATGGTCATGGTCAGGCTGTGCGGCGGGGTGGCTTCCTTGCCATAGCCGATCCGCTTGCCGATGATGAGACAGCCGATCAGCCCGGCGATCCCGGCGTTGATGTGCACCACGGTGCCGCCCGCGAAATCGAGCGCGCCCATGCCCCATAGATAGCCGAAATCGGTCGGTGCGTCGGGCAGGAAGTCTGGCCCGGCCCAGTACCACACCATGTGGGCGATGGGGAAATAGGCAAAGGTCAGCCACAAGACCGTGAAGATCATCAGCGGCGTGAACCTGATCCGTTCGGCAAAGGCGCCGACAATCAGCGCCGGTGTGATGCAGGCAAAGGTCATCTGGAACACGATGAAGGCATATTCCGGAATATAGACATTGTTGCTGAAGGTCGCGGCGAGCGTGGTAGCGTCGACGCCAGCCAGGAATGCCTTGGAGAACCCGCCGACAAACGGCCCGCCGCTGGTAAAGGCAAGGCTGTAGCCATAGCTGACCCAGACCAGTGCCGCGACCGAGACGATCATGAACACCTGCATCAGCAGGCTGAGCATGTTTTTGGTGCGGACGAGGCCGCCATAGAAAAGTGCCAGTGCGGGGATCGACATCAGCAGCACCAATGCGGAACTGATCAGCATCCAGCTGGTGTCGCCCTTGTCGACCATCCCCGCCATCTGTTCGATCGTGGGGGCCTTGATCGGCCCGTCAGCCACCGCCGCGGTGGCAGCTGCAGCGCCTTCGGCAGCCGCCTCGGCTGCCTCCTGCGCGAACGCGGGCAATGCGGCGAATATCGCCGCCCCCGTCGCGCCAATCCATTTCATGTGTTTGAGCATGTGCATTCTTCCCTGATTGATCTGATATTCGGGTTACAGCGCCGCATCACCGGTTTCGCCGGTGCGGATGCGTGTTGCTGCGAAAAGGTCGATCTCGAAAATCTTGCCGTCGCCGATCGATCCGGTCGCGGCCGCAGCATGGATGGCTTCGACGATGGCACCCGCGCTATCGCTGGTGCAGGCGACCTCGATCTTGACCTTGGGCACCATGTTGGTGGTGTATTCGGCGCCGCGATAGACCTCGGTCTGCCCTTTCTGGCGACCAAAGCCCTTTACTTCGGTTATGGTCATGCCGGACACGCCCAGCCCGGCGAGCGCTTCGCGCACCTCGTCCAGCTTGTGCGGTTTGATGATGGCAATGATATATTTCATGCATGCCCCCTTTGTGGTTGTGCGGTGCCCAATGCAAAGGGCGTGCCAGCCTGTGACGGCCTTGGAATCCGTGAGGCAAAGGAGGGCAGATCGCCGAGTTTGCCTAAAAATTAGTCAGCATAAATGCGCTGGTTAAAATTTAGGCATATTTGAGCGACGCCCATAAGGGCAGGTGGTCCGATGCGCGCTTTGACAGATCCGAAATATGGGCACCCGCCGCTTCCACGCTGATATCATGGCTGACGATGATACGATCGAGCTTTGCCACCGGGCGGTTGCTGTGAAAGCTCGGCGGGGTTTTCACCAGCCGGTGATGGTGAAAGGCAAACTCCGAGAGCGCGCCCCTGTCCGACCACTGGTTGAAGTCGCCCATCAGGACGGTCGGCAAATGATGTGTCGCGCCGTCGAGCCGGGCGAGCAATGCCCGGATCTGCCGCCGTCGCCAAAGCCCCGACAGGTCAAGATGCGTGCCAATGACACGGACCGCGCGGCCATCGATCGCCAGTTCGGCGAGCACCGCGCCGCGCGGTTCCAGCGTTGGCAGCGGCACGATTTCGCTGTGCCGCACCTCGATACCGCGCCGGACCAGCAAGGCATTTCCGTGCCAGCCGATGCTTTGCGGGCGTCCGCCGATCTCGACCGGCAGATACGCCCCCTGTTCGAGCAATAGATGGTGCGGAATGGCACTCATCCGGTTGCCAAACCGGCGGTCGGCTTCCTGCAACGCAACGATGTCGGCGTCGATTTCGGCCAGCACGTCCAATATCCTCTCCGGATTGCGCCGACGGTCGGTGCCGACGCATTTGCGGATATTGTAGGTCGCGACCCTGATCGTCGACACGGTCAGTCGATGGGCCCGAAATAGCGGTCGGTCATGCGGGTCGGTATCCCGTCGATGCTGTGCGTTCGCGCTTGCGTCTTTTCCATCCATGCATCGGCCGCCATCCCGGCATGGGCCTTTTTCAGCGTTTCGCGTTCCCGGTCAAAAGACATGAAGGGAACCCCCCAGCCGCAACTGGTCTGCACGCTGTCGATATCGGCCAGAATGATCTGCCGTGTTCCGGCGAAAGTTTGGAAGTGGCGCACCAGATCGTCCCACTCCGCATCCTGCGGCAAAACCGCGCGACCCCGGCCATAGATGCGCAGGATCTGCGCGGGCTGTTCGAAATTGCAGAACATGAAGGTGACGCGGCCGTCGACCGACAGATGGGCGTGGGTTTCATTGCCCGAACCACCGAGGTCGAGATAGCCGACGCGACCGGGTGACAGGACACGAAAGCTGTCATACCCTTTTGGCGACAGGTTGATCCGTCCATCTGCGGCAGCGGTCGCCACAAAGAAGACCGGCTGCTTGCCGATCATCTCGACATGCCTTTCGTCCAGTGCGTCGAAAAATTCGGCCATGCGCCTGATGTGCCAAAGGCGGAGCCCAAGGTCCAGCGGTATCGAAAGCCCGGTTTCCCCTCCCGCTTTGGGGGAGGGGTGCCCTGATGTCAGCATTCGGTTCCCGGAATGGGGATGCCCAGCGGGCCCTTGCACGGCTTCTTCTTTTTTGGCGCGGATGTGGTGCCGCCGTCACCCATCCCCCCCATTCCGGCATTGCCTATGCCGGTCATGAAACTGGCGAAAGCACGGAAACGGGCTTTGGCGGTCCATTCGATATTCCACACGGCCTTTGGATCGGCCGGTTTCGGTGGGAAGGCGAAATTTTCCTCCGGGCCAAAGGCATTCATGCTGCCAAACATCATGCCGCCAGCCGCCGCCTTGGCTTCGGCGGGAATCTGGCAACTGGTCTGCGAGGGCGGCATCACATTTTTAAGGCCGATCTGGCGCTGCACCTCGGCGGGCGAAAGCCAGCCCATGCCGTCGCTGAATTCGCGGTTGTTGGCCGACGTCCACATCACCATGTCGCCGCCTTGCCCGGCCCGCTCCATCCCGCCCATCGCCCAGGCTACATAGCCGGTTGCGGTCGGGACGCTGTTCCAGTTGAGCAGGATTGGCGCACCCGAATCATTGGTGCTGACGTTCAGCGCGGCCATATAGTCGTTGACCAGTGCGAATTTGATTTCGGGGGTGAAGCCGCTGGTAACGCGATGCTCGCCGCGCAACGAGGAGCCGGATTTGGGTTGCTTGCTGCTTTTGCCATTGGGCCACCAGGCGGCATTGGCATCGCGCGCCCTGGCCTGCGCTTCATAGCGCTGCATTTGTTGCGGCATGTTTGCGGGCATCTTGGCCGTGGGCATTTTGGCAAAATCGATGATGAAAGGCTGTCCCTTCGGCGCGTTCGCATAACAGCCCCAGAACATCAGGATTCGACCTTTGGGCTTTTCCATCGTCTGGCCGGGTTCATAGTCACGGGTGGGCTTTGTCTCGCCCGGAACATCGCCCAGCAGCGGCACCGACTTGCCCATTTTCGCGGCGGGCAGGAAGAAATGGTCCCCTTTTTCGGGCTGGGTCGGCGAAGGCGTGGCTGAGGTCAGGCGCAGGTCCAGCATATAATTGTCGCCGCCGCCGCCGAACAGGCCGCCGAGGCCGCCGCCCATCATCGCGCCCATTCCCATGCCGGACATGGTCTGCACGTCCATCGCATAGGTCGCTTTGGGGCCGGTGGTTTTCTGGGCAGAGCCGGGGACAACCGCCAAAGCGGTCGCAAGCGCGGCAATGGACGTGAAACGGAATAGGGTGGGCACGGCAAACCTCCTGCTGGTCGACGCCATTGCGCCGGGAACCTGTGCGACCCGATTCTATGTGCGCAAACTATATGCCTGCATTGATGCAGCGCAAGCGAATAGCGGAAATAGTGCCAGCAATTACCAGCTGTTACCTGCCGCTACAGCCTCGGCCTCTCCGGGGCGGTCAGCGCGGCCCAGCGCCGCGTTGCGATGCGGAAAGCGTCCGAAACGCTCGATCATTGCCAGGTGGCTTTGCGCAAATTGCAGCAGGTTGCTGTCGCCCAGCTGGCTGATCAGGCGGACCGATTCGCGCTGGTCATCCATATTTTCGCTATGTTCGAACGGCAGATAGAGAAACAGACGTTCATCCCGCGAAAGGCCGGCATCGAACGCGCCCGCAACCGCCATTCTTGCGATAGCCAGCGCCAGATGATCGGTCGCGAACGCCTCGGCGGTCGCCCGATAGGCATTGCGCGGCACCTGATCGAACAGGATGACCGCCGCGAGCGCAGTGTGTGGATCAGCCAGAAATTGCCCGGCAGGCAGTTCGCGCAAAGCCTCGCGCCATTCCGCAAAACGCGCGGTAACGGCCTCGTCAAAAGCTTCGCCACCCTTGAACCAGTCGGCAAAGCCGTGATCGACGAACCAGAAATGGAGAAGCTGCTCGGCCCAGTTGCCGGGAGGGGCAGGTACCACGCTGTCGTCCTCGTCGATCATCCCGCTGTGCCGCCCACGGTCAGCGCGCTGACCAGCGTCGTCGGCTGGCCGACACCTGCAGGCACGCTTTGCCCGGCCTTGCCGCACACGCCGATGCCTTCGTCCAGCGCCATGTCGTTGCCGATGCCGATGATTTTGGTGAGCGCGGTCGGGCCATCGCCGATCAGCGTCGCCCCCTTGATCGGATCGCCCAGCTTGCCGTTTTTGACGCGATAGGCCTCGGTGCAGCTGAAGACGAACTTGCCCGAGACGATATCGACCTGCCCACCGCCGAAGCTCTTTGCAAAAATGCCGTCCTCGACGCGCGACAGCAGTTCGGCCGGGTCATCCGCCCCGCCTTTCATGAAAGTGTTGGTCATGCGCGGCATGGGGGCATGGGCATAGCTTTGGCGGCGGCCGTTGCCGGTGGGGGCGACCCCCATCAGCCGCGCATTGAGCCGGTCCTGCATATAGCCTTTGAGGATGCCATCCTCGATCAGCACATTTTCCTGCGTCGGCGTGCCCTCATCGTCGATCGACAGCGAGCCGCGCCGGTCGGTGATGCTGCCATCGTCGACCACGGTCACGCCGGGGGCGGCGACACGCTGGCCGATCTTGCCCGAAAAGGCGCTGGTGCCCTTGCGGTTGAAATCGCCTTCAAGGCCGTGGCCGACGGCTTCGTGCAGCAGCACACCCGGCCAGCCGGGGCCGAGCAGCACCGTCATCTCGCCCGCAGGCGCATCGACCGAGCGCAAATTGGTCAATGACTGGGTCAGCGCCTCGTCAATCGCGTGGTTCCACGCCGCTTCGTCGAACAGATCGTCATACAGCTTGCGCCCGCCAAAGCCGTAGCTGCCGGTTTCGCGGCGGCCATTTTCCTCGGTCACGATCGACACGTTCAAACGCACCAGCGGGCGGATGTCGGTGGCAACAAAACCATCGGCGCGGACGATTTCGATTACCGACCAGCTTCCGGCCAGACTGACCGAAACCTGCGCCACGCGCGGATCGCGCGCCCGCGCGGCGGCGTCGATCTGCTGGCACAGCGCAACCTTTCGGGCGAAGGGCACCAGATCGAGCGGATTGCCGTCGGTGTAGAGATGGCGGTTGTTCCTGCGCGGCGGCGGCGCAGCCTGCCCCTTGGCGGGATCGAGCAGCTGCAGCGTTTCGGCGGCGCGGCGGATCGCGCTTTCGCTGATGTCATTGGCGTGGCTGAAACCCGTCATCTCGCCCGAAACGCCGCGCAGGCCAAAGCCGGAGGCGGTCGAATAGTCCGCCATTTTCAGTCGGCCATCGTCGAAGCCGAAACTTTCCGATGCGCTATATTGCAGATAGAGTTCGCCATCGTCGCAGGCTTTCAATGCCTCGCGCGTGACGCGCGTTGCGCCATCGGGATCGAGAAGGCCGGGTTGGTAGAGAAAGCTGCGCGGGTCTGAAATGCTCATGCCACCGATATAGGCGCTATGCGGCGGAACGGAAGGCCATTCAGCCCTTGTGCGCCGAACCGTTGTCGGCCGGTCCGCCGATAAGGACAAAGCGGCGGTCGCAATAGCCGCATTCGACCACGCCGTCCTCGTCGATTTCCAGCCAGACACGCGGGTGGCCGAGAGCTGCAGACACGCCCTCGCCGCTGCCGTCGCAGGCGACGCGGTGGGTGCGGACGTGGATGGTTTCAGGCGCTTCGATCATGCTGCATGCCGTTAGCAAAGCCGATGTGGCGTAGCAACGGTGCTTTTCACTGGTAGTTCAGCGTGATTGTCCAGGTTCCGCTATAGGTGCCGGGCACCTGGTTGGCCCCGACTTCCAGCGTGGCGCCAACCGGAAAGCGGAAAGCACCCGTCGGACCGGCAATTCGGAACACCGTCGGCGTTGTGGTCAGGACTGCGGTCGGCGTGCTGCCGATGACGAATGTGCGCACGCGCATCCGCGCACCGGGACCGTAGATAAATATCGAATTGCTGCCCAGCGAAACCTGCACCCGCTGATTATACACGCCCATCCCGGCGAACTCGGCAGGCTGGTGCAGATTGCCGATCAGGACGATTCCTCCGGTTGCCGTCCGTGTGCCGTTGGGGGCGACGGTCACGGTCCCGGCATTGGGGCGTGCAAAGATCTGGCCGAAATGCAGTTCTTCGGTCTGGATGAAGCTTAGTGGCGTTACGACCCCTACTTGCGACTGGCCCTTTTCCGTCGCCGATTGGGCACAGACAGGGGTCGCGGAAAAAACCAGCGCAAGCGCCGATGCGGCGAGGAGGGTGGCAAGGGGGCGGTGCAGCCGGTGCATGCCCAAGGCTCTAGCGCATAAGTTATAACTATATGGTAAACAGCGGCTTACCGGCGCGAATAGGCAGCGGTTCGACATCGGCAGAAATATTATTGATAATCGAGGGTGAGCGTCCAGGTGCCTGTATAGGTGCCCGGCTGCTGGTTGGCGTTCACGGTGAGCGTTGCGCCGACATATAGCGCAAATGCGCCGTTGCTCGATTGTTGGACCTGATAATTTCGCGGCAATATCGTGAGCGCCGTTCCCGGATTGGTGTTCGCCCGGAACAGGCTGGCGATCATGGGCAGGCCCGGCCCGGTCAGCAGCACCGTGGCGGTGCCGACGCGCATCCGCACAGGGCGGTTGGCCTGTGTCGGCTTCATACCGGCAAACTCCGCCGGGTGGTGGCTGTTACCGATCAGGATCACGCCGCCGCTGGCGGTCCGGGTGCCGTCGGGTGCAACGGTGACGGTGCCGGGCAATATGCTCGATCCGATCACGCCGAAATACAGGTCGCGCACCTTGTAGAAACTGCCGGGTGTAACGACCGCCGCCTGCGCATCCATCGTCTCGGTTTCGGCGCGGGCGGCGGAACCGGCCGCCGCCCATATGGCCGCTGCCAGCGCGAATCGCGCACAGATATTCCGGAATTTTGCCCCACGCATTTGTTCCTACTGGCAGGCTGTTTGCAACAATGCCTTAGCGTCCATGGTTAACCAAACTTAACCCCCTGATGCAAAGCCTTGCGTTGCACGGCGACTGGGGCTCGGCTATCGATTGACGCCTATGACGCAAGCAGCCATTTCGATCCGCGACCTCACAAAACGTTACTCCAATGGAAAGCAGGCGCTTGACGGTGTCAGTTTCGACGTCGAACGCGGCTCGATATTCGGGCTTTTGGGGCCAAATGGCGCGGGCAAATCCACGATCATCAATATCCTGGCGGGCATGGTGCAGAAAAGCTCCGGCCAGGCCAGCATCTGGGGCTTTGATATCGACGCCAATCCGCGCAACGCCAAGGCCTCGATCGGCATCGTCCCGCAAGAGATCATGTTCGATCCCTTTTTCACCCCCTTCGAAACGCTCGAACTGTTCGCCGGGCTGTATGGCGTGCCCAGGGAAAAACGACGCTCGATGGAATTGCTGCGCGCCGTGAGGCTTGAGGACAAGGCGGATGCCTATGCGCGCACGCTTTCGGGGGGGATGAAGCGGCGGTTGCTGGTCGCCAAGGCAATGGTGCATTCGCCGCCGGTGATCGTGCTCGACGAACCTACAGCGGGTGTCGATATCGAACTGCGCCAGCAATTGTGGGAATATGTGGTCGAACTCAACAAGCAGGGCACAACCGTTGTTCTGACCACGCATTATCTCGAAGAAGCCGAGCAATTATGTGATCGCATCGCGATCATCAACCATGGCAGGCTGATCGCCAACAAGCCGACCAGGGAGCTGGTCGGCATGGCGCGCGAGAAAGCCGTCGTGCTGACGCTCGACCGCGATGTCGGTGCCGCCCCCCGACATGACGCGTTCGAAAAAGCCGAACTGATCGCAGACCGCACGGTCGAAATCACCTACAACAAGGATCGCATGAACGCTGGCGAAGTGCTGGCGGCGGTGCAGGGTCTGGGGCTGGGCATAATCGATGTGACCACCAAAGAGGCCGACCTTGAGGATGTGTTTTTGAGCCTCACCAGCGGAAGTGCGGAGTGAAGGCGTGCATACCGACATCCTCATCATCGGATCGGGTGCGGCAGGGCTGACAGCGGCGCTGCAACTGGCGCAGAAATACAAGGTGACGGTGCTGGCCAAGGGCGCGCTCTCGGATGGCGCGACGGCGTGGGCGCAGGGCGGGATCGCGGCGGTGCTCGAACCCGGCGATACCTTTGAAAGCCATATCGAAGATACGATGATCGCGGGCGCGGGGCTCAACAACCGTGCGACAGTCGAATTTGTCATCGAACATGCCCCGCAGGCGATCGACAGGCTGGCAAAGCTCGGGGTGCCATTCAATCTGGGTGGGCCGACCAACGAATTTGGTGAGAACTGGCACCTGACCCGGGAGGGTGGGCACAGCCATCGCCGGATTGTCCATGTCAACGACGCGACCGGCTGGGCGGTGCAGCAGGCGCTGGAAACCGCGGCACGTGCCAATCCGAATATCAGCCTGGTGCCCGATATGGTCGCGATCGACCTGATCGTCGGGCGGCATCAGGAGCGTTTTTCGACCAACGGGCGGGTGCACGGCATCTATGCGCTCAATCGCAAGACCGGCAAGGTCGAGGCGTTCACCGCGCGCGCCACCATCCTCGCGACTGGCGGGGCGGGGCGCACCTATCTCTATTCCACCGCCCCGCGTGGCGCGACCGGCGACGGGATCGCGATGGCGTGGCGCGCGGGCTGCCGTGTTTCGAACATGGAAATGATGCAGTTCCACCCGACCTGCCTCTATAATCTGGA
Organism: Sphingomonadaceae bacterium; assembly: GCA_020847445.1. Taxonomy (GTDB): domain Bacteria; phylum Pseudomonadota; class Alphaproteobacteria; order Sphingomonadales; family Sphingomonadaceae; genus Sphingorhabdus_B. Next base: position 4,493 of record JADLBY010000064.1, on the reverse strand, counting down.
GGTGAAGAATTTCCTGATCACAGAGGCGGTGCGCGGCGAAGGCGGGATCCTGCGCAATCCCAAGACCGGGCATCGCTACATGCCCGATTATGATGCGCGCGCCGAACTGGCACCGCGCGATATTGTCGCCCGCGCGAATGATGGCGAGATCAAGCGCGATGGCCTTGATTATGTGCATCTGGATATCAGCCACAAGGATCCGGAATTTGTCCGCGGGCATTTCCCCAACATCTTCGAAAAGCTGATCGGGCTTGGTATCGACATCACGCAGCAGCCGATCCCGGTGGTACCCGCACAACATTATACCTGTGGCGGCGTGCTCGTCGATCTGGACGGGCGCACCGACGCGCCGGGGCTTTATGCCGCAGGCGAAGTCACCCAGTCCGGCCTGCACGGGGCCAATCGTCTCGCGTCGAACAGCCTGCTCGAATGTTTTGTTTTCGGCGATGCCTGTGCTGCGCATATCGACGCGCACTGGGATGAACTGACGCCGCCACCCGCCATACGTCCCTGGGATGAAAGCCGCGTCACCGACAGCGACGAGGAAGTCGTGATCGCGCAATGCTGGCGCGAAATCCGGCAGTTCATGTGGAATTTCGTCGGCATCGTGCGCACCACAAAGCGGCTGGAGCGCGCCAAGCACCGCATCGACCTGCTCCGCCGCGAGGTAGAGGATTATTACAGCCACTTCCGCGTGACGCCTGACCTGATCGAACTGCGCAATCTGGTCGAGGTCGCCGATCTGATCATCCGCTCCGCGCTATCGCGCAAGGAAAGCCGCGGGTTGCATTACACGCTCGACTATCCGAGGCTGTTGCCCGAGGCGAAAGATACGGTGCTGGTGCCCTGATCCTGCATCAATAGTGATAGCGGCACTGGGCGATTTCGAGTGCCTGCGCTTCGCCCTTGCCGACAACACGATATACCAATCGATGCTCGTGATTGATCCGCCGTGACCACCAGCCCGACAGGTTGCCGCCAAGCGGTTCGGGTTTGCCGGTGCCTTTGAACGGATGGCGGCGGCATTCTTCGAGAAGGCCATTCAGCTTATCGAGCGTCTTTGTATCCTGCTCTTGCCAGTAGAGATACTGATTCCACGCTCTTTCCGAGAATGTTAATTTCACGGTTTGATCAGGTCGCGCTCTACGCTTTTGCCCGCATCGAGTTCCTCGATGCTCGCCAAAAGCTCCCGTGCGTTCGCGGGCGAACGCAGCAGATACAGCGTTTCCTCGATCGACGCCCATTCGCTTTCGGAAATCAGCACCGCACCTTCGCCGCGCTGACGCGTGATCGCAAGGGGGGCCCGGTCGGCGATGACCTTGTCGATCACCGCTTTCAGATTTTCACGCGCTTCGGAATAGCTGATGGCTTGCATCGGCTGACATTGGACAATATTCTGTCCAATGTCAAGCTGCCTTCCGGTGCGCCCACATGTGATGCAGCGGTACGATGGCCGAACCGATGGCCAGCCCGGCCACGCCTGAAAGCGCCGCGTCGACGATCCATGCGAGCGCGCCTTCGTGCAGCCCGAACCATGCGGCAGGATGCAGGCCGAAGCCGTGGACGATGATCTGCCCGCCGACCCACAGCATCGCTGCGGTGCCCACCACGGACAGGAAGGCGAGCAATTTGGGCATGCCTTGCACCAAGGCGCGGCCAAAGGCCTTTGTCGCACCATTTTCGCGCTGCGCCATATGCAGGCCGATATCGTCCATCTTCACGATGAAGCCGACGACGCCATACACCGCCAATGTGATCCCGATGGCGACGATCACCAGCGCACCGGCCTGCATGGCGATCGACGGATAGCTGTCTGCCACCTCTTTCAGCGCGATCGCCATGATTTCCGCAGAGAGGATGAAATCGGTACGCACCGCGCCCGAAACCATATTTTTTTCATGGTCCGCGCTGGTCAGTTCGGCGACCTCCTCGGCCAGCGTTTCTTCCTCGCCGTCGGTCGCATCGCGGAATTTTTCGATGACCTTTTCGGCACCCTCGAAACAGAGATAGGCACCGCCGATCATCAGGATCGGGGTGATCGCCCAGGGCGCGAAATAGCTGAGCAGCAGCGCGGCCGGAAGGATGAAGACCAGCTTGTTGACCATCGATCCCTTGGCGATCCGCCAGATGATCGGCAGTTCGCGGTCGGGCGTGAAACCGGTCACATATTGCGGGGTGACGGCGGTGTCGTCGATCACCACGCCGGCTGCCTTGGTGCTTGCTTTCCCCGCTGCGGCGGCCACGTCATCGACCGACGATGCGGCGATTTTGGCGATGGTGGCAACGTCGTCGAGAAGCGCGGCGAGACCGGATGGCATGAAATTCCCCTGTATTGCTTGATTATCGGGCGTATTAGCTGGCGTCGAAACCGGCGGCAAGGAAGCGTTCGGCAAGCGCCGCGTGGAGCGCGGCACCCTTGGCCATCACGCTTTCGTCGAGCACCATGCGGTTCGAATGCAGGCCGCAGCATTGGCGCCAGTCATCACCTTCATGGCTGGCCCCAAGGAAGAACATCGCGCCCGGCACTTTTTCGAGGACATAGGCGAAATCCTCTGCCCCCATGATCGGCGCGTCGAGCGTTTTCCAGCTTTCGGGCCCGAATGTCGCCTCGACAACCTGTTTTCCGAAACCGACGGCGCGGTCGTCGCACAGCGTGACCGGAAAGCCCTGTTCGATATGCACCTGCGCTTCGCAGCCATGCGCAGCGGCGATGCCGGGGGCAAGACGGTGCAGCTCTTCGGCAACCATCGCGCGGCGGCGCGGGCTCAATGTGCGGATCGTGCCCAGAAGATTGGCGGTTTCGGGAATGATATTGTTGGTCGTCCCCGCCTCGATCTTCGCAATGGTGATGACGGCAGGGTCGAAGACCGAAACCTTGCGCGTCACCATCGTCTGGATTGCGGAGACAATCTCGCACGCGACCGGGATCGGATCGACCGCGTCGTGCGGCATCGAGGCATGGCCGCCCTTGCCGCTGACCTTGATCGACAGCACATCCGACGAGGCGAGCAATGGCCCGGCGCGACCGGTAAAAATGCCGTGCGGGGCGTTGGGCATGATGTGGAGCGCAAAGGCGGCGTCGGGCAGCGGATCGAGCAAGCCGTCGTCGAGCATGAAGCGCGCGCCATGATGGCCCTCTTCGCCCGGCTGGAACATGAAATAGACGGTGCCCGCCAGTTGCTCGCGGCGTGCGCACAGCATCTTTGCGGCACCCACCAGCATCGCGACATGGGTGTCATGTCCGCAGGCGTGCATCGCGCCGGTGGTTTCCGAAGCAAAGTCGAGGCCGGTATCCTCGTGCAGCGGCAGTGCATCCATGTCGCCGCGCAGCAGCACGGTGCGGCCGTTGGAAGGGCCGCGCAAAATGGCCAGCAGACCGGTGGTCGAAGGCCCTTCGCGAAACTCGAGCGGCAACCCGGCGAGCGCCGCCTTGATCTTGGCGAGCGTCTTGGGATTCTGCAGCCCAAGCTCGGGCTCGCGGTGGATTGCCCGGCGGAGTTCGACGAGGTCGGGCAGCAGGCTTTCGGCGTCGTCGCGCCAGATAATGGTGTTTGCGGGGGTGTCGGTCAGCGTCATGTGACGCTTACTAACACCCCTTTGGATCAGTTGGTAGCGGGATCAGTTGTCGATCCGCACCGTCGCATATTGCGTCGGCGCGCCGCGACGTTTGACACCAAGCAGGATGGCACCACGACCGGCTTTTTTGGCTTCGGCGATGGCCGCTGCCAGTTGCGTGGTATTGGTGACCGGCTTGTAATTGACCGACACGAGCACGTCGCCACGGCGGATTCCGGCCTGTGCGGCACTGCCCGAACCCGGAATGTCGACGACGACACCCTTCACATCGGTGCCCATGCCAAGCTGGCGGGCGATTTCGGCATCGAGCGGAATGACGCTGACGCCCAGCGCATCGCGCACCGCCTTGCTGTCGGCATTCTCGCCCTGCTGGTCGAAATCCTTGTTCTCGTCCGGATCGAAGGTGCTTTGCGCCAGCTTTTCCTCACTCGGGCGCGTGCCGACTGTGGCGGTGATCCGCATCGGCTTGCCTTCGCGCAGAATGTCTAGCGGGATGCGGGTGCCCGGCTTCACATTTGCAACGATGTAAGACAGGGTTTCATCCGGGCTGACCTCGCGTCCATTGACCTTGAGGACAATGTCGCCTTCCTTCAGGCCTGCCTTGTCGGCAGCCTCGTCCTTGACGATGCGGGTGATGAACTCGCCCTTGTTCTTGTCGATACCCAGCGCGTCCGCCATGTCGGCACCGACCGGCTGAATACCGATCCCCAGATAGCCCCGCTCGGGCGTCACGCCCTTTTTCAGCGATTCGATCACCGGAATGGCTTCCTCAGCCGGAATGGCGAAGCCGACACCGATATTGGCACCGACCGGCGAGATCAGGCGGTTGTTGATGCCGATCACCTTGCCTTCGAGATTGAACAGCGGGCCACCCGAATTGCCGGGGTTGATCGCGGTGTCGGTCTGGATGAAGCGGT
>JADLBY010000063.1 GCA_020847445.1 Sphingomonadaceae bacterium | reverse complement strand
CCGTTATCCTGAAACAGTTGATAGGCCTTCGCCACGGTCAGCGGATTGGCCCCCTGCTGCGCCGCAAAAGCCCGAACCGAGGGGAGCATGTCACCTTCCGAAAAACGCCCGTCGAGGATGGCAGCCGCGATCTCGTCGCGCAGCTTCAGATAGACGGGTTTGCTCTCGGTCTTCATGACCACCTTACTGCCATAACACAGTAGGGCGCGTCAAGGTGAGCGGGGGAATAAATTTGCCGGTCAGGGCCAGTTGCGGACAATCTGTGCCGGGTCTGGCCGCGGGCGTTCCTCCAGCGGCTGACCCGCGCTGCCGATATAGAACAGGCCCGCTATCTGTTCGTCGCCGGTGCAGATCGCGTCGCGGACGACGGGGCTATAACTTGCCCAGCCCGTGATCCATCCGGCAACGAAGTTGAAGACATGGGCGGCATGCAGCAGGTTCATGCCGACTGCGCCGACGCTCAACTGCTGCTCCCATAACGGGATTTTCGCGCTGGGCTGCGGCGCGTAGAGCAGCAACACAAGCGCAGGGGCCATATGGGCCGGGGCAATAGCCGCCTCGATCTGCGCCGGCCGCGCGTCGGGATTGTCGGCCAAAAACGCTTTCTCCAGCAGCGCGGCAAAGGCTTTCCTGTCGTCGATCTTCACAAAGCGCCAGGGGAATAACTTGCCATGATCGGGCGTGCGCATCGCCAGCCGCAATAGCGCGTCGAGCTGGTCCGCATCCGGCCCGGGCGCGACCATGTCGCGGGGTTTGCCCGAGCGGCGCGAGGCGAGATAGGCTGGCAACGAGGAAAGGTTGTTGAACATGCGGTCACCGTTCGTCGAAAAGCGGTAACAAGCGCAACAAAATTCTTCACAGGCGCAATTTTTCCGTTAGGTTGCCCGGCCAATGGCCCCGGGGAGGGGCGAAACAAACAAAATTGGGAAGGTGGGTCTCGTGACCGATTTGAAACCGATGGGCCTTTGGGTCGAAGGCGACTGGATCGCTGCAATTACGATTGTGGTATTGGGTATTTTCCTTGCCATTGGGGCAAAAATCGTTGTCCAGAAAGAGCCTGAATTTGGCGGCCACCCCAAAGGGCTCTACATGCTCTTCTTTGCCGAGATGTGGGAGCGTTTCTCCTATTACGGCATGCGGGCGCTGCTCATTTTCTACCTGACCAAGCATTGGCTGTTCAGCGACGGCAAGGCCAATCTGATCTACGGCGCCTATACAAGTCTGGTCTATATCACGCCGGTGCTCGGCGGCTATCTGGCCGACCGCTATCTCGGCCAGCGCAAGGCGGTGCTGTTCGGCGGGCTGTTGCTCGCAGTCGGCCACAGCCTGATGGCGGTCGAAGGCGTTGGCGGGCAGAGCGATCCGACGATCAATGTATTCTGGGCCGCACTGGCGTTCATCATCGTCGGTTCGGGCTTCCTGAAGGCCAATATCTCGGTGATGGTGGGGCAGTTGTACAAGCTGACCGATATCCGTCGCGACGGTGCCTATACGGTGTTTTACATGGGCATCAATGTCGGTGCCGCCATCGGCACCATCCTTGTCGGTTATCTCGGCGAAACCATTGGCTGGGGCTGGGGCTTCGGCCTTGCCGGTATCGGCATGCTGGCCGGTCTGATCGTCTTCGTTCTGGGCAAAAAGGCCCTCAACGGGGCGGGTGAAGCGCCGGTGCCGCTGTCGAAATCGCGGGAATGGACCTTGTATGGCGTCGGTCTTGGCGCGGTCGCCGTGTGCTGGGCCCTGGTGCAATATCAGGATGTCATCCAGGGGCTGCTCGTCGTTTCCGGCGTCGCGCTGCTCGGCTATGTGCTCTATGAAAGCTTCAAGCTCGACAAGGAACCGCGCGAACGCATGTTCGCCATCCTGTTCCTGATTTCGCTCAATCCGCTTTTCTGGGGGCTGTTTGAACAGGCGGGCGGATCGATGAACCTGTTCACCGACCGCTTCGTTGATCGTGGCGGGGTGCCTGCGGCTATCTTCCAGTCGATCAACCCGATCATCATCATGCTGTGTGCGCCCATTTTTGCCGGGCTTTGGGTCTGGCTTGGCAAGCGCGGCAAAGAACCTTCGGCTCCGGCGAAATTCGGCCTGGCGCTGCTGCAGATGGGGCTCGCCAATCTCGTGCTCGTCTGGGGCGCGGAAGCGTTTGGTGTTGCGGTGATGACCCCGGTCATCCTCGTCTTTGCCTATTATCTGCTGGCAACAACGGCGGAACTCTGCCTGTCGCCGGTCGGGCTGTCGGCGATGAACCGGCTCGCGCCGAAATTTCTCGCCTCGCTCATCATGGGCGCATGGTTCTACATGACCGCAGTCGGCAATTTCGTCGCCGGCAAGATCGGCGAAGCCACGGGCGGCCATGATGGCCAGATGACCAAGCAGGGCCTGCTGGATGTCTATGAACTGTTCGGCTGGATCTCGATCGGCGTTGCCGTGGTCGTCCTGCTGCTGTCGCCGATGGTGAAGCGCTGGATGCATCTGGATACGCTGAAGGATGAAGAACCCCAGGCAGAGAAGGTAGCCTGACGATGCAGGGACAGTTTCGCTGGTCGATCCTCGCCGCTCCGCTTGCCCTGATTGCCTGCTCCAACACCTCCGAAGCGCCCAAAAGCGCTTCGGCGGATGCCCCGGCAGCCAAGCCTGCAAAGGCCGACAATCTGCCTTATCCGTCGACCTATAAACCCTATCCCGGGGTGGCGACGGCGATCCGCAACGTCACCATTTTCGATGGCGAGGGCGGACGGATCGATAATGGTGTGGTGTTTTTCGGCGGGGACAAGATCCATTCGGTCGGCGGACCCGACACGCCGATACCGGCTGACATTGCGGTGTTCGACGGAACCGGCAAATTCGTTACGCCGGGTATCATCGATATCCATTCGCATCTGGGCGATTATCCGACGCCATCGGTTGCCGCGCATGATGACGGCAATGAGGCGACCAGCCCGACGACACCCGAGGTCTGGGCGGAACATAGCGTGTGGCCACAGGATCCGGGTTTCAGCCGCGCGCTTGCCAATGGCGGTGTGACCGCGCTGCAGATTCTGCCCGGTTCGGCAAACCTGATGGGCGGCCGTTCGGTGGTGCTCAAAAATGTCTATGCGCGCACGGTGCAGGGGATGAAGTTCCCCGGCGCGCCCTATGGCCTCAAAATGGCATGCGGTGAAAATCCGAAGCGGGTCTATGGTGCCAAGGGGCGGATGCCCTCCACCCGCATGGGCAATCTGGCGGTCAACCGTCAGACCTGGATCAAGGCGCAGGAATACAGGAAGAAACGGGATTCGGGTAAGGACTTTACCCGCGACATCGGCATGGAAACTCTGGCCGGTGTGCTCGACGGTGACATCAAGATCCAGAATCACTGCTATCGCGCCGACGAAATGGCCATCGTTCTCGATATGGCCAAGGAATTCGGCTATAAGGTCTCAACCTTCCACCATGCGGTGGAGGCATACAAGATCGGTGATCTGCTGAAGGAAAATGACGTTTGCGCGGCGGTATGGGCCGATTGGTGGGGCTTCAAGATGGAAGCCTATGACGCCATCCCCGAAAATGCGGGCATTTTGCAGAATGCAGGCGCCTGCGTAATCATCCATTCGGACGATGAAAACCAGATCCAGCGGTTGAACCAGGAGGCTGCCAAGGCGCTTTCCAACGGCCGCCGGATGGGTTTCACCATTTCGGATGCAGACGCGATCCGCTGGCTGACCTTCAATCCGGCCAAGGCGCTGGGCATCGACAAGATGACCGGCAGCCTGAAGCCCGGCAAGATGGCCGACCTTGTATTGTGGAACGGCAACCCGCTGTCGGTATATTCGCGGCCTGACAAGGTCTGGATCGACGGAGCATTGCTGTTCGACGCGAGCGATCCCAAACGCAGACCGGTGAGTGATTTCGAGCTTGGCCAGCCCGGCGAGGGAGATGTGAAATGAAGCGCCTCCTGTTCGTAGCCGCAGCCATTGCATCGCTCGCATCGCCCGCTGTGGCGGAAACAATCGCCATTACCGGCGGCAAGCTTGTCATCGGCGATGGCAGTGCACCGATTGACGGCGGGACCGTGGTGATCCGCGACGGAACCGTGGTTGCAGCTGGGCAGGGCGTTGCCGTGCCAGCCGGCGCGCGCACCATTGACGCGAGCGGCAAATGGGTGACGCCCGGCATCTTTGCGGGCTTCAGCCGGCTTGGTCTGTCAGAGGTCGATGCTGTCGACGGCACCAACGACAAGAGCGGGGGGAGGAGCGGCTTTTCGGCGGCGATCGATGTCGCTCCGGCAATAGACCCGTTCCGCTCGCCGATTGCCGTCAACCGCAGCGCGGGCGTTACCCGCGCGGTTGTCGCACCGGATGATGGTGCGGGCATTTTCGCCGGGCAGGGTGCCATTGCCGATCTTGGCGCGGATACCGATCCGATTGCCAAGCCGCGCGCGTTCCAGTTCGCCCAGTTCGGCGAAGCCGGAGCCGCCGCTGCAGGCGGCAGCAGGTCAGGCAATTTTCTGCAGTTCCGGGCGATGTTGCGCGAGGCCCAGGATCATGTTTCGGGCAGCGATGCCTTTGACGATGGTCTGCTGAAAAAGGAAGATGCGCGCGTCCTGCAAGCCGTGCTGCGCGGCGAGCAACGGCTACTGATTCATGTCGAGGGCGCCAATGACATGTTGCGCCTGCTGGAACTGAAGCGTGATTATCCCGCGATCAGGATGGTCTTTGTCGGGGCGAGCGAAGGGTGGCGCGTAGCATCGCAACTGGCGCAGGCCGGGGTTCCCGTGATCGCCTCTGCGCTCAACGATTTGCCTGCCACATTCGAGATGCTGGGGGCAACCCAGTCGAATATCGGGCGGATGAAGGATGCCGGGGTCAAGGTTGCGATCGGCATGATCAATGACCGGGATTCGCACCAGTTGCGCTATACCACCCAATATGCGGGCAACCTTGTCAGCCTGCAGCGCGTTCCGCGTGCCAGCGGCCTGACCTGGGATGAGGCTTTTGCCGCGATCAGTTCGGTTCCGGCTGACATTATCGGCGTCGGCGACAGGTACGGTGCCCTCAAGGCGGGCAAGGCAGGCGATGTTGTGGTATGGGACGGCGATCCGCTGGACCTGTACAGCGCGCCAACGCATGTCCTGATCGACGGCATCGAACAGCCGCTCGGCAACCGGCAGGATCGGCTTCGTGACCGCTATCGCACGCCGCAGGAAGGGGCATTGCCCAAAGCCTATCAGCATTGACGCCAGGTGGCGTGAGGAGGGAAAAATGGACAGTCTGGCACCGTTGTTGACGGCTAGCGTCTTTTTCGTCGGCAGCCACTTCCTCATGTCCCACCCCTTGCGACGGCCGTTGGTCGGGCGATTGGGCGAAAAGGGCTTTCTGGGGCTTTATTCGCTTGTGTCGTTTATCGGCCTTGGCTGGATGATGTGGGAGTTTTCCCGTGCACCTGTGGGGATAATGCACTGGGGCCCCACCGATGCGATCTGGATCGTTGCGAGCCTGTTGACGCTGCTCGCGGCAATCCTTTTCACCGGGTCGTTTCGCGGCAACCCGGCACTGCCCGATCCCGATGGCGACGGTATTCGCACATTGGCAGCGAAGGTGCCCACCGGCGTGTTTCGCGTTACCCGGCATCCTATGATGTGGGGCATTGCGCTGTGGGGCCTGTCGCACATGCTGGTGGCGCCGCGCATGGACAGTTTCCTGTTCAACGGCAGTCTGGTCTTCCTCGCTCTCGCCGGTTCCTATGGGCAGGATCGCAAGAAAGAAGCCGCGATGGGCGAGGCATGGGCGAAATGGGAAAGGCAGACAAGCTTTATCCCGCGCCTGTCGCAACTGGCCAAAATCGAGCCGCGCACGCTGCTGATCGGCGCCGTCTTCTGGCTCGCCGCAACCTGGCTGCACAACCTGTTCGGCAATTATGGCGCGGGCATCTACCGCTGGCTGGCGCTATAGCCGCACCATCCGCATCCCGGCCTCGCCATAACGTGGGCCTGCGGTTCCGCCGCGTGGCGCGGCCGCGTCCAGCCTGGCCAGATCGTCGGCGTCAAGCGCGACGTCCGCCGCCCCGGCGCTGTCCTCCATCGTCACCCGCCGTTTGAATCCCGGGATGGGCACGATGTCGTCCCCCTGGGCGAGCAGCCAGGCTAGCGCGATCTGCGCGTTCGACACGCCATGCTTGGCGGCCACTTCGCCCACGACGTCGACCACCTTCAGATTGGCCGCGAAATTATCGCCCTGATAGCGCGGATCATTGCGACGCCAGTCATTGGCGGGCAGATCGTCGAGGCTGCGGATCGAGCCGGTGAGGAAACCGCGGCCCAGCGGCGAATAGGGCACAAAGCCGATGCCCAGTTCGCGACAGGTCGGCAGGATATCCTCCTCGACATCGCGTTCCCACAGCGAATATTCGCTCTGCAGCGCGCTGATAGGTGCAACGGCGGCGGCACGACGCAGCGTTTCGGGGCCTGCTTCGGACAGGCCGATATGCCTGATCTTCCCCTCCTTGATCAGATCGGCCATCGCGCCCACGGTTTCCTCGATCGGAACATTGGGATCGACGCGGTGCTGGTAGAATAGATCGATGCAGTCGATCCCCAATCGTTTCAGGCAGCCCTCGACCGATTGCCGGGCATTGGCCGCCGAGCCATCGACGCCGATGATCTGCTTGCCGTCGAAACGGAAGCCGAATTTGGTGGCAATCACCAGCCCGTCGCGCTTGCCCCTTATCGCTTCGCCGACCAGTTCCTCATTCTGGAACGGGCCATAAATCTGGGCGGTATCGAAAAAGGTGATGCCCAGGTCGATGGCGCGATGGATCGTCTTGATGGCTTCGTCGGGGTCGGCGGCTTCGCCATAGAGGATGTTGCCACCCTTGATCATCGGCATGCAGCCGACACCGATGGCAGAGACTTTCAGGCCGCCGGCGCCTGCGGGGCCCAGATTGCGATATTTCATTCTGCCTCTCCTTTTCCAAGATCGCCTTCCGCTCGGGCGATGGTGCCGGTGACGGCAATATCCATGGTGACGTTGCCCAATGTGCGCATGATATCGGGGAAAGTTTCTATGGCAACCAGTACCGCAAGCGGTTCGATGGGTATGCCCATTGCGATGCAGATCGGCGCTATCGCCGCGATGAAGCTGATCGAGCCGGGAAGGCTGACCGAACCCAAAGTGGTGATCGAGGCAACGGCAACGCCGATGACGATCTGTTCGGGGCCCAGGCGGATGCCCATCCAGTGCGCGACGTAAATCGCCACCGCCAGGTTCATCGCCGGGCTGGTCGCGCGGAAGATCGCGACCGCCATCGGCAGAACAATGTCGGTGCTGCGTGCACCAACACCAAGTTGCCTTGCCCCCTGTACCATAGCCGGAAGCGACGCGAGCGAGCTTTGCGTCGAAATTGCCACCGACTGGGCGGGGATCGCCGCGCGGGCGAAATCGAATAGGTTGAAGCGCGCGCCGAACATTGCGACCGGATAGGCGGACAGCATGATGATCGTACCTATGGCGGTAACGACCAGCACATAGTGTATCAGCGCGCCAAAGGCGGCCGCCCCCGCCGTCATCCCCAGAACCACGCCCAGGGCGAAGACGCCGATCGGGGCCAGCGCCAATACCCAGCTGATCACGGTCACCATCGCCTCGGCCATTGCTTCGAAAAATGCCGCCAATATCTGCTTTTTTGCCTGTTCCAGACGGGTGATTGCGAAGGCGAAGGCGATGGTAAAGATGATGAGCGGCAACAGCGCGTCGCTTGCCGCTGCCTGGAACGGGTTGGTTGGAACCACGGCCTTCAGGAATTCGCTGAACGGCGGCGGCGCGGCGGCGGGCTCGATCGCCCCCATCGCCTGCCGCAACGCCTGTGCGGCATCGGGATCGAGCGGGAAAATGGCCAAAAGCGTCGGGGTGACTATGGCCGCCATGATCGTGACAAGGACGAGGATCGAGATCATCGTCACGACCGAACGCATTGCCGTGCGTCCGGCGCTGGCGGCATTTGCGGTCTGGACTATGCCGGTGATCAGCAAGGCGACAACCAGAGGAATCACGGTCATCCTCAGGCCATTCAGCCAGATTGTCCCGACCACATCGGCGATGTCGTGAAACAGCGGCGAGCGGTCACCGATGAACATTCCGAGCAGCAGCCCGCCGACCAGCGCTGCCAATATGATCCATGCCTTCTTCATGCGCCACCCCGTTCCCGAATCTGCTGCACTTATGCACCGCTTTTTAAATGGGACAAGCGGCAAGACTTTACGGTGAAACATCAATTTCCGGCTTGGTCCGGCCTGCTGCGCTGGCTAAGACCGGTCGGAGGAAGTGAAACAGGAGTCTGACAGTTGGGCGGTAGGAAATATTTCGGCACGGATGGTATCCGCGGACGTACCAATGCCGGTGCAATGACCGCCGAAATGGCGATGAAGGTCGGTCAGGCGGCGGGTGCGCACTTCCTGCGCGGTGACCACAAGCACCGCGTCGTCATCGGCAAGGATACGCGGCTGTCGGGCTATATGGTCGAAAATGCGCTGGTTGCCGGATTTACCAGCGTCGGCATGGACGTGGTCCAGTTCGGCCCGATTCCGACCCCTGCGGTGGCATTGCTGACGCGTTCGATGCGCGCCGATCTGGGGGTGATGATTTCGGCAAGCCATAATCCTTACGAGGATAATGGCATCAAGCTGTTCGGGCCGGACGGCTTCAAGCTGTCGGATAAGGACGAGCTGGCCATCGAGGCACTGCTCGACCAGCCGCCAAGGCTCGCCAAATCTATGGACATAGGGCGCGCGCGCCGGGTCGAGGATGCGCGCGGGCGCTATATCCACGCGGTGAAGGCCACGTTGCCAGAACATATCCGTTTCGACGGACTCCATGTCGTACTCGATTGCGCGCATGGCGCGGCCTATCAGGTGGCACCTGCGGCAATCTGGGAACTGGGGGCGAAGGTGACCGCGATCGGCGTCAACCCCAATGGCAAGAATATCAACGACCGGGTTGGCTCCACCCACACCGCCACGCTGCAGGAAACCGTTGTGGCGGCGGGTGCCGATATCGGCATTGCGCTCGACGGCGATGCCGACCGGCTGATCGTGGTCGACGAAAAAGGCCGGGTGGTCGATGGCGACCAGATCATGGCGCTGCTCGGCACGGCGATGAACCGCAACGGGCTGCTCCGTGGCGACGGTATTGTTGCGACCGTGATGTCGAACCTGGGGCTCGAACGCTATCTGCAAAGCCAGCATCTCGAACTGGTCCGCGCCAAGGTGGGGGACCGTTATGTGCTGGAGGAAATGCGCGCGCGCGGCATGAATGTGGGTGGGGAGCAGTCGGGCCATATGATCCTGCTCGACCATGCCACCACCGGCGATGGCACGATTGCCGCGCTGCGCGTCCTGGCCGAACTGGTCGATAGCGGCAAGCAGGCGAGCGAACTGCTCCACCTGTTCGATCCGGTTCCCCAACTGCTGAAAAATGTGCGCTAGTCGGGCGGAAAGCCGCTGGACAATGCCACGGTTCAGGCGGTGATTGCCGCGGCGGAACGGGAACTGGAAGGGACAGGACGGCTTGTTATCCGTCCGTCGGGAACCGAGCCGGTCATCCGCGTGATGGCCGAAGGCGACGATGCCAGGCAGGTGCGCGCCATCGTTGACCGCATCTGTGCGGCGGTGGAGGAAGCGGCCTGATGCTCGAAATGCGTCCTGATTGCGAACGCTGCGGCACCGATTTGCCAGCCCATGCAGGCGGCGCATTCATTTGTTCGTTCGAGTGCACCTTTTGTGCCGAATGTGCCGACATACTCGATGAACGCTGCCCCAATTGCGGTGGCGAACTGCTTGACCGGCCGACGCGGACGAAGAAGCTGCAGGAAAAATACCCGCCCTCGACCGAACGGAAATATATGTAATGAGCACGGCGCGCATCCTGATCATTGCCGGTTCGGACAGCGGTGGCGGTGCGGGTATTCAGGCCGACATCAAGACCGTCACCATGCTTGGCGGTCATGCGATGACGGCGGTTACGGCGATTACCGCGCAGAACACGCTGGGCGTGGACGCCGTGCACATGATCCCGACGCAGATGGTGATCGACCAGATCGCCGCCGTCGTCAGCGATATCGGCGTCGATGCGGTCAAGATCGGGATGATCGGCAATGCGGAAACCGCGCACGCGGTGGCGGACAGTCTGGCCGAATTGTCCTGCCCGATCGTCTTCGATCCGGTGATGGTTGCCAGCAGCGGTGCCATCCTTGCCGATGACGACACGATTTCGGCCTTTGAACGATTCATGCGTCTGGCAACGCTGACGACACCCAATCTGCCCGAGCTTGAGGCGCTCGGCGGACGGGCGGCGTTGCTCGAACGGCATATGCCGTTGTTGATCAAGGGCGGTCATGCCGAGGGCGATCATATTATCGATCAACTTGATGTTGCCGTCAGCCACAGCGTGTTGTGGACCGACGAGCGTATCGAAACCCGCAACACCCACGGCACCGGCTGTACATTGGCCAGCGCGATCGCGACGGGTCTGGGGCAGGGCTTTACGCTCGAACAATCGATCGAACGTGCGCGGCTGTTCGTCCGTCTAGCGTTGCACGATGCGCCGGGTCTTGGTCAGGGGCATGGGCCCATGGGGCACCAATATGTCCGTGAAGACGCGATGGTCGAAGGGCCGTCGCTCAATCAGGTAACGGTCGGCAGCACCAACTATGCCGCATCGGTCGATTTCTACCGCGCGCTCGGGCTGCGGCAGATCGTCGATAGTCCGTCGAACGGCTATGCCCGCTTTGAAGTGCCCAATGGCGTCACATTCTCCATCCATGAAGGCGGCGACATCGGCACCTCGACGGTGGTCTATTTCGAAAGCAAGCGGCTCGATGCCTGGGTCAACGAACTGGTCAGCGAAGGTTTTTCCTTCGAACAGATGCCGCAGGATCCAAGCTGGGGCTGGCGCGAGGCGCGGCTGCCCGATCCTTCGGGCAATATTATCTGCCTGTACAGCGCGGGCGAGAACCGGCGTTATCCGGCCTGGCGGACATGATTGTCGGCGTGGACGAGGCGGGCAGGGGGCCATTGGCTGGCCCGGTCGTTGCCGCAGCGGTCATTCTTGGCGAAGAAGATATCGAAGGCCTGGATGACAGCAAAAAGCTGTCGGCCAATCGTCGGGCCGAACTGG
>JADLBY010000062.1 GCA_020847445.1 Sphingomonadaceae bacterium | reverse complement strand
TTCCATTCGGCAGCGGTGCTGAATGCGGGCAGCGTTTTCGGGCGCTTCTGTTCCTCGATATTGTCGTAATAGCCGGGCGGCAGGTTCGACATCGGCATCCCGGCCGCGGCCATCATGTAAGGCGAAATCCGGCGGCTGGTGCACAGCCCGCCATTGCCGTCGCTGACCAGCCGTTCCTCGAACTCGACCCCCTGTTGCGGCCCCATCGAGCGCACCACGGTCGAAATCGCCAGCTGGCCATCGCCGAAATCGATGACAAAGCTGGTGCCCAGCGGCACATCCATGATGCCCTCGATAAGCGCGCCCGAAACCGAAAGGTTGCGCAACACGACATTGTAATAATGATCCTCGTGGATCGCGCCGATCTTGCGATACATCGACAGCCGGTCGCTGCGCTGCACCGCAGGGCCCGACGGGGTGATTTCCCAGTCGCCCGCCTCGCACCGTTCGAGCAGCACCTCGTTTGCCACCGGCTGGCTGTACACATAGCCCTGAACATGGCTGACATGCAGGCTGCGGATCAGGTCGAGCTGGTCGAGCGACTCGATCCCCTCGGCGGTTGTCTCCATCCCCAGCGCCTCCGCCAGTGCGACAATGGCGGAGATGATCGCGCCGTTGCGCGATTCGGGTTCGGTCGCACCGCGGACAAAGCTCTGGTCGATCTTGATCTTGTCGAACGGCGCGGTCTTCAGATAGCCGAGCGAGGAATAGCCGGTGCCGAAATCGTCGAGCGCGAGCCGGATGCCCAGCCGCTTCAGTTCGGTAAACATCCGGTCGGTATCGGCCGAATCCTGCAGGAACACGCTTTCGGTGATTTCAAGCTCGAGCCGCCCCGGTGCCAGCCCCGACGCGGCAAGCGCGCTCTCGACGGTCTTGGGCAACATGACATTGGCGAACTGGACCGGCGATACGTTGACCGCGACCTTCATCTTGCCCGGCCAGCTGGCCGCTTCCTCGCACGCCTTGTGCAGCGCCCATTCGCCCAGCGCGCCGATCAGATTGGCTTCCTCGGCGATCGGTATGAACAATGCGGGCGAGATATTGCCGCGCTCCGGATGGTTCCACCGGATCAGCGCCTCAAAACCGGTCACGACATTGCTGCGCGCGTTGACCACCGGCTGATAGGCAAGCCAGATCTGGCCCTTTTCGAGCGCGTCGCGCAAATCCTCCTCAAGCACGCGCCGGTCCTCGGCGGCCTGCAGCAGATCGCTCGAATAGAAGCGGAAACGGCCACGGCCGCCCCCTTTGGCCGCGTATAGCGCAAGGTCGGCATTGCGGATCAGCTCCTCGCTCGACTGGCCGTCGAACGGGCTGACGGCGATCCCCACCGACGCGCCGATGATGCAGCGGCTGCCCTCGATCGAATAGGGGTGCGAAAGGCTCTTGATGATCTTGTCGGCCATTTCGCCCAGCGCGCCGCGATCATCCTCATCCTGCAATATGATCTGGAATTCGTCACCGCCCAGACGGCTGATCTTTTCGCGATCGCCGACCACCTTGATCAGTCGTTCGGCCACCTGCTTCAGCAAGGCATCGCCCGCCGGATGGCCCAGCGTATCGTTGACCTGTTTGAACCGGTCGAGATCGATCAGCATGATCGCGCAGGCGCGGCGCTGGTTCTGGAAGGCCGACAGCGTGGCTTCGAGCAGCTTGCCCATGCGGTGCCGGTTGAGCAGGCCGGTCAGCGAGTCATAGGTTGCCAGCCGGTCATTGTCCTTCGCCGCCATGCGCTGTTCGGTGATGTCGGTGCCGCTGCCGCGATAGCCGGCAAAGTCGCCATTGGCCGTGTGAAAGGGGCGCCCCGAAACCGACCACCAGATTTCATCCTCGGTGCCCGCCGCCTGCAGCGCGAGATCCTCGAATTTCGACTGCCGCATCAGCACCCAGGGCAGCGTCCGTTGCCGGTCCTCATTCGCCTCGGGCTTGCGGAAAAGTTCGACAAAATGGTTACCGGCCAGCTCCTCGAACGGGCGGCCAAGCTTGGCGCAGATCGATTCACTCAGATAGTTGAGCCGCCCGTCGGCATCGGTCGACCAGAACCAGCCGCGCCCGCTATCCTCGAAATTCTGCAACAGCAACAGCGCGTCGCGCGACGAGGTTTTGGGCATGGAAGCAGGTTTTTCGGAACGGCTGCGCGCCGAAAAGCGCCCCAGAAAGCCGCCCCGGCGTTCCTCCGACGGCGTCTCCGCCGATGCGTCCCACAGTTTTTTCTTCGCTGCCATGTTCGGTTTTGTCCAGTTCATCTGGCGACAGGGCATAAAGATCGCATGTTTCGGAAGGGTAAATGCGCGGTCAATTACGCCGCGTAACCCGCAGAATTTACATCTTCGTCCTGATCGGCCCAAAGCAGCCGGCCCGAACCGTTCAGCCCTTCCCCTCATACAGCATCTGGTTGGTGACGCCCGGCGGCAGCGGCGCGTGGCAACGGTCACACACACCCTGCCGATCCGCATCGGCGAACATCCGCTGGCGCATCAGTTCGAATTTGGCGGCCAGCCGCACCTTCACTTCGGCGTCGCTGGGCGGTTTCCATTTGCCGCCATGCTTTTTGAAAATCCAGCCCGCCTGCCATTCCTCGAATGTCAGCACATCCTCCGCTGTCCCCGCCAGCTTGCCGCCCGTCATATCGCCGCGCCTGATCAGCAGCCCGAGCATCGCATCCGAAGGTTCGATCTTGCGCTGATATTCCTCGCCCTTGCGGATGATCACCGTTTCGCGCCCCTCGACCGCGCGCTGATAGGCAATCGCGATCAGCCCCTGGCGCGATCGTTCGAGCGCGTCGTCCCATGCGGCGGCAAACAGCGGATATTTCTTCTTCGCACGATAAGGCGCAACATCCGACATGCCTGCACAACGGCACGCATCCTCGACACAGCCGGTATGCGCCAATACATCCAGAAAGCGCTGCAGCCGCTGCTGGTTCCAGCCATCATGGCGTTTGGGATAGCCCGGCATCATGGTGGCGAAATCCGCCTTGATCGGCCCGGGCGGAATATGCTGCGCGGGGTTGGCACAGGCGGCGGCCAGATCGTCCTCCGGCTTGCGTTTGCGCGCCATTACCACTCCTCCTCGGGGCAATCATGGTCATCGCCATCGTCGAGAATGGACAAATAGCAGGGCGCGCAAAAGCCCAGCGTCTTCAGCTCGGCAGCCGTCGCGTCGAATTCCTTGCGCAAATCGTCGAGATAATCGACCAGCCGCGTCATCCGCTCGCTCTTCGCCAGTTCGTCCAGCATCGCCTGCAACTCCGCCAATTTGGGCGAAAGAGGGAGCGTCAGCGTTCCGGGCGCAGGCGCCGCCGCCTTGCGCGGCGGGTTTTTGGGGGAGGGCATATCCGATATTGGCAATTATATACTTTACAAACCACGATGACTAAGGCATAACGATTCCAAGGAGTTAGTTATGTCTGTTTTGTCCAAGCCCTATTTCCACGATGAAGCCAAGGCTTTCACCTATTTGGAAAGTATCATCTGGTCGGAAGGCGTTGTTTGCCCGCATTGCGGCGTTGTCGGTGGTCGTGTTTATGATCTGTCGGACGTTCGCGGCAAGGCTTCCAAAAAGTCGCCCGAAGGTGCTGTACGTCACGGTCTGAAAAAGTGTGGTGAGTGCCGCAAGCAGTTCACCGTGAAGGTTGGCACTGTGTTCGAGCATGGTCGTATGCCGCTCCACAAGATGCTACAGGCCGTCTATTTGATGACCAGCAGCAAGAAGGGCATTTCGGCTCACCAGCTTCACCGTGTTCTGGAAATTACCTACAAGTCCGCTTGGTTTCTTGCTCACCGCATTCGCGAAGCAATGCGCGACGGTCAGCTTGCCCCGTTCGGCGGTGGCGGTAACGATGTTCAGGCCGATGAAACTTACTACGGCAACCGCGTAGGCGCTGCCAAAAATCGTGGCCCTATGCACAAAATGCGCATTGTCAGCTTGCTTGATAAGCGCACCGGCAAAACCCGTTCGGTCTATGCGCCGGGTCTAACCGCGAATGAAGTCGCGCAAATTGTCAGCGAGAACGTGCACCGCGAAAGCATTCTCGTTACCGATGAATCGCCCTATTATAAGAATATCGGCAAGCGGTTTGTCGGCCATGTCCGCTTGCTTCACGGTGCTAACCAGTATGTGAAGAACGGCAAGACCACTAACGATATCGAAGGTTTCTTCTCGATCTTTAAGCGGGGTATGCGCGGCGTTTATCAGCATTGCAGCGAGCGCCACCTTCACCGTTATCTGGCCGAGTTCGATTTCCGTTACAGCAACCGTCAGGTCAACGGCATCGATGACTATCTGCGCTCTATTGAAGCGATGAAGGGTATCAGCGGCAAGCGGCTAACTTATCGACCTGTTAACGGCTAAAGCGCCGGAGCCGCAACCAGACAAACCGCGTCGCCGGACTCGATGGAGAACAAAGCCGCACCGGTATGTGCAAAACAAACGGAATGGAATAGAACAGCTTACCCTTAACTTCATGATTCCAAACGATGAATCTTGACAAGCTCGCCGATCCTCTATATCGAGTCAATCGGTAGGCTACGCCGGAACTACCCTGCGCGCTCTGAGCAAAGGACAGAGTGCAGCCAGTTTGACGGTCGCCGCACTGATTGGTGACCTAAACGCAAGCGGGAACGCGGGGCCGGGGCCTACCACCTTACAAACTGATAATCGAAATGCTCGAAAATCTGCCGTTGGTTTTCGGTGAGATTGGCTTTCCATATTGCAGTCGGTTGTAGGCAGACTCCGAAGTCTCGACAGCAATCCTTCTCTGTCGCCATAATCCGCTTCAATGCCTTGGCAGGTTCAACGTCCCATGTTCCCGGACCGATTGTGTTTGCAGCAGCGAAGAACCCGCTTGCAACAATGTCGGCCAATTGAAGGCCAGGGCGGCTCCAATGCGGGTGATGTTCCATGATGTCCGTGTCGAGCAAGTCGGTGATGATCTGGCGCTTTGTCAGGTAGAGCGAACCCGCCAGTTCCTGATGACGCAAATACAGGGTGTAGGCGTTCGTCTGGCTATATCGATGTCCACCGCGCCGAGAAAACTCAATCTTGATTTTGCAGTTCTCGATGCCTGGATAATCGAGCGCGCGGCGAATTTCGCAGAAGGCCGTTATACGTTCCAAAAGCAACCGAACGCACCAATTGTAGCCCACATTCTCCAAGTAAGTCGCTGATTTCGCTGTCGTAATCGTGATATTTCGCATATAAATCATGGCGTTGACGGCTGCGAGGGGCGCGTTTCATGGATCACCTGGAGGGTGCGGGCTTGGCGC
>JADLBY010000061.1 GCA_020847445.1 Sphingomonadaceae bacterium | reverse complement strand
CCTGCCCATCTTCGCCGGTTGCGCTTTCCAGCAGGCGCAGCGAGGTCGTGCCGACCGCGACAATCCGGCCGCCCCTGGCCCGCACCGCGTTCAGCCGTTCGACGGTTGCGGCGTCGATCCGCCCCCATTCGCTGTGCATCCGGTGGGCATCGGTATCGTCGGCTTTTACCGGCAGAAAGGTGCCCGCACCGACATGCAGCGTCAGCGTCTCATGCCCGATTCCGGCAGCCGCCAGCGCCGCCATCAGCGCAGGCGTGAAATGCAGCGAGGCAGTGGGTGCGGCAACCGCGCCGTCCTTTTCGGCAAACATCGTCTGGTAATCGCTGCGGTCGCGCGCGTCGATGCCGCGCTTGCTGGCGATATAGGGCGGCAGCGGCATGGTGCCCGCCCGTTCGAGCAGCAATTCGACGGCTTCCTCACCATGAAAGTGGAGGACATAACTACCATCCTCCAGCCGGGCTTCGGCGGTCACCGTGACACCGCCGCCAAAAACGATCTCGTCCCCCGGCTTCAACCGCTTGGCGTTGCGGATGAAGGCCTGCCAGCGGCGCAGGTCGACGCGCTTGTGCAGCGTTGCACCAATCTTCGCCTCGCCCCGCCGCCCTTCCAGTTGCGCGGGAATGACGCGGGTATCGTTGAACACAAGGCAATCGCCCGCCCGCAACCGCTGTGGCAGATCGCAAATCTGCGCATCCTCCAGCCGCCCGTCGCCCGACACGCAGAGCATGCGCGCGGCATCGCGCGGCGACACGGGCCGCAGCGCTATCCGCTCTGGCGGAAGCTCGAAATCGAACAGGTCGACGCGCATAAGGGCGTCTTGTCCTTTCGCGAAGGCCTAGTTCAGCGGCTTGCCTAGATCGCCGACGGTGACCGGAGCCTCAACCGGTGCGGCCGGTTTCGCCAGCGCGGCAAAGTTGGGCGCCGGTACATGGTCGGCAGCTATCGAGGCCTGAACGATCCTGTCCGGCGTCGCAGGCGGCTCGCCGCGCTGGATCGCGTCGACATATTGCATGCCCGACACCACGCGCCCGAAGACGGTATATTTGTTGTCGAGCGTGAAGCGCGGCTGGAAACAGATGAAGAACTGGCTGTTGGCGCTGTCATCGCTCTGCGCCCGCGCCATCGAAACGGTGCCGCGCAGATGCGGCGACGGATTGAATTCGGCTTTCAGGTCCGGCAGCTGCGAACCGCCGGTGCCGGTGCCGGTAGGGTCGCCGGTTTGCGCCATGAAGCCATCGATCACGCGGTGGAAAATGATGCCATTGTAAAAGCCCTGCCGGGTAAGAGTCTTGATCCGCTCAACATGGGCGGGGGCGACCTGCGGAAACAGCTTTATCGTGACCCGACCGCCCGTCGAAAGGTCGAGATAGAGGGTGTTTTCGGCATCATCTGCAGCGGGCGTCGGTGTGGCCGCCGCTGCATCGGTTTGGGCGTTCGCGATTCCTGCGCCGAATAGCGCAACCATCAGAAAAACAACAAAACGCTTCATATCGGGTCTTACTCCGTTAACAGGTCTGGCGCTTCCTTAACCATCTCGACTGTCCTTGTCATGAACGAAGCGCAATCGCCGCAAAACGGTTGCCATCGTGGCGGTTTCGCGACAAACAGGCGCTGGGTAGCTATTCAGTGGAGGGAATTGCAGATGCGGAAGTTCATTGTCAGCGGTGCCGCTTGTGCCGCGCTTGCGCTGTCGGCCTGTTCGGACAAGGGTGCCGATAGCGATGGTGACGGCAAGGTCAGCGCCGAAGAGGCGCAGAAAGAGCTGTCATCGGGCGGCGCAGTTGCAATGAAGCCCGGGCTGTGGGAAGTGAAGATCAAGTTTGACAGCCTCGACGCCCCCGGCCTGCCAGCGGCCGCCAAGGAGCAGATGACCAAGGCGATGAGCGAGATGAGCGAGATGAGCGTCAAGTCCTGCCTCACCAAGGAACAGGCTGAAAATCCCGGAGCGGACTTTTTCGGCGGCGATGCGAGCAGCAATTGCACTTTTGAAAAACTCAACCGTTCGGGCAATAGCATGGCGGTGCAGATGACCTGCAAGCCGCAGACCGGTATTACCGTTGCCAGCAAGATGGATGGGCGCTTTGAGGGCGAGACCTATTCGATGACCATGGAACAGAAAACATCCGGCACGCCGATGGGTGAAATGACCATGAAGGGTCACATCGAAGGCAGGCGGATTGGCGATTGTCCGGCCTGATCATGTCCATCCAGACCACTGGCAAATATGCGGCGCTGGTTCTGCTCGCGTCGCTTGCAGGCTGTAGCGACAGCGCCGACACCAATGGCGACGGAAGTGTTTCACGCGCCGAGCGCGCCGAAGAGATGCGCCGCGACGGCTATCTCGCGATGCAGCCCGGACGCTGGCGCATGGACTTTGCCTTTACCGACATCGATGTGCCGCGCCTTGGCGAGCAGGAAAAGGCGAGCATCAAGGCCGAACTGGCCAAGGGTGCTTCGGGTGTATCCTGCCTCAGCGAAGCAGATGCGGCCAAGCCCGGCCCCGATTTCTTTGGCGGCAAGGGTGCCGAGGATTGCAGCTACAAGCAGTTCGACATTGCCGGAAACCGCGTGAAAATGGCGCTTTCCTGCGGGATGGGCGACCTGGGCAAGGCCAAGATGAACCTGGACGGGACGATGGGCGATGCCGACTTCCAGTTCGATACCGATCTGGAGGTGCAGGTGCCGATGGCGGGCAAGATCAAGCTGAAAGGCAAAATGACCGGAAAGCATGAGGGCGCGTGTCGCGGCGACGAATAGCCGCCGCCCGGCTGGCGGCCCTGGCTGCAGCGGCCGCAGCGGTCGCTGCTTCTTCTGTCGCCTTCGCGCAGGCCCCAATGCCCCAGCCTGCGCGCGTTCGCGTCGATTTTTCCGCAACCGCCATTGTCGCGAAACAGGCTGAGGGCGATGCGGGTGTGGTAGGTCGCAAGGTGACCACCGCCGACCCCGTTCGCGTGGCGTCGATATCAAAGCTGGTAACCGCGATTGCCGTCATGCGGCTGGTCGACGAAGGGGCGATCGATCTTGATCGCGATGTCGGCACCTATCTGGGCTTTCCGGTCCGCAATCCGGCCTTTCCGGACCGCATAGTGACTTTGCGGCACCTGCTCAGCCATACGTCGGGGATACGCGACAATATCGATTATCTGCTGCCGCTTGACGGCCGCCTGGAGCAGGTGGTGGCCAATCCGGCGATCTGGCATCCCGGCTATAAGCCGGGCGACTATTTCAGCTATGCCAACCTCAATTCCCCGGTGATCGCAGCCACTGTCGAGGCGGCAACGCGCCAGCGTTTCGACCGGCTGATCGCACGCAAGGTCCTGCAACCCATGCGCCTCGATGCCTGCTTCAACTGGGGGGCAGGTTGCAGCAACGGGCGCCGCGCGCAGGCAGTCACCCTGCTCCGGGCCAATGGCGATCTGGCGCGCGACGCAGCGGTCCGGGGGGCCGACCCCTGCCCGGTCCAGCCAGCCAGCGACGGCGGCTGCGACCTGACGCGCTATGAAATCGGCAAAAACGGCTCCTCGTTCAGCCCGCAAGGCGGCTTGCGCATTTCCGCGCAGGATCTGGCCCGGATCGGCCAGTTGCTGATCAATGGCGGTCGACCGCTGCTGTCACGCCGGGCATTTGCCGAAATGACGCGCATGCAGTGGCGTGATACGGGTTTCAACGGCGATACAGACAATGGCTATTTCAAGGCCTATGGGCTTGGCGTGCATATTCATCCGGACAGCAAGGGCACGATCTGGATCGGCCATGTCGGCGAAGCCTATGCGCTGCGCGCCGGGCTGTGGGTCAATCCTGCCACGCGCAAGGGCTTTGCCCAATATGTGACGATGGTACCCGCCGAAACGCCGGTAGGCCATTGCCTTGAGGCCTGTCCGTGATAGTCTTTGCCGCAACAGGGAGGATGAGATGAACATCGGACGACTATTGCTCAGTGCCACCGCTGCGGTCGCAGCGCTTTCCGCTCCGGCGGTTGCACAGCCCGACTATTCGGCCGACATCAAGGCCGATTATGACAAGTTGTTGGGCGCGATGTGGGACCATTTCCACCGCAATCCGGAACTGTCATTCCGCGAGTACAAGACCGCCGCGCGCATGGCGCAGGAACTGCGTGCCGTCCCTGGCATGGTCGTAACCGAAAAGGTCGGCCAGACAGGGGTGGTCGGCATGCTCAAAAACGGCGACGGTCCGGTCGTGCTGGTGCGCGCCGATATGGATGGCCTGCCGGTTCAGGAGCGTTCGGGCAATGCCAACGCCTCGACCGTCAGACAGGTTGGCGTCGATGGCCTTGAAATGCCGGTGATGCATGCCTGCGGGCATGATGTGCATATCACCTCGCTGGTCGGCACCGCACGCCAGCTTGCGCGGATGAAGGACCGGTGGAAGGGCACCGTCCTCTTCATCGTCCAGCCTGCCGAGGAACGTGTCGGCGGCGCCGCGGCGATGGTGAAGGACGGGCTTTACACCCGCTTTCCGAAGCCGAATTACGCGCTGGCCTTCCATGTCGCTGCCGAACTGCCGACCGGCAAGATTTCGGCATCCGAGGGCATCCAATATTCGTCCGCCGACAGCGTCGACATCCGCGTGCCGGGCATTGCAACGCATGGTGCGGCACCGCATCTGGGCCGCGATCCGGTGTATATCGCTTCGCAGATCGTCGTCGGGCTGCAGTCGATCATCAGCCGTGAAAAAGGCCCGCTTGATGCCGGCGTGATCACCGTTGGCGCCTTCCACGCAGGGCAGAAACACAATATCATTTCCGAATATGCCGACCTGCAGGTCACCGTGCGCGCCAACAGCAAGGCGGTGCGCGACCAGTTGATCGCATCGATCGAACGCGTTGCTGTCGGCATCGGGCGCGCGAACGGACTGCCTGAAGACAAGCTGGCGATCGTCAAGGTGACCGAAACGACGCCCGTAACGGTCAACGACGCCGCGCTGGCGCGCCGCCTGAACGGAGCGATCGCCGACGCCTTGGGCAAGGACGTGGTTGTGCCGTTCCAGCAGACCAATATGGGCGCGGAAGATTTCGCCTTCTTCGTCGATCCGTCGTTCGGCATTCCCGGATATTATTTCGCCGTGGGCGGCACCAATCCCGAATGGATCAAGGCGGCCAGAAATGGCGGACCGCCTATTACCGGACATCATTCCCCACTGTTCAGGATCGACCCCGAACCTTCGGTGCGATTGGGTGTGGAGGCGATGACGGCAGCGGTGCTCGACTTGCTGAAACCCTGATCACCCCTGGCCCGGCCTTGCCCGAACAGCGCTATGTCCCCTTCGCCGTCGCGCTCGCGCTGTCAGGCTTTGCCATCGGCCTTGCGCTTTGGAGCGGGCCGACATCCTCCGATGCCGCGCTGCTCGCCGCCCGCTGGACGGCACGGGCGGCATTGCCGCTGTTTCTGATCACCTATCTGGCCAGCAGCCTTTACCGTCTGGCCCCCGGAGCGACGACGCGCACGCTGCTGCGGCGACGGCGACAATGGGGACTGGCCTTCGCGCTGGCACATAGCATCCATCTGGCGGCCCTGCTAGTCAACATCACGCTCTTTCGCCCACGACCGCTGATGACGCTGGCGGGCGGGGCGCTGGCCTATGCGTTCATCTATCTGATGGCGCTGACGTCCAATGATGCGGCGCAGCGCGCCATGGGGCGCTGGTGGAAAAGGCTGCACATTGTCGGGCTGCACTATATCTGGCTGATATTCCTGATCAGCTATGGCGGCCGGGCCATCCATGAAGACCCGGCCTACCACGTCGAGGGGCGCCTGTTTGCACCCCTGTTGCTGGTGGCGCTGGCAATCCGGCTGTGGGCCAGATTCGGAAGAGGGCGGCGCGCGCAGCCAGCCTGAATTCAGACCGAAGCCTTGCGACGCTTGCTCAGCAAAGCCTGCAGCTTGTCCTTTACCGCCAGCTTCATGCGCTTCAGCCGCTGGATACGGGCAAAGCTGGGCCAGCTGCGGCGCAGTTCGGCGCGCAACTCCTCGTCGAGTTTCTGGTGATATTGCATCAAGCGGAATGTATGTTCCGACATCTTGTTCTCCTCTTGAACAGTTGGTGTTCAATCGGAGCTCCGGCGTCGGGAAGGGCGTTCGGGGGAAACAGGGACCGCAACCCCAAGCACCGGAGATCCGATGCGGCCGACATCACGTTCCTTCCGAAGAAGCGAGCGCCAGAGGGGCCCGGTCCGCACAAGCAAATTAGAGCGATTCGCTCTTTTATTGCAAGCAAAACCGGATGCAGTTCGTCGAAATCTAATTGCTGTCAGTCGCGCAGCAATTCGTTGATGGCCGTCTTGGAACGGGTCTGCGCGTCCACGCGCTTGACAATCACCGCGCAGGCAAGGCTCGGCCCGGGCGATCCGTCGGGCAATGCCTTTCCGGGCAGGGCACCGGGGACAACGACCGAATAGCTGGGCACCCGACCGACAAAGACTTCGCCGGTCGCGCGGTCGATGATCTTGGTCGTCGACGACAGGAAAACGCCCATCGCCAGAACCGCACCCTGTTCGACGACTACGCCCTCAACCACTTCGGAGCGTGCACCGATAAAGCAGTCGTCTTCGATGATGACCGGTCCGGCCTGCAGGGGTTCAAGCACCCCACCAATCCCGACGCCGCCTGAAAGATGCACATTTTTCCCGATCTGTGCGCAGCTGCCGACGGTTGCCCAGGTGTCGACCATGCTGTTCTCGTCGACATAGGCCCCCAGATTGACGAAGCTGGGCATCAGCACCACGCCCTTGCCGATATGGGCGCTGTGGCGGACGATGCTGCCGGGAACGGCACGAAATCCGGCTTCGCGAAAGCGGTTTTCGCCCCAACCGGCAAATTTGGACGGCACCTTGTCCCACCAATGCGCGCCGCCGGGTCCGCCGGGGATCGTTTCCATATCGTTCAGCCGGAACGACAGCAGCACGGCCTTTTTCAACCATTGGTTGACCTGCCACGCGCCATCGACCTTTTCGGCAACCCGGCGCTGGCCGCTGTCGAGCAGATTGAGTGCCTCGACGACCGCAGCGCGCACTTCGCCGCCGGTGCCGATGGTGACACCATCGCGCTCGTCCCAGGCTTTTTCGATGATGGCTTGCAGTGTTTCGCTCATGGCTATTCCTTCGTTCCGACCAGCCAATGGGCTACGTCATCTATTTCATGATCGACATAATGCGGACGATCGTCGCTGGACTCCGCATCGGCGGCGTGATTGACCCATATCGTCGTCATGCCAAGCTTTTTCGCCGGTTCCAGATTGTGCGCCGAATCTTCGACAAACAACGCAGCCGCAGGGTCGATGTCGAACTGGTGGCACAGCGCGTGGTAGCTATCCATCGACGGCTTCGGCCTATGCGTCATCCGGTGGATATCGAAAATATCTTCAAACAGCCCATCAAGACCGCGCGCCGTCAGCACGCGCCGTGCATAGGGCGCGTCGGCATTGGTGAAGATCAGCTTTCGGCCCGGCAGCGCCTCGATCCCCGCACGCAACCGATCACAGGGCCGGAGCAGCGACAGGTCGACATCATGGACAAAATCCAGATAGCCATGCGGATCGACACCATGTTCGGCCATCAGGCCGCCCAGCGTTGTCCCATATTTGCGCCAATAGTCGTAGCGGATCTGGTGCGCGCGTTCACCATCGACCTTGAAATAATCCTCGACATAGTCGGCAATCCGGTTGCGCACCTGCTCCATAATGCCATGCTCCGGCGCGTAGAGCGTCAGATCCAGATCGAAAATCCAGGTTTCGATATGGCCGAAGTCGGGATGGGAAGCCGGAGACATCGCCGCCCCGTTAACTACAGCTGTCAAATCTCGCAAGCCATGTTCATGTTAATTGTAGCGAAAGCACTGAGGGACGACTATGCCAACCGGGTTTGTGGGGAATTACAATGGCAGAGCTTAAAAAGCCAAAGTCGAAAAAGCTGATTGCAGTCGGTACCGCCATTGTTTTCTCGCTTGCCCTGGCTGGTTGCGGCAGCGGCGGGGGCGTAAATTCCACGCCAACACCACCGCCTCCGGTAACGCCGCCACCACCTCCACCACCGCCGCCGCCACCTGGTTCATCGTTCGACACCGCAGAATATCAGCGGTCCAACGCGGCGGTTCAGGCACGCGCAATTTCTGCCTATAATGCCGGCGCGACGGGACAGGGCGTGATTGCGGGCGTAATCGACAGTGGAATCGACACGGCGAGCGCCGAATTTGCCGGCCGAATCCACCCGCAGTCGGCGGACCTTGTGGGAAATCGCGGGCTTCAGGATGTGGGCGGGCATGGCACCGCGGTGTCGTCCGTCCTGCTCGGTGCAAAGAATGATTCCGGCACACATGGCGTTGCCTTCAATTCGACATTGCTGGTGCTGCGTACCGACGGCGTCGGCAGCTGCGGCACCGATGGCTGCGACCATGACGACAACGACATGGCGGAAGCGGTCGATCTCGCCCGAACCGTTGGCGCCCGGGTCATCAACATTTCACTCGGCGGCTCGCCTGCGAATTTCAACCTTCGAAACGCGATCGACCGGGCCACGGCAGCAGGACTGGTGATCGTGATATCGGCAGGCAACGAGTTCGACACCGATCCGACCAACGCCGTCAATCCCGACCTTCTTGCGCAGATAGCGCGCGACCCGATCGCCCGGGGGCAGGTTATCATTGCCGGTGCAACCGACAGCAATCAGCAGATTGCCGCTTTCTCCAACAGGGCGGGCAACAGTGCGGCTTACTATCTCACGGCGCTTGGGGTCAGGGTAAGAGCGCCGGACGAAAGCGGGACTGCCTTTCTGTGGAGCGGCACGAGTTTTGCCGCGCCCGTCGTTTCAGGCGCGGTCGCACTCCTTGCACAGGCCTTTCCGACATTGACCGGCAAACAGATTGTCGACCTGTTGTTGCGCACGACGACCGATCTCGGCGCGACCGGCGTCGACACCATCTACGGCAATGGCGAGTTGAATATCGAACGGGCGTTCCAGCCGCAGGGGCAAACCTCGCTGGCGCAAGCGGCGGTTCCGGTCAGCCTGAAATCGAACGGCATATTGGCAACCGCCATGGGCGATGCCACGCGAAAAGGCGGACCACGGGGTGTCGTACTGGACGATTTCGGACGGGCCTATGACATCGATTTTTCCGGCAGCCTCGCTACGGCGGCGATCGCGCCCAGACTGGGCACCGCGCTGCAGAACGGCATCGACACCGGATTGGCCGGAAGCAGCGGACTGTCGATCGCGCTGACCGTTGCGCGGCGCAGCGACAGGGTTGGTCCCGAACGGCTGGATCTTTCGCCGCGGGAGCGGGCACAGGCCCGCGCCATAGCTGGCAGCGTGATCACCCGTCTCGACCGGAACAGCCAGGTTGCGCTCGGCATTGGTCGTGGCAGCGACACGCTGCTTGATTCAGCCGACTTCGGTCGCGCAATATCATTTGTCGTTGCCGACAATGCGGCCCAATCGCTCGGCTTCTCGTCCCGCCCCGATATATCGCTGGCCTACCGGCATGGCATCGGTCGCGTGGCGCTTTCGATGTCGGGGGAGATGGGCGACGTCCGGGCCTGGAACGACGATCTGAACCGGTTGCAAAAGCCCGGCTATCGGAACAGCAAATATATGCGCAGCCGGATCGGGGCCGGCAGCAGATTTGGGCCTCTGAAACTGGGCGTAGCGGGCACATTGCTCGAAGAATCCGGGACGATCCTGGGGGCAACGACCAACCTATGGACTGGCGATGCCGGCGCGAAGAGCTGGTTTGTCGACACCATGGCGCAATTGGCCCTCGGCGGGGACTGGCAGCTTGGCGGCGCCTATCGGAGAGGCTGGACGCGGCTGGACGCAACCGGCCTGCGTCCCGGACGCGATTGGCTGCAGACCGACGCCTGGTCGTTCGATGCGACACGCACCGGCATATTGACGCGCGGCGACCTGTGGGCGTTGCGCGTTTCGCAACCGCTGCGGGTCCGCAGCGGCGGCATCAATCTGTCGTTGCCGGTCAGCTACGACTATTCAAGCCTATCGGCGACATTCGGTCGGCAGTTCGTCTCGCTTGCGCCCGAAGGGCGCGAGCAGGTTGTCGAAACAAGCTATTCAAGCCCATTTGCCGGCGGCTGGATCACGGCCAACGCCTTTTGGCGACAGGAACCGGGCCATATCGAAACCGCGCCAGACGATCTGGGCCTTGCGCTCCGGTTCAACCGCAAATTCTGATCAGACGGTAAAGCTCTCGCCGCAGCCGCAACTGCCCGTGGCGTTGGGGTTATTGAACACGAAACCGGCGGCGAATTCATCCTCGACCCAGTCCATGACCGAACCGACCAGATACAACACCGACCCGCCGTCGATGAAGAAGGTGCCGCCCGGCGTTTCAATCCGCTCGTCAAAGGCATTGGCTTCGCTGACATAGTCGACTGAATAGGCCAGCCCCGAACAGCCACGGCGCGGGGTCGACAGCTTTATTCCCACCGCATCTTCGGGCGCAGCGCGCATCAGTTCGGCGACCCGCTCCTCGGCAGCGGGCGTCAGCGTGACGGCGGCAGGCAGCGGGCGGCGGGCCTTGGTTTCCGTGCTCATCACAGCATCCCCAGCTCAAGCCGCGCTTCGTCGGTCATCTTGTCCGGGCCCCAGGGCGGATCCCAGACGAGGTTGACCTCCGCATCGCCGATTCCGGGCACCGCGCCGACGCGCAGTTCGACCTCACCCGGCATGCTTTCGGCAACCGGACAGTGCGGCGTCGTCAGCGTCATCGTCACCAGCGCATGGCCTCCGTTAATCTCGACGCCATAGATCAGCCCAAGATCGTAGATGTTGACCGGGATTTCGGGATCGTAAATCTCCTTGAGCGCGGCAATGACGGCTTCCTGCAACGCCTCGTCGCCCTCCGCCAGCGGCGCGGGCTTTTGCGCGAGGAAACCTTCGAGATAGTCCTTCTTGCGCTCCAGCTTGTCTGCCGGGCTTTCGGCATCCCCAACCCGCGCACGGGGCGCGGGCGAGACGCTGTCAACTTCCTCAATCCGGATTTGGTCGCTCATCCAAAAATCCTTTTCACTCTTTCCAGTCCGCGGACCAGAGCCGCGACATCGCTTTCGTCATTGTAAATCCCGAAGCTCGCCCGCGCGGTAGCGGGCACGCCCAGATGCTCCATCAGCGGCTGTGCGCAATGATGCCCGGCGCGGATCGCCACCCCGGAACCATTTGGGCCTTCCTCATCCAATATGGTGCCGATGTCGTGCGGATGCACCCCCTCCATCGAGAAGGAGACGATACCCGCCGCATCGTCGGGGCCATAAAGCGTGATCGAATTGATCGCGCGCAGCGCGTCGCGCGTCTGGCGCACCAGTTCGGTTTCGTGGGCGTGGATGGCGTCGAGGCCGATCGCATCGACATAATCGATCGCGGCGTGCAGACCCATGACCTCGACGATCGCGGGGGTGCCCGCCTCAAACCGTGTCGGCGCCGGGGCATAGGTGGTTTTGGCAAAGGTCACCCGGTCGATCATCGACCCGCCCCCCTGATATGGCGGCATCGCGTCCAGCAATTCCTGCCGACCCCAGAGCGCGCCGATCCCGGTCGGGCCGTAAAGCTTGTGCCCGGAAAAGACATAGAAATCGCAGTCGAGATCGGCGACATTGACAGGCAGGCGCGGCACCGCCTGGCAACCATCGAGCAGCAGCTTTGCGCCCACCTTGTGCGCAAGCGCCGCAGCGCGCTTTGCATCAAGCACCGAACCGAGCACGTTGGAGACATGCGCGAAAGCGACCAGCACATGGTCTTCGCTCAACATCGCCTCGGCAGCGTCGAGATCGATCCTGCCATCGGCGGTCAGCGGGCAGACGTCGATTGCGTAGCCGGCCAGCTGCCAGGGCACGATATTGCTGTGATGTTCGAGCTGGCTGAGCAGGATGCGGTGCCCCTTATTAAAATAGGGACTGTCCCTATTTATTTTGCTGACACATTGCGCCACCAGATTGATCGCCTCGGTCGCGCCGCGGACGAAGACGATCTCATCCTCCTTGCCGCCGATGAAAGCCGCCACCCGCCGCCGTGCCGCCTCATAGGCCAGCGTCATATTCGCCGAGCGCGCATAGACGCCGCGGTGGACGGTGGCATAATCCTCCCCCATCGCCCGCGTACAGGCATCGATCACTGCCTGCGGTTTCTGCGCGGTCGCGGCGGTATCGAGATAGTGCCAGTCGCGCACACCGGGAAACTGGTCGCGCAACTCGCGCGCAAGCCCGCCGCCTTCATTTTCCCAGCGGCCCAGCGCCCGATCGGAGGCGATCACCATCACGCCGCGCCCTTCAGTGCGATTTCGGCGACATTGACCATATGTTCGCGCAGGTCAGGGTCGGCGATCTCGTTGAACGCCTCGGCAACAAAGGCCTGCATCAGCAGAGCCTTCGCCTCGGCCATCGGCAGCCCGCGTTGCTGGGCGTAGAACAGCGCCATTTCATCGAGCTGACCTATCGCACAGCCATGCGCGCATTTGACATCGTCGGCATAGATTTCGAGTTCGGGCCTGGCATTGATCGTCGCGGTGCGATCGAGCAGCAGCCCCTTGGCACCCAGCGCGGCATCGGTTTTCTGCGCATCCTTGGCGACGTCGATCCGCCCGATCATGGTGACGCTTGCCTTATCCATCGCCACGCCGCGCATGACCTGGTTCGAGGTCGCCCCCGGCGCGACATGGCGCAGGCGGGTGACGATTTCGGTGACTTCCTCGCCGCGTCCGATGCCGACAGCGCCCAATTCAAAATGCGCGCCTTCGGCCAGCGTCACATCCACATCGAGCCGTTTGTAGCCGCTTCCGGTGAACAGGAAAAACGCCTCACACCGCGCACCTTCGGCGATCTCGATCTGGTAGCGCCGTATATCGACCTTGCCCTCGGCCCCGGTCGAAGCATATTTGCAGAGCGTTTCGGTCTTGCCCGCGGCGACCGCGATGCGCTCGGCCTCGGGCAGGGCCTTCAACCCGGCCAGCACCTCGACCGGCGCATAGCGCCACTCTTCGTCACGGCGGGTCGGCAGGGCTGTCACGCGGCCAGTTCCTTGTAACCTTCACGCTCCAGCTCCAGCGCCAGTTCGGGGCCGCCGGTCCGCGTGATCCGGCCATCGGCCAGCACATGGACGAAATCGGGCTGCACATAATCGAGCAGGCGCTGGTAATGGGTGATCAGCAGCACCGCCTTGTCGGGGCGGCGCATGATGCGGTTGATACCTTCGCCGACGACGCGCAGCGCATCGATGTCAAGGCCGCTGTCGGTCTCGTCGAGGATCGCGAGCGCGGGATCGAGGATGCCCATCTGCACCATCTCGTTGCGCTTCTTCTCGCCGCCCGAAAAACCGACATTCACCGGGCGCTTGAGCATCTCCATATCCATGCCCATCGCATCCGCCTGCGCGCGCGCCAGCTTCAGGAATTCACCGCCGGAGAGCGGTGGGTCGCCGCGATGCTTGCGCTGGGCATTGAGCGCCTCGCGCAGGAACTGGACGTTCGACACACCGGGGATTTCGACCGGATACTGGAAACCGAGGAACAGGCCCGCCGCCGCACGCTCATGCGGGTCCATGGCGAGAAGGTCCAAAGTCCCCCTCCCGCTTGCGGGAGGGGTTAGGGGTGG
>JADLBY010000060.1 GCA_020847445.1 Sphingomonadaceae bacterium | reverse complement strand
TGGATGCGCTTTGAAGCAACGACGCGCAGGCCGGCTTCTTCCAGCATCTTGGTGACCGCGCCGGTCAGGTTGCGACGGGTGGCGTCGGGCTTGATGATCGAAAAGGTGCGGGTAACCGCCATGGGAGAACTCCATTTGCTGGGGGATTTAGATTGCGCGCGCCTCTAGCGGCGTGCGCGGCCGATGGCAAGGGGCAGACTCAGGGCCCCTGCCGCCATTTGCCGCCATCCTGTTTCCAGTAACGGCGCTCGACGCCGGGCTTGTCAGCCAGCGCGCGCCAAGCCGCCCGGGCGTTGTCGGTGCTGTCGGGTGGAAACAGGTAAAAGACACGGTCGAATTCCAGCGCCTGCTCGCGCCATTCGCCGTCGGCGAGTGCCAGCATCCGGGCGCCATTGGCCGCGACCACCTCGCCCGAAAGCAGCACGGGTTGCAGGCTATCATCGCCCGCCCCCGCCTTGTCATGGGCGATGAAGCTATCAGGCTTCGCGCTCCACAGCGCCGCCGACAATCGGTCGAGCTGTGCTGCATCGCCGCTGATTACCAGCAACCGCCCGCCATCTTCGAGAATCCGTTGCGCGATGGCGGGGATCACCTGTTCGGCGGGATCGCGGGTCAACTGATAAAAATCGACCTGCATCGGTCTTCCGGCATCATCCTTCGTAATTGTCCGCGATGAAGCAGTCGAGCAGCTTCACGCCATAGCCGGTCGCGCCTTTGGCCCAGGTCGGGCCATCCTTGTCCCCCCAGGCCATACCGGCAATGTCGAGATGCGCCCATTTGACGCCGTCCTGGATGAAGCGTTGCAGAAACTGCGCAGCCGTAATCGAGCCCGCATCGCGCGGGCCGACATTCTTGATATCCGCAATCGGGCTGTCGATCAGCTTGTCATAGGCGGGCGACAGCGGGAAGCGCCACAATTTGTCGCCGCTTGCCTTGCCTGCGGCCAGAAGCTGATCCGAAAGCTCGTCGCTGTTCGAGAACAGACCGGCATGCTCCTTGCCGAGCGAAATGATGATCGCGCCGGTCAATGTCGCCAGATCGATGATGGTGTCGGGTTTGAAGTTTTCCTGCGCATAATGCAGCGCATCGCACAGCACGAGACGCCCTTCGGCGTCGGTGTTGATGACCTCGATCGTCTGGCCCGACATGCTGGTGACGACATCGCCGGGGCGCTGGGCGTTGCCATCGGGCATGTTTTCGACAAGCCCGCAAATGCCGACGACATGCGCCTTGGCCTTGCGCCCGGCGAGCGCCTTCATCGCGCCCGCTACGGCCCCCGCGCCGCCCATGTCCCACTTCATGTCTTCCATGCCGGCGGCAGGCTTGATCGAGATGCCGCCGGTGTCAAAGGTCACACCCTTGCCGACAAACACAACCGGCTTTTCCTGCTTGCCACCGGTGCCGTCCCATTTCATCACCAGCAAGCGTGCGGGCCGGACCGAACCCTGCGCCACGCCAAGCAGCGCGCCCATGCCCAGCTTCGCCATTTCCTTGTCGTCGAGGACGTCGATTTCGACACCCAGCGCCTGCAGATGCTGGCAGCGTTCGACAAAGCTTTCGGGATAGATGATGTTGGCGGGCTCGCTCACCAGTTCCTTGGTCAGGGCAACGCCTTCGGCAATCGCCGCATAAGACGGCCACAGTGCTTCCGCCTCGGCCGGTGCGCCGACAACGGTCAGCCCGGTGATTGTCGGCTTCGACGTTTCGGGCAGCTTGGTGCGATATTTGTCGATCCGCCAGTTGCGCAGCAACGCGCCATAGGCCACCTCAGCCGCCGCCTTGGCATCCAGATTGGCGGCGTGCAGCGCGATCGTCTTTGCGCCACAGGTTTGCACCTTGGCGAGGAGATCGCCGCCCGCGCGCGGATAATCAGCGGCATCGCCATCGGCGACCGCAACAAGTGCGATACGAACGGTCCGCCCGCCTTCCTGGGCGAAATAGAGGAAGCTCTGACCGGCATTGCCCTCGAACCGGGCGAGCCTGGCCGTTTCCCGCGCGGCGTCGGCATTATCGAGCGGGAAGGCAAAACTTTCCCACTGGCTCTTCTGGATCACGAAGCCGATGACATCGGTATTTTCGGGACGAACGGCTGCAAAACTTACCTGCATCTGGAAACTGCCTTTCAGCGATCAGGGTGTGATGGTCGCGGAATCCTGCCCGCGTTTGATCTGGCGAACGCTATAAGCAAACATTCAGGCCGGATTAAAGCAAAAGATGGTTGCGGTGACCAAGGCTTAACGTCCATGAGCTATGCGATTGGTGCATTGCGGCACTGGACCCTGCCGTCATGCAGCGATAAAGGAACCGACCAGATCCATGGCACTTCCATATTCCCGAACAGCCAGCCCTGCCAGCGCGCTTTGTGCGTCGCTGTTGCTGGCCCTGGGTTCCGCCGGAGCGGCACATGCGCAGGAAGCGGAAAGTGCCCAAAGCAAACCGGCCGAGGAAATCTCCTTCTCCGCCGATCAGCTGGATTATGAATTTGCGACGGACTCGGTCAAGGCAACCGGCAATGTTATCGCCCGGCGCGACGGATATACGCTGCGGGCCGACACTATCGTCTGGGACCGCCGCACCGGCAAGGTCACCGCTTCCGGCAATATCCGGTCTGTCGGGCCAGAGGGCGATGTCGCCTATGGGGATTCGATCGAAGTCACCGAATCGCTTCGCGACGGCATAGTCGAAAACATGCTGCTGGTGCTCAAGGACGGCAGCCGCCTTGCGGCGAACAGGGGCACGCGGGTTGACGGCAGGATGACGCTCGAAGGTGCGGCCTATACACCCTGTGCCGTTGAACGCCCCGATGGCTGCCCCAAAGACCCCAGCTGGCAGGTCAAGGCGGTCAGAGTCGTCTATGATCCGGTAAAGAAGCGCGTGAAATATGACGGCGCCCGGATCGAACTGTTCGGCCTTCCCGTCATCCCGCTGCCCGGCCTGTCGCATCCCGCCGAAACGGCTGCGGGCAGCGGCTTTCTCGTTCCCAATCTGCGCTTTTCGCGCAACAATGGCGTCGAGATCGAGCAAGGCTATTACTGGCGGCTGTCCGACAATCGCGACCTTCTGCTCTCCGGCCATATTTTCAGCGACGTCGCACCGATGGCACAGGCCCGGTATCGCGCATGGGAGGACAAGGGCGCCTTCCAGATCACCGGCTATGCGACGTACAGCAACAAAGTCTCGACCTCTGGCACCGGTGCGATCGGAAAGGATGTGTTTCGCGGCTATATCGATGGCGCGGGCAAATTCCAGTTCACCCCCAACTGGTCGGCCTCAGCCTCTGTGCGGCTCGCCACCGACCGCACATTCCTGCGTCGTTACGACATCAGCCGCGACGACCGGCTGCGCAACAACATCAATGTCGAACGGATCGATGCGAACAGCTATTTCGCCTTCAACGGCTGGGGCGTGCAGACCTTGCGCACCGGCGACCGGCAGGCATTGCAGCCGATTGCACTTCCGGAAATCGACTATCGCCTGCGGCTGACCGATCCCGTGCTCGGCGGCAGGGTGCAGTTGCAGGCGAACAGCCTGCTGATCGGACGCACATCCGGCCAGGACACGCGTCGCGCATTCGCGTCGGGACGGTGGGATCTGCGCACATTGACCGGTCTCGGGCAGGAAGTGAACTTCACACTGCTCGGCCGGGGCGACGTCTATCATAGCGACGAAAATCTGACGACCGTGACGCCGATCTATCGCGGCGAGAGCGGCTGGAAGGGGCGCGGCATCGCCGCTGCAGCGATAGATATGCGCTGGCCCTTTGCTGGCGAAGCCTTTGGCGGAACGCAAGTCGTCACCCCGCGGATCCAGCTCGTCGGCGCCTATACCTCCTCCAATCTGAAAATGCCGAACGAGGACGCCCGGGCCGTCGACCTTGAGGACAGCAACCTTTTCGCGCTCAACCGTTTCCCGGGCTACGACCGGATCGAGGACAATGTTCGCATCACATATGGCCTCGACTGGTCGGTAAAGGGCAAGGAAACCAGTTTCGATTTCAATATCGGGCAAAGCTATCGCCTGTCGAACCGGGCAACCATCTTTCCCGACGGCACCGGCCTGTCGAACAAGGTTTCGGATATTGTCGGTCGCAGCGAGATCCGGTTTCGCGATTTTGTGAAGTTCGCCCACCGCTTCCGGCTCGACAAGGATAATCTTGCCATCCGCCGCAACGAGGTTGACGCGACCGTAGGATCGCGCAGCACCTATGTTCAGGTCGGCTATCTGCGGCTCAACCGCAATATCGGGGCCACGACGGAAGATCTTGCCGACCGCGAGGAAGTGCGGCTTGCCGGGCGGTTGCGGCTGGCCCGTTACTGGTCATTATTCGGTTCGACCATCATCGACCTGACCGACAAGAAGGAAGACCCGCTGAATGTATCCGACGGGCTGGAGGCCATCCGCCATCGCCTTGGCCTCGCCTATGACGACGACTGTTTGTCCATCGCGGTCACCTGGCGTCGTGACTATCAGCCAACCGGCGACGCGCGCCGCGGCAATACTTTCCTGTTCCGACTGGAATTTAAAAATCTGGGCGTCTAAGGAAGGCCACCACGGGGCAATCGGCTTTTCAGCTATCGTTCAGCCAGCGCCCCCTATTGCGCGCGGCCCATATCGGCTATTCTTGGAAGTAAGAAATGAAAAGCATCTATCGTCTTGCACTGGTGAGTTCAGCAGCCGCCTTCATGGCGTTGACACCGGCGATCAGCCAGACAGTGGCAGACGAAACCGTCCCCGATGCAGCGCTCGACATCCCCGAGGGTGGCAAGTTGCTGGTCAAGGCAGACGACCCGAACGTGCGCCGGGCGACCGCTGTCGTAAATGGCGAAATCATCACCGGCACCGATGTCGACCAGCGGCTTGCCCTGATCGTCATTGCCAATGACGGCCAGTTGCCGCCGGAGGAAGTGGCGCGTTTCCGCACACAGATTCTGCAGAACCTGATCGATGAGTCGCTCCAGATGCAGGAAGCGGCGGCGAATGAAATCGAGGTCACCGACGCCGAGGTCAACCAGTATTTCGAACGCGTTTCCGAACAGAATTTCAAGCGGTCGGTTGCCGATACGGAGAAGTTCCTGACGTCAAAGGGCAGTTCGATTGCAACGCTCAAGCGCCAGATCAAGGCCGAGCTTTCCTGGAACCGCTTGCTCAGCCGCAATGTGCGCCCGTTCATCAATGTCAGCGATGATGAAGTGAACGCCATTATCGAGCGTATCAACGCCACAAAGGGCACAACCGAATTCAGGCTGGGCGAGATCTATCTGTCCGCCACTCCGGAAAATCAGGAACAGGTCTTCGCCAACGCGCGCAAGATTCTGGAGCAGATCCAGCAGGGCG
Source organism: Sphingomonadaceae bacterium (assembly GCA_020847445.1). Taxonomy (GTDB): domain Bacteria; phylum Pseudomonadota; class Alphaproteobacteria; order Sphingomonadales; family Sphingomonadaceae; genus Sphingorhabdus_B. The sequence continues at coordinate 17,924 of JADLBY010000060.1, read as the reverse complement.
GATCGTTTACCGCCTATGCCCGCCAGTTTTCCGAAGCCTCAACCGCCGCCGTCGGCGGTGATCTGGGCTGGGTGCGGCTGGAGCAGCTGCCCCAATCGCTGGCGACGGCAGCGTCGCAGATGAGCAGCAACGAAATCGTCGCGGTGCCTGCACCCGGCGGAATCTCGCTGCTGCTTTTGATCGACAGGCGCCAGGTCGCAACGACCGACCCGCGCGATGCGCAGCTCAGCCTGAAACAGATTGCGATCTCCTTCCCCAGCGGCTCGACCGAGGCGCAGGCGGCGCCGATGGTCAAGAAATTCAGTGAGGAAACGCAGAAGATTCGCGGTTGCGGGGCGGCAGACGACATTGCCCGCAAGCTGGGTGCCGACGTCGTCAATCGCGATGGCATCAAGGTTCGCGATCTGCCCGCGCCGCTGCAGCAGATCATGCTCGACCTGCCCATCGGCCAGTCGACCCCGCCTTATGGCTCGATGGCCGACGGCGTACGCGTGTTCGTGTTGTGCGGTCGCGATGCTCCGGAAGCCGCAACGCAGGAATCGTTCGACGACGTGATGTCGCGGCTTGAGGATGAACGCATCAACAAGCGTGCCCGCCTCTATCTGCGCGACCTGCGCCGCGATGCGATTATCGACTATAATTGATGGCAGGGGCTGATACCAGCTTGCCGCTGGCGATTTCCAGCGGAGATCCGGCAGGTGTCGGCCCGGAAATTATCGGCAAGGCTTGGGAAGCACGCAAGAAGCAAAGGCTTTCCAGCTTCTTTGCCATTGGCGATATCGCCAGTTTCGCCCGCCACTGGGATGGGCCGGTCGTCCGGATCGACAATCCGGATCAGGCGGCCGAGCGGTTTGACGATGCCTTACCTGTGTTCCATGTGCATGACTGCGCAGCGATTTCGCCGGGGCTCCCCGATCTGGACGGTGCCCATTGCGCGCTGCAGGCGCTTGAACTGGCGACCGGATTTGCCCGGTCGGGAACGGTCGCCGGGCTGGTAACCGGGCCGGTTTCAAAGGCGCAACTCTACGCGATCGGGTTCAACTATCCCGGCCAGACCGAATTCGTCGCGGAACGGTGCGGGGTGGAACGCCGAAACGCCGTGATGATGCTCGCCGGTCCTGATTTGCGCGTCGTTCCCATGACGACACACATTCCGCTTTCCAGTGTCGCCTCGCAACTTGATGTGCGCCTGATCCGTCGCCGCATCAGGGCAACCGCCAAGGGTTTGAAACGCGATTTCGGCATCGCAAACCCGCGGCTGGCGCTGGCGGGTTTCAATCCCCACGCGGGTGAAAGTGGCAATCTGGGGCGTGAAGAAATTGACATTTTTGCACCTGCGCTCGCCTCTATCGCCGAAGAGGGATTTGACGTCACCGGCCCGATTCCTGCGGACACGATGTTCCATGCCGAGGCACGGCGCAATTTTGACGCGGCGCTTTGCGCCTATCATGACCAGGCACTGATCCCTCTCAAAACCCTCTATTTCCACGAAGCGGTGAATATCACCCTTGGATTGCCGATCGTGCGCACCTCGCCCGACCATGGCACCGCCTTTGCCATTGCCGGAAAGGGTGAGGCCCGCCCGGATTCAATGATCGCGGCCATTCGCATGGCGGGCGAGGCCGTGGCCAACCGCAAGGCGTTCGCCGCAGCCGCCTGCCTGGCATGAGCGCGCACCTACTCCCTCCACTGCGTGAGGTGATCGCAAAGCATGGCCTTTCGGCCAGCAAGGCACTCGGCCAGAATTTCCTTTTCGACGAGCAGTTGCTCGACCGGATCGCCGCCATTCCCGGCCCGCTCGAAGGCGAGAATGTCTATGAGGTCGGCCCGGGCCCCGGCGGCCTCACCCGCGCGTTGCTGCGGGCCGGAGCGACGGTGACCGCTGTCGAGCGTGACCGGCGCTGCCTGCCTGCCCTGTCCGAACTGGCCGAGGCCTTTCCCGGCCAGCTGCGCATAATAGAGGGCGACGCGATGAAGATCGATCCCTCGGCAGAAATCGGTGCGCCATTCCACATCGCTTCGAACCTGCCCTATAATGTCGGCACCGCGCTGGCGGTCGGCTGGCTCGGCGGCGAACGCTGGCCGCCTGCCTGGAAATCGCTGACCCTGATGTTTCAACGCGAGGTCGCCGAACGCATCGTCGCAAAGCCCGGCACCGACGCCTATGGCCGACTCGCCATATTGGCCCAATGGCGTTGCGACGCACGGATCGCGATGCCGGTTCACCGCAGTGCCTTTACGCCGCCGCCCAAGGTGATGTCGGCGGTTGTGCATCTGACACCCAAGGCGCAGCCGCCCAATGTCCGCATGGCTACGCTGGAAGCCCTGACAGCCGCCGCGTTCGGCCAACGGCGCAAAATGTTGCGGCAAAGCCTGAAAGGCGTGGCACATGCACTGGCTGCGCTGGACATGGTCGGAATCGCGGCCGACCGCCGCCCTGAAACCCTTGATCTCACCGAATGGGTGTCGCTCGCAAGCAAGCTCGATACACTCTGCTAGGGGTGGCGCAACGCGGCGCATCCGGCTAAAGATATCAGATGCAACCGCTTTCGAAATCTGAACTCGCGGCACTCGAACGGCCGGACCATGACCGGATGTTGGCCCAGGTGCAGATCTGGAGCGCGATAAACAGCGGCACAGGCAATTTGAAAGGGCTGGGCACCACGGCCAGCTTGCTCGCCGACGCCTTCGCATCGCTGCACGGGGAAGTCGAACTGGTCGAACCGGCGCCGGTCGAAAAAGTGCTCGAAGACGGATCGATCATCGAGGTTGGCCATGGCCGCCATCTGGTGACAACGGTTCGCGCCGATGCGCCGATCCAGTTGTTGCTGACCGGTCATATGGATACGGTTTTTGCCGTCGACCATCCGTTTCAGGAACAGCGCTGGCTGGATGAAGGCGTGCTGGGCGGGCCCGGCGTCGCCGACATGAAGGGCGGCATCGCCGTCATGCTCGCCGCGCTTTCCGCCGCCGAAACCGCCCCCGAATTCCAGCAGGTCGGCTATCAGGTGATGATCAACAGCGATGAGGAAACCGGATCGGCCTCGTCCGCAGAACTGATCAAGCGGCTGGCCCAGGGCAAGCTGGCGGCACTGACCTATGAACCGTCCGCCCTGCCCGACGGGACGCTGGCGGGTGCCCGCGCCGGAAGAGGCAATTTCTCGATCATCGTCACGGGGCGCAGCGCGCATGCCGGGCGCAACCCGCAGGAAGGGCGTAACGCCTTGCTGGCCGCGGCCGACCTTGCCTTGAAGCTGAAGGCGCTGACCCGGGAAGGCCTTTCGGTCAACCCCGCGAAAATCGATGGCGGCAGCCCGAATAATGTCGTTCCCGATCATGCCGTGCTGCGGGTCAATCTGCGCCCGCAAAGCCCGCAGATTCAAGAGATGGCGTATAAAGAAATCAAGAGCTTGATTTCCATGATTGAGCATGAACATGAAGTGTCGATCCATCTGCACGGCCAGTTCAACCGCCCGCCGAAGCCCTTGACGCCCGATGCGGAAAAGCTGTTCGGCCTCGTTCGCCAGTGCGGCGCGGATCTGGGCCTTTCGATAGGCTGGAAATCGACCGGCGGGGTGTGCGATGGCAATAATATCGCGGCCTGTGGCGTGCCCGTGGTCGACACCATGGGGGTGCGCGGCGGCAGCATCCATAGCAGCGACGAATATCTGATTACCGAAAGCCTTGTCGAACGCGCCAAACTGTCCGCGTTGACCCTGCTTCGGATCGCACAAAAAGGGGCAATATGAAGTTCATTATCCGTCCGGCCAAAATGTCGGACCTGCAACCCATGTACGAAATGGCAAAGCGCACCGGCGGCGGGTTCACCAACCTCCCGCCGGATCGCAAGGCGTTGACCGCAAAGCTCGAACGGTCAGCCGAAGGGTTCGCGCGGATCGGCGAGGGGGTGGGGGATGATCTCTTTGTCTTCGTGCTCGAGAATCGCGACACCGGCGAGGTGCGCGGCACCTGCCAGATATTCTCCGCTGTCGGCCAGAAATGGCCGTTCTACAGCTACCGGATCGGCGCCCTCACCCAGCATAGCGTCGAACTTGAGCGCACATTCCGCGCCGACATCCTCAATCTGTCTACCGATCTGGAAGGCGCAACCGAGGTTGGCGGGCTGTTCCTCCACCCCGGTGAACGCGCGGGCGGGCTGGGGCTGTTGATTGCCCGCAGCCGCTATCTCTTCATCCGCAACCACCGTGAACGTTTCGCCGACCGCACTTTGGCCGAACTGCGCGGTGTAATCGACGAAGCGGGCGGCTCGCCTTTCTGGGACGGGGTCGCCGGTCGCTTCTTCGGCATGAATTTCCAGGATGCCGACGAATTCAACGCCAAGTTCGGCAACCAGTTTATCGCCGATCTGATGCCCAAGCACCCGGTATATATCGCGATGCTTTCCGAAGCGGCCCGCCATGTCATCGGCGTGCCCCACCCCACCGGCCGCGCCGCGATGCGGATGCTGGAGGAAGAAGGCTTTGCCTGGGAAAATTATATCGACATTTTCGATGGCGGCCCGACGATGACGGTGCGCACCGACCAGATCCGCAGCGTGCGCGAGGCGCGGGACGCCCAGATTGTCGAAATCAGCAGCGCATTGGGCGATCCGCAAGAGGGCAAGGCGAGCGGCACCAAGATGCTGGTGACGCATGGCTTGCTCGAGGAATTCCGCGCATCCTATGGCTGGATAGCCGAACATGAAAATGGCGTGATAGTCGATTCGCAATGCGCCGAAAATCTGGGCGTGATGACCGGCGACACCATAACCTATGTGCCCCGGTGGTAAGCGATGGCGCTGGTTGAAATCAATTTCGACGGCATCATCGGGCCGAGCCACAATTATGCCGGGTTGAGCCCGGGCAACATCGCCTCGGCCAATAATGCAGGCGCGGTGTCGCAGCCTCGGGCGGCAGCCTTGCAGGGCATCGAAAAGATGCGCGCCAATCTGCGCCTTGGTTTGGCGCAGGGCTTTTTCATGCCGCTCGACCGGCCGAACAGGGCATGGCTTGCGGCACTGGCGACCGACATGGGCCACGCCGATCCGCATATCCGCGCGGCAGCCTTTTCGGCCTCGGCGATGTGGGCGGCCAATGCCGCAACGGTATCGCCTGCCCCCGACGCACAGGACGGCAAATGCCATCTGTCGGCTGCGAACCTGCTCACCATGGCGCATCGCAGCCATGAATGGACCGGCACGCTTGCACAACTCCGGCTCGCCTTTGCCGATCAGCGCCATTTCGCAGTGCACGGGCCCGTTCCGCCGCCATTTGGCGATGAAGGCGCTGCCAACTTCATGCGGCTATGCCCTTCGCATGGCGAGGCCGGACTTGAAATCTTCGTCTATGGCAAATCGGGTGGCCCCTTCCCCGCGCGCCAGCATATCGAATCGTCAAAGGCGATCGCGCGGGCGCACCGCCTCGATCCCGAACGCACATTATTCATCCAGCAGTCCGAAGCCGCGATTGCCGCAGGGGCGTTCCACAATGATGTGGTGGCCGTCGCCAATGAACGGGTGCTGTTCACCCACGAGCAGGCCTTCGAAGATCCCGAAGCCGCCTATGCCGCGATCAAGGCAATAATGCCCGAGGCGGAAATCGTTGTCGTCCCCGCCGATCGCGTCAGCCTTGCCGATGCGGTGCAAAGCTATTTGTTCAACGCCCAGCTGGTCACCTTGCCCTCCGGCGAAATGGCGTTGATCCTGCCGACCGAAGCCCAGGCCAATCCGCATGTCTGGGGCTGGCTGGAGGAGCATGTCGCAGGCAACGGGCCGATCCGTCGGCTGGTGCCCGTCGATGTGCGCCAGTCGATGGCCAATGGCGGCGGCCCGGCCTGTCTGCGCCTGCGTGTCGTCGCCGACCCTGCAACCATCGACCAGCGCTTCATCGCCGATGAGGGCAAGCTCGACCGGATGGCCGAAATGATTGCGGTCCACTGGCCGGACGCCATTGCCCCCGACCAGTTGGGTGATCCCGGCTTGATCGAACAGGTGCAACGGGCCCGCCTGGCGCTGCTCGAAACCTGCGGCCTGTCAGAACTCGCCTGACTGTCGGCGGGCTTTACAAACCCCTTCCGCGTTAACCATTGTCTCGGGCGGGAAAGCTGAACTGGCACGCGCATTGCCTATACGCGTGTTAACCTATGAAAAAATTCGCGCGCCTGTTCCAGATCAAGACCAAGACCGAGGTCTTCCTCATCACCTATGCGCTCGGGCTGGGCGCGGCAAAACGCGGTGAGGCCTATCTCATGCAATATCCGGGCTTTGGCGGAAAGCTGCTTTTCCTGTGCTGCCTGGGTGCCGTCGTGGTCGCCGCAGCGAAGATGTTGCAGGCGGTCGAGTTGCAGCAGATGTTCGGTGTGGATTGACTCCCCAAATTTCGTCATCCCGAACCTGTTTCGGGACAACAAGCGCGGTGCTTCATGCTGAAACAAGTTCAGCATGACGAACACAAATATAGCTAGGTCCTCCGGTTTCTGTTGCCCGGCACCGGAGGAAGCCGCTGTAACCTTTCTGTTGCCCGGCCGGTTCGGCCGCGTTCTTTTAGAATAATTTCAGACCGTGAGGCCCAAAATTATGCTGCGAGAGCAAGTGCTTCGTTATCGTTGGCACTTATGAGTTTTGAACCATTTCACGGCTTATTCATGCCGGGCAAAAACAATGCTTTTCAACGCACGTCGATCCTAGTTCAGCCCCGTCATTTTCCCCGACAAGCGGGGGATATGGTGGAGCTGCCGGGTACCGCCCCCGGGTCCGCTGCATCTATTGCACATCGCAATTTATCGCCATAGTCCGGCGAACCGGACGCACCCTATATAAGCAATTTGGGTGAATGGGAAGTGAAGGGGTTCAAATCTCTCCTCCCGCAAGCGGGAGGGGCAGTCGGCGTAGCCGGCGGGGTGGGCCGGAGACGTCCGAAACCCGCTTCGCTCGTCCCACCCCTAACCCCTCCCGCTTTCGGGACGGGGACTGGCTCAGACCCCCTGCATGTTGCGGCTCTCAGCCGGGATATGCACCACCAGCCCGTCCAGCGCCTCGGTCAGTTCGATCTGGCAACTAAGCCTGCTCGTCCGCCGCGCCCCGCTGGCCAGATCGAGCATGTCCTCCTCATCCTCGCTCGCGGCAGGCAGCTTGTCGAACCAGTCCCGGGCAATGATCACATGGCAGGTGGAGCAGGCCATCTGCCCCTCGCACGTGCCTTCCAGGGGCTGTCCGGCATTTTGGGCGACGTCGAGAAGGTTGTCGCCTGCCTTGGACTCAACGGTCTGCGTCGTTTCGCCATCGGGGCTGATGAAGTGAATTTTCAAGCCAACTGCCTTTCTGCTGCGGCGTTAATCAGCGAGGCCGCACGCTCGATCTCGTCGCATGTCGTATAACGCCCCCAACCCAGCCGGATAGAGGATTTCGCCTGCGCATCGGTCAAACCGATGGCGCGCAGCACATGACTGGGGCGGCCCGATCCGCTGGCGCAGGCGCTGCCTGCCGAGAACAGCACCTCGCGACATTCGGACATCAGCCGGGCGACGTCCACGCCTTCGCGGCGGATGTTGAGATTGCCCTTGTAGCGGAATCGCTCCGATCCGTTGATCGTCCAATCCGGGAATAATTCGGTGGCGCGGCTCCACAGCGCTTCGACATGCGCCTGATCATCGGCCATGCGCGCAGCGGCCAGTTGCGCCGCGATGCCGAAGCCGACGCACAAGGCCGGTGACAGCGTTCCCGAACGCAGCCCCTGTTCCTGCCCGCCCCCATGCAGCAGCGGGGAGAGCCCGATCCCGTCGCGCACCCAGAGCGCGCCGATGCCTTTGGGGCCGTGGATCTTGTGCGCCGATACCGCAATCATGTCAGGCCCCTCGGGCAGGACCATGCGGCCAAAACCCTGAACGGCATCGCAAAGCAGCAGCCCGCCTGCCCGATGCACCGCATCCGCAATATCCGGGACAGGCTGGATCGTACCGATCTCGTTGTTGACCAGCATGGCGCATAACAATTCCTCCCCGGCACGGGGAGGGGGACCATGCGAAGCATGGTGGAGGGGCACGGGCGAGTTTTCCTGAGCTTTGAAGCTCGCGCCACTAGGCACGTGCCCCTCCACCCCGACGCTTCGCGTCGCGGTTCCCCTCCCCGTTACGGGGAGGATTTTTCCGCCCAATGCCTCGACACAGTCGAGCACCGCAGCATGTTCGGTCGCCAGCGCCGCAACGGGCAAAGCGCATCCCTTGATCGCCAGATTGAGCGCCTCGGTCGCCCCGCTGGTGAAGATCACCCTGCCGCCCGCGGGCATCAGTGCGGCGAGCTGCGCGCGCGCGGCCTCCACCGCTGCCGCCGCCTTCCGCCCGCCCGCATGGGCGCTATGCGGGTTCCAGAAATTGTCCTTCAGCCATGGCTCCATCGCCGCAAAAACCTCGGGCGCCATCGGCGTGGTCGCCTGATAGTCGAGATAGATGCTTCCGCTCATGCAGCCTGCGCACGCTGCCTGATTGCCGACCAGGCGGCGATGAAGCGGTCGGTATCGGCTTCAGCTGTCTGCGGACCAAAGCTGACACGAACAACCTCTCCCGCAGCCTTCGCATCCCAGCCCATCGCGGTCAGCACATGGCTGGCCTTGAGCGTTCCCGACGAACACGCGCTTCCTGCCGACACCGCGATTCCGGCAAGGTCGAACGCGATCAACTGGCTCGACGCCGAAATGCCGGGCATCCGGTAGCTGCCAATGGTCGCCAGACGTGGCGCAGCCGGTGCGACAACCTCGCCGCCCGCGATCGTCACAGCTTCATCAAGCCGCGCCCGCAGTCGCCCGGCTTTGCCCAGCCAGTCAAACCCGGCCTCCAGCGCCGCTGCCAGACCGATGACCGCAGGCAAATTCTCCGTTCCCCGCCGATAGCCCTTTTCCTGCCCGCCCGTCGGCCGCAACAGCCCCAGATCGCGCAGCAGCAATACGCCCAGCCCCGGCGGCCCGCCCAGCTTGTGCGCCGACAGGATGATGATGTCGGCATCGGGCAAGGGCAGTTTTCCTGCCGATTGCGAACAATCGGCGACCAGCAGCCCGCCACCTTCGCGGATTGGGATCGCCAGCCTGTCGAGCGGCTGGATCACGCCGGTTTCATTGTTGACCTGCTGGATCGCATAGCGCCGCCCCTTGGCGATCATGTGCAGTTGCGCGATGCCGTTCACATCGACGGCGACCCTTGCCTCGTCACCCACCGCAGCCAGCACGGCATCATGTTCGACCGCACTTGCCACCGCGTCAAAGCCGTGCAGCGCCAGCGCGATGGCTTCGCTGGCCCCGCTGGTAAACAGGATTTCGCCGTTCCAGCCCAATGCCGCGCCGATCCGGGCGCGTGCATCCTCCAGCGCCGCGCGCGCCGCCCTGCCCTCTGCATGCGGGCTGGACGGATTGGCCCATCGCGCCAGCGCATCCGCCATCGCCTCACGCGCCGCCGCCAGCACCGGCGTGGTCGCGGCATGGTCCAGATAGAGACGGTCGGGCTTCATTGCGGTTCAGGCTGTCCGTTAAGGTTGCGAAAATCGCAATCGCTTCTATATAGCCGGTCGACCGCTGCCTAGCCCGAAGGGTGACGCGGCCCCAAATTCCTCAGTTTAGAAACATCCTATGCCAGCCATTGCCATTCCCGGTCCCGAAGGCCGTATCGAAGCCCGTTTCTCGCCGCCGCCGCGCCCGCGCGCGCCTGTCGCGATGATCCTGCATCCGCACCCGCAGGCGGGCGGAACGATGAATGATCGCATCACGCAGGCGATGTACAAGATTTTCGTCGCGCGCGGCTTTGCCGTCTTGCGCTTCAACTTCCGCGGCGTCGGCCGCAGCGAAGGCGAATTCGATAACGGCATCGGCGAATTGTCCGATGCCGCCGCCGCGCTCGACTGGGTGCAGGCCTTCCATCCCGAAGCCAGCTCGACCTGGATTGCGGGTTTCAGCTTTGGCGCGTGGATCGGCATGCAGTTGCTGATGCGCCGCCCCGAAGTGCGCGGCTTCATCTCGGTGTCGCCGCCGGCCAACATGTATGATTTCAGCTTTCTGGCCCCCTGCCCTTCGTCCGGCATCATCATCCATGGTGCGCAGGATGAGGTGGTATCGCCCAATTCGGTACAAAAGCTGGTCGACAAGCTGCGGACGCAAAAGCACATCACGATCCACCATGACGAGATCCCGCGCGCAAACCATTTCTACGAAAATGAAATGGATCTGTTGCTTGCCTCGGTCGAGAATTATCTCGACATGCGGCTCGATCCGGCCTGCCCGATCAAATGATCTATTGCGGCTGGCCGCTGGTTTCTGCCAGCGTTCGGCCGCTATCATCGGGCACCGTCCAGATCGCGACATTGGCGAACAGCACCAGCGCCGCTGCAACCATCAGCCAGACTTTCTGGCCCAGGCCATCGCGCTTCCAAAACGCCCATGCACCCCAGAGCAAGGCGAAACCGCCGAGCATGGCGACCGAGAGAATGGCGGCTGTCATTGTGCCTCGATAAAAGCTGTGGAAGGCACCGGTCAAGCGGGCAAGCGCGCCAATTTCGGCATGGTCTTTTTTCAGCCCCTATTCTAGAGAGCGCCCATTCCCGACTCACCGGAAAGGAAAGGCCGCCTCCATGCGCATCGCAATCGCCTCCGATCATGCTGCCCTCGCGCTGAAAGCGGCGCTTGTCGCGCATCTCGAAGCCGGCGGCCACGACGTCGCCGATCTGGGGCCGTTCGACGAAACGTCGGTCGACTATCCTGATTATGGGTACAGGCTGGCCGCCCATATGGCAGCGGACAAGGCCGAATTTGGCGTGGCGCTGTGCGGGTCGGGGATCGGCATCTCGATTGCGGTCAACCGCAACCCTGCCTGCCGCGCGGCGCTCGTATCCGAACCGCTGTCGGCCAGACTGGCGCGCGAGCATAATGACGCCAATGTCGTCGCCATGGGCGCACGGCTGACCGGCGTGGACATGGCCAAGGCCTGCCTCGACACTTTTCTTTCGACGCCATTCGCCGGGGACCGCCATGCCCGCCGCGTGGGCAAGCTATCCCATCCCGACTTCGCAAAGGATCCCGCATGACCGCCTCCGCCGCCAACGACGTCCAGCCGGACGGATTCTTCACCCAGAGTCTTGCCGAACGCGATCCCGAAATCGCGGGCTGGATAGCGCAGGAACTGAAGCGCCAGCAGGAAAAGATCGAACTGATCGCTTCGGAAAACATCACCTCGCGCGCGGTGCTGGAGGCAACGGGTTCGGTACTGACCAACAAATATGCCGAAGGCTATCCGGGCAAGCGCTATTATGGCGGCTGCGAATATGTCGACGAAATCGAAACGATCGCCATCGAACGCGCAAAGAAGCTGTTCGGTTGCGAATTTGCCAATGTCCAGCCCAATTCGGGAAGCCAGATGAACCAGGCGGTGTTCCTTGGCCTGCTGCAGCCGGGCGATACCTTCATGGGGCTTGATCTCAATGCGGGCGGGCATCTGACGCATGGCAGCCCGGTCAACATGTCGGGCAAATGGTTCAACCCGGTCGCCTATGGCGTCCGCCGCGACGACCACCGCATCGACATGGATGAAGTCGCCCGCATCGCGCGCGAAAACAGGCCCAAGCTGATCATCGCAGGCGGCACCGCCTATTCGCGCATCTGGGATTGGGCGGCGTTCCGCGCGATCGCCGATGAGGTCGGCGCGCTGCTGCTGGTCGACATGTCGCACATTTCGGGGCTGGTTGCCGGTGGCGCGCACCCCTCGCCGGTTCCGCACGCCCATATCGTGACCACGACGACGCACAAGTCGCTGCGCGGCCCGCGCTCGGGCGTGATCCTGTCGAACGACGAGGCGATTGCCAAGAAAATGAACTCGGCAATCTTCCCCGGCCTGCAGGGCGGCCCGTTGATGCATGTCGTTGCGGCCAAGGCGGTCTGCTTTGCCGAGGCGATGCGCCCCGAATTCAAAAGCTATGCGACAAGCGTCGTCGAAAAGGCCCGGGCATTGGCCGCAAGCCTGCAGGAGCAGGGCCTCGACATCGTTTCGGGCGGCACCGACAACCATTCGATGCTCGTCGACCTGCGCCCCAAACAGGCGAAGGGCAAGCATGCCGAACATGCGCTCGACCGGGCCTCGATCACCTGCAACAAGAACGCGATCCCCTATGACCCGGAAAAGCCTTTTGTGACCTCCGGCCTGCGCCTTGGCACCCCGGCGGGCACGACCCGCGGTTTCGGCCCGGCCGAGTTCCGCGACATCGGCCGGATGATCGCCGATGTCGTCGAAGGGCTGCGCAAAAATGGCGAGGCGGGCGATGGCCAGATCGAGGCACGGGTGAAGCAGGAAGCCGAGGCGCTGTGTGCCCGCTTCCCGATTTATCCATCCTGAGCTATATCGGCACTTGAAACGGGCTAGTGACTTACTCATCTAATACAGAGATGAACGGAGGCAAGTGATGTCCCAGATGTGCAATGAATGTGCGGCAGAGATCAGCGAGGGCATGAAATTCTGCCCGAGATGTGGCGCAAAGACCCCGGAACGGCTTTCGGAAGAGAGTATTCCAAACCAGGCGAAACATTATGTCGGCGAGGCCGCCGATGAGCTGTGGGGCGCGACCAAGGACGCCTATCACACCGGCAAGCACCTTGCCGACACCGATACGGTAAAAAAGGTTGCGGGTGGTGCCGCGATCGGCGCTGCGGCCAGCATATTGGCGCCGATCGGCCTTGCCACCGGCGCGGTCATCGGTGCGGGGATCGTCGCCTACCGGCACGTGAACAAGAAAAAGAACCAAGAAAAAGAGAAATAATGCGTTGCCCCTTTTGCGGACATGATGACAGCCAGGTAAAGGATAGCCGCCCGACCGAAGATGGCGCCGCCATCCGCCGTCGCCGCCAGTGCGAAGGCTGTGGCGCGCGCTTCACCACCTTCGAACGCATCCAGCTGCGCGAGCTGACCGTGCTCAAGACCGAGGGGCGGCGTGAACCCTTTGACCGCGAAAAGCTGGAACGATCGGTTTCGGTGGCATGCCGTAAACGGCCGATCGAACAGTCGCAGGTCGACAAGCTGGTGTCCGGTATCCAGCGCCAGCTGGAAACGCTTGGCGAAACCGAAATCGAATCCGCGCGCATCGGGCAGTTTGTGATGGACGGGCTCAAGGGCCTCGACACGGTTGCCTATATCCGCTTCGCCAGCGTCTATAAGGATTTCGCCGAAGCCAAGGATTTCGAGGATTTTGCAGGCAGCGTCGCCGAAGCAGCCAAAAAGTGAATCAAGCCCCCATCATCGTTCTCGTGCGCCCGCAACTGGGCGAGAATATCGGCAAGGCGGCCCGCGCTATGCTCAATTTCGGGCTGACCGAAATGCGCATCGTCAATCCGCGCGACGGCTGGCCCAATCCGTCGGCGGGGCCCGCCGCAGCGGGGGCGGATATCGTCCTCGAACGGGCGCGGATCTTCGACACGCTTGCCGAGGCGACCGCCGACGTCAGCCACATCTACGCCACCACGGTGCGCAAGCGCGGGGTCACCAAAGCGGTGCTCACGCCGGAGGCCGCCGCAAACGAAATCGTGCACGCGCAGGGCCGTTCGGCGATCCTCTTCGGCGCCGAACGGTCGGGGCTTGAAACCGATGAGGTCGCGGTGGCGCGCAGTATCATCACCGTTCCGATCAACCCTGAATTCGGTTCATTGAACCTTGCCCAGGCGGTTATCCTCTGTGCCTATGAATGGTCGAAGCACCAGGGCCTCGAAAGCCCGCCAAAAACCGAACTCGATCCTCCCGCCCCGCAGGAAGAGCTGGATGGGATGATTGATCAGCTTTTCGGGTTGCTCGACCAGCGGAATTTTTTCTATCCGCCCGAACGGACGAATGCCACCCGGTTGACTTTGCGCAACCTGCTTACAAAACCGGGCTGGAACAGTCTTGAGCTTCGCACACTGCGCGGGGTCTGGAGCAGTTTTCGCGATCGGCGATCTTGAACTTTTAGCGCAAAAAGCTATCCCGCCCATTCATCTGGAGTAACCCCATGAAATTGATTCCATTGGCCATTCTGGCTGTCTCCCTTGCAACCACCGGCAGCATTGCCGTTCGCGCAGAGGGTAATCATGCCCAGGCTGCGGCAGATGCGGCCGAAGCGAAGTCCAAGCCGAAGAAAATCTGCAAGACCGACAGCCGCTCCACCGGGACGCGCATCAGCCGACCCGTCTGCAAGACCCAGGAAGATTGGGATGCCAAGGAAGACGGACAGGAAATCGGCCTGCGATCGAAGACCAGCCGGGGTGATATGGAAAATGTCGGCGGGATGAACCAGCCCTGATACTCAGCCGCGAAGCGCATCCCAGCGGATGAATTCGTAAGCGATCGAGCCTTCGACGAGCGTTTCCCACATATCGGCAATCACATCCTGCGGGATGCGCAGTTCGAGCGCGGCCTTGCGCGCATTTGCGATAACCTGCGCCTTGCGGTTTTCGTCGCGCACGGTGTCGCGGTCCTGCTTGATGCGGGCTGCTGCATCCATATAGCCGAAACGGCGGGCGAGCAGTTCCACGATCTGCGCATCGACATGATCGACGCCGACGCGCACCTCGGTCATATCGGCGCAATCGGCCGGGTCTTTCACGTCGTGGGGAGAAGTTTCTATAGTCATGGCTCGCGCCATTAGGGTTCGGGTGGCTTTCTGTCGAGCCGATACTTGACTTTATCCGCGTCCCCCGCCATAGGCGCGCCTTCGCAATTGGCCCCGCACCCCGGTGAAGTGGCGGCCGCATCCGGCAGACTGGCCTGATGGTGCGTTCCGGGACTGAAAACAGAAGCAAATTGAAAGGACTTTGACTCATGTCGAAGCGTCAGAATTCGAAGTATAAAATCGACCGCCGCCTTGGCGAAAATATCTGGGGCCGCCCCAAATCGCCGGTCAACCGCCGCGAATATGGCCCCGGTCAGCACGGCCAGCGCCGCAAGGGCAAGATTTCCGACTATGGCCTGCAGCTGCGCGCCAAGCAGAAGCTGAAGGGCTATTACGGCGACATCACCGAAAAGCAGTTCAAGCGCGCCTATCAGGAAGCGAACCGCATGAAGGGCGATACCTCGCAGAACCTTATCGGTCTGCTCGAGCGTCGCCTTGACATGATCGTCTATCGCGCCAAATTTGCGCCGACCATCTTTGCGGCCCGCCAGATCGTCAGCCACGGCCACATCCGCGTCAATGGCGTGAAGTGCAACATTGCCAGCCGTCAGGTCGACGTCGGCAGCGTCATCAGCCTGGGCAACAAGGCGAAGGAAATGGCACTTGTGATCGAAGCACAGAGCCTGCCCGAGCGCGATATCCCCGAATATGTCAGCCCCGATGGCAACGACAAGGTGACCTTCACCCGCGTGCCCACGCTCGACGAAGTCCCCTATCCGGTGAAGATGGAACCCAATCTGGTCGTCGAATTCTATTCGCGTTAATCGGCGATCCATCCAGAATGTTGGAAAGAGCGGCTTCGGCCGCTCTTTTTTTGTCGGCTGATAGCGGCAGTTCGTCGAAACGGGCGTCAAAATTGTTGCAATATTGCAACAATTTTTGGGTCTTATCTTATATTTCTACGTAATATTCATTGGCGGGAAAGATTTGGCTTCCTACATGAGGGACAGCCACCGACGTGGCTTATCTCCCTTAAATCAAGGATATAAAAATGAAGAAAATTCTCAGTCTCGCGTCGGCTGCTGCTGCCGTGATCGCAACCCCGGCCATGGCCGCTGGCGAAGGCCGCGTCGAAGGTCGTGCGGGCATCGCATGGGCGGGTGGCGCTGAAGATTTCATCGGCGGCGTTGCAACCGGTTATGATTTCGACCTCGGCGAAACCGTATTTGCCGGCCCCGAAGTGTCGTACGACACCGATTTCGAAGGCGCCGATCTGGTCAACATCGGTGGCCGTCTGGGCGCCAAGGTTGGCGAAAAGGGCAAGCTCTATGTCGCGGCCGCTTATGACGTTGCCGATGGCGACGAATTCAACGCAGGCGTCGGTTACCAGCACAGCCTGTCGGAAAAGCTGTACGGCAAGGTTGAATATCGCCGTTACTTCTACAACGGCACGGACGCCAATGTCGCAGGCGTCGGTTTTGGTCTGAAGTTCTGATCTTAAAATCATGAAATTAAAGGGGCGGCTCCAGCAATGGAGCCGCCTTTTTTGTCAGACCGGTGGCTTGAATATGGTGATATGTGCCGAAAGGCATTTCCATTCGCCGCCAGTCTTGCGCCAGATATCGGTATAGCGGTTGATCCCCTTCCGCCCGTCTTTCAGTTCATAATCATTCTCGGCATGAATGAGGGCAATGTCGCCAAAACGGCGAATGCGCACGGCACCGACCGGAAAGCTTCGGATGCTCTGGTCAAAATATGGTATCTGAAAATCAGCCAGTGCGTCGCCGCGATCATGGAAACTGCCATCGGCAAAGGTGACGACATAGTCGTCGGCCAGATGCGCATCGAACCAACCGGCATCGGCGCGCCGGAAGGCATCGACATAATTGGCATTGAGCCGTTCCAGCAGCAACAGATCGTCACCTACGGGATCAACGCCCTGCCAGTCCAGACCGGCAGGTTTGGGTCGGGTCACGATTTCGCCGCTGGCAGACCCGCTCAACGCCGTTTCCTGCGATGCGATCAGCCACCAGCCATAGCGACGCCAGACATAGCTGTCCGTGTATCTCACCCGGATTTTTTCGCCATTCTCGCTGGCAATGGTGACCAGGCCTGCGATCCAGGCAACATCGTCGAACACACGGACGCTTATATTATCATAGAATATTTCGACGGCGGGCCGATCACGCGTCAACAGCCCTGCAAAGCCGGACTTGTCGATCCAGTTGCCGTCGCGCGCCAAACCGAAAAAGTCATCGGCCGCCAGGCGTTCGGCAAACGCGTCGCGCCGCCCATAACGCGAATCGAGCATACGGTGGTTAATCGCGTGCAGCATCGTAACGGCGGCCTCTCCCCCAGGCGGGATCGCGATGTCGTCCGCCGCCTGCGCCATCGTTGCAGACAGCAGGATGGTCGGCACAAAGAGATATGGGTGGTTCATCGCAGGCCCCTATTGCAGCGTTGATTGTCTGCCGGACCAGGCCGGCATCGATAGTAGCAAGGTGCGCGAAAGTTCGATGGCCGCGCCGGGATCAATTCCCTGATGGCGGACAAAATATTCGGCGTTGAGCGCGACAACGATGTCGAACGGCTTCAACAGGCCGCTGCTGTCCGCGCAGGTCGAACAATATTGCGCCGCGCGATTTCCGCCCGCAAAGTCGCTTTCCTGTTCCATCGGAAATCCGCACGATCCGCAGGATGGGCAGTGCTGCTCAGTCATGGGCCCCTTCCCTTCCGACGATGGTCAGCAGTTGCGATTTGAGCATTTGGCCATGCCGCGCAATCACGCTTTCGCCGGGCGCAAACAGATCGCGGTTGAGCAGATAGTGGTTTGTCAGCGCGATCCAGATATTTGTGACCGCCACCGTGTCGAGCGGACGGGCTGCTCCGCTGTCGATATCGGCCTGCAACGCATGGCCCAGACGGGCAGAGACGCCCGATTGCATGGCCATCACATAGGCACGTGCACTGGCTGGCAGAACCGACATTTCCTGCAACAGCGCACTGTACAGCGCCTCCTGGTCTGCCAGCACCGCAAGATGTGCGTCGAGAAAAGCGCCAAGACCAGCACTGCCGCGCGACAAATGGGCGAGTTGCTCGGTCAAACCCGTGCCGATCGCCTTTACCAGTTCGATCACAAGCGCATCCCGGTTTGCAAAATGGACAAACACCGTTCCGTGCGCCTTGCCCACCAGCTTTGCGATTTCGCCTGTGGTGGTTTTCCCGAAGCCCGACTGACGGACAAGTTGAAGACCTGCCTGCAATATCTGTTGCCGCGTTTCGGCGCGCTGCACATCACGTATTCCCGCCATATCGATCAATCCTG
>JADLBY010000059.1 GCA_020847445.1 Sphingomonadaceae bacterium | reverse complement strand
GGCCGTGGGCCAATATAATGATTTCGTCGGCAGTTTTGATCGCAACGTAATGTCGACTGCGCGGAAATTTTCCGAGCTGAACATCGAAACCGGCAAGCGCGAACTGGAAGATGTGCCTCTGGTGGAGGCAGTGCCGCGCTATTCGGGCCAGAGCGAGCAGGGACTGATCAATAAGACGGTGAAACTGCCTAGTAGCGAGGGGAATGAGTAGTCAGAGAACTTTTTTCAGGGTCGCATTGCTCCCTGTCGCGTTAGTTAGGATAAGTCTGCCATCATCGGTGTAGCGCAAATGTACCTTGCCCTTGAGCAGTGACAGTACTTTCTTTTCGTGTGCGTCGAGTGCCGGCGAGCACATCTGTTTCGTGAGATTCATTGGACGAATTGTAATTGCCTCGGGCAACTCGGAGAAGTCTGCGCTAAATCGATTGCAACCAGCCGTTCCAGTTATTCTACCATAATCAAATTGAACTTTCCCGATCAATGGGGAGACAATAGGTTGCTCATCAATTGAAACTATATTCCAGCTTGTTCCATTGAGCGATGTTACTGGTAGTGCTATCCCGCCGCAGCCAGAGAAACTTTTCCTGTTTCTGACGACCCGCACGGTTTCGGAGAAGCGCTCACCCGACACACTGTCAGTGCAGGTTGTATAAGTAATTTCTACAACCAATCGTGCAGTTGAATAGCGCTCGCCCTTCAATGTTAGCTCGCGTTCCGGCAAGGGAATTTTAACTTTGAGAAAGTGATGTTTGCGATTCAATTGGATTGATTTTTCGTCAATTTTCAGTTGCCATTCCGGGCTGTTGCCCTTTGCAATGAAGGGAAGGAAGCTGGTCCGCCTTGACGGGAAGTCGGACTGCACTTTGACGCAGGCAGTGAGGAGGCAGCATATGAACAATCGCATATAGTATCGGTTTGACATGGTGCGCTTCAATTCCGCCTAAACTGGTTCAGCACCTCATAGGCCATCACCGCTGTGGCAACCGCGGCATTCAGGCTGTCGGCCTTGCCCCGCATCGGCATTTTGACGAGCAGATCGCATTCGGCCTCATAGCTTTCCGGCAAGCCCTGCGCCTCGTTGCCGGTCAGTATGAAGCAGGGAGCGGTATAGCGCCCTGCCTGATAGTCGGTGTCGGTTTGCAGGCTTGTGCCTACCAACTGACCGTCGCCGCTGCGCAGCCAGGGCAGGAATTGGTCCCAGCGGCATTGCACCAGCTTTTGCGTAAATATTGCGCCCATGCTCGCGCGCACGGCTTCGACCGAAAAGGGATCGGTGCAGTCGTCGAGCAGGATCAACCCGCCTGCGCCAACCGCGTCGCCGGTGCGCAACATCGTTCCCAAATTGCCCGGATCGCGCATCGCCTGCGCCACCAGCCAGATTTGCGCGCTGTTCCTGTCGAGCGATTCGAGCGGGGTCGCAGTTTCGCGATAGACGCCAATCACCGTCTGCGGATTATCCTTGCCCGATAGCTTGGAAAGAATGTCGGCACTGGTTTCGATAACATCGCCACCCGCGGCCAGCACTTCGCCTTCCAGCGCAATTTCGAGGCTATGGGCATCGCGATCGGTGCAGCGAAAAAGCAATTCGGGCAGGAAACCCGCTTCGCGAGCCTCGGTCAGGATACGAAGCCCTTCGGCGAGGAAAAGGCCCTCGCGCTTGCGGTGCTTCTTTTCGCGCAACGATCGGACCCGCTTGATCAGCGGATTGGAAAATCCGGTAATTTCCCGGCGCATCGGCTCAATCTTCGCCGAAGCCGTCGGTTACCAGTCCGGCGAGTTTTTCCAGCGCCATATCCGACCCGTCGCCTTCGACATGCAGGGTAATGTCGCTGCCCTTTGCGGCGCCCAGCATCATTAAACCCATGATCGACGTTCCGGTCACCATCTGCCCGTCTTTTTCGACCTGAACGATAAGTCCTTCGGGCAAGCGACTGACAAAGGTCACAAATTTGGCACTTGCGCGCGCGTGCAAACCCTTCTGGTTGACGATGGTCAGCGTGCGGCTGACCCGGCTCACCGCGAAGCCTCCAGCAATTCCGAGGCCACGCTGATATATTTGCGGCCCGCATCGCGCGCCGCGAGGACGGCGTCGGCGACACTCATATTCTTGCGCGCGCTTTCCAGACGGATCAGCATCGGCAGGTTCACACCTGCAATCACCTCCACCTTTCCGACTTCAAGCAGCGAAATGGCAAGGTTTGAAGGTGTCCCGCCGAACAGGTCCGAAAGGATTATCACCCCATCACCACTGTCGACGTCCTTGATTGCCTGCGAAATTTCTCTCCGCCGCGACTCCATGTCGTCGCGCGGTCCGATGCAGATCGTGGCAATCTGCTTTTGCGGGCCAACCACATGCTCCATTGCGACGACAAATTCGCTCGCCAACGTGCCGTGGGTCACCAAAACCAATCCGATCATGCGATTCCCGCTACCATATCCCTGCTTGAAACCCCAATTTTCTTTCAGTCGTTATACATGGGGCGGGCCTGATTACCTTGCCATTCGAGCGCGTCAACCGGCCTTGAGTGCAGATTGCGATGTTTTACGCTGGGGGCGTAGCCATCTTCGCGCAGCAGACGGGCAAATTGTTCGGTGACATATACCGACCGATGCCGCCCGCCGGTGCAGCCAAAGCCGATGGTGACATAGGCCTTTCCCTGCGCGTCGTAGAGCGGCAGCAGGTAGCGCAGCAGATCGGCGATGCGAGCGACCGCACCCTGATAGGCAGGATCGGCTGCGACATAATCGCCCACTGCCTGGTCGAGCCCGGTCATCGGCCGCAATTCAGCATCCCAATGCGGATTTTGCAGGAAGCGCAGGTCGAATATCAGATCGGCATTGGGTGGAACGCCGCGCGAAAAGCCAAAACTGACTAGCGAAACCGTCATCTTGCCGTCGGGCAGGCGGAACCGGTCGCGGATTTCTGCCTGCAGGTCGCTGGCGGTCATCCGGCTGGTGTCGATGACCAGATCGGACCAGTCGCGCAGCGGTTCCATCAAGGCGCGTTCCTGCGCGATGCCGTCGATCGCTGGCCTGTCCTGTGCCAGTGGATGGCGGCGGCGGGTCTCCGCATAGCGGCGCTCGATTTCCGCGCCTGCGCAATCGACGAACAGCGTCATGATCTCTATGTCGGTCCGCTTCTGCAACTGCCGGATTTCGGCGATCAGCTTTGCCGGTTCAAAACCACGGGTGCGGCTGTCAAATCCGATCGCCAGCGGCATCCCTGCCTCTGTCTGCGCCTCTGCGGGCGGCAGGTCGAGCAGCGGCCTGGCAAGGCGGATCGGAAAATTGTCGACCGCCTCCCAGCCGAGATCCTCCAGCGTCTTGAGCACGGTGGATTTACCGGCGCCGGACAGGCCGGTCACCAGCAGGATCTTGTTCGTACCGTTCCTGTTCATGCCACCCCTCGATTGTAACCGGACGTTTCCAATCGCATTGGATACCGTCCGGCGTCAACCGTGCGGCGCAACAGCGCCTCGACCTTCAGCGGCGCGGATACTTCAAAGGGCGCGAGGGCAAAGCCGGGCACCGACCAGCCGCCAAGGGCAATCCTGCCATCCTCGTCGGGCATTCTTTCGGGTGGCCGGTCCAGTTGCAACATCATGGCCAGCGGCGCGGATGCGACATGGTGGCGCTCCAATATGCCAACTCCACGCATTTCTATCTGCCCCGCAATCGAGGGGCGGGCGTGAATGTCCGGGCCGTCCGGGCCGTCGACAATGTCGCAACAGTCATCGCATATCAGAATGGCGCCGCGCTCGATCAGACGGAGAGCCAGGTCGGATTTTCCGCTGCCCGAACCGCCCGTCAGTAATACGCCCCGGCCGTCGATCGCGACCGCCGTTGCATGTGCGAGCAGGGCAGGCCTGTTCATTCGACCGGTTCCGGAGGTTGCGGCACCGGCAGGCTGATGCGGAAACAGGCCCCTTGCAGACCGTCTTCGCGGTCATCGACGCTGATGCTGCCATGATGCCCTTCGATGATCGTGCGCGCAATGGCCAGGCCCAGCCCGCTATGTTTGCCAAATCCTTCGCTTTCGGGCCGGGCACTGTGGAAACGGCGGAAAACGGTTTCGCGTTCGTGCGGCGGAATGCCCGGTCCCTGATCGCTGATCCGGATGATCACTTCATCGTCGCTGCGGGTCGCCGATATTTCAACAACACCGTCGGGCGGCGAAAAGGAAACGGCATTGTCGAGCAGGTTGGTGAGGACGCGCTCGATGCGGATATCCTCACCCATGATAACGGTGATGCCCCTGCGCGGACGGGCAAAGGCGATGCGGACGCTTCCGTCTGCCCCCCGGCTTTCACGGGCCTCGAGCAATTGTTCGATCATGTCGCCCATGTCGATCGGTTCAAAATTGGCCTTGGCGAGTTGCGCATCGATCCGGCTTGCGTCGGAAATATCGCTGATCAGCCTGTCCATCCGCTGCACGTCGGCATGGGCCACTGCCATCAACTCGGCACGCAATTCCGGCTTGTCGACATTGTCGATTCCATCAAGAGCGGAGCGGAGCGATGCCAGCGGATTCTTGATTTCATGCGCGACATCCGCGGCAAAGGCTTCGGTGGCGTCGATGCGCTGGCGCAGCGCGCTGCTCATGTCGGAAAGGGCCCTGGCCAGCAT
Source organism: Sphingomonadaceae bacterium (assembly GCA_020847445.1). Classification (GTDB taxonomy): domain Bacteria; phylum Pseudomonadota; class Alphaproteobacteria; order Sphingomonadales; family Sphingomonadaceae; genus Sphingorhabdus_B. The sequence continues at coordinate 3,133 of JADLBY010000059.1, read as the reverse complement.
CCCGATTTCGTCGCGCCGCGAAGGCATGCGCGGAATGGTGACGTCGGGTGACCGTCCCAGGCGGACGCGCACGGCGGCGCGGGCGAGATATTGCAGCGGCTTGACGATCGTGCGGGCGAGGAAAAGCGAAAGCAGGATCGAGATCGAGAGCACTGCGACCATGAAGATGCCAATACTGAACCGCTCGGCCCGAACCAGCGACCGTATGTCACGCGGATTGCCGATGGTCAGCAGGCGGGTCTGTCCGTCAGGCAGGATGGTGGCGGCGGTAACGACATGGGTCAGATCCGGGGCGAAGCGGACGAGCGAATGGCTGATGCCGGGCCTGAGCCCCGAAAATTCCGGCCAGGCCGTCGCGACATCGCTGGTCGGCTCGCGATATTGTTCAAGGTCGGGCGCGCGGACGATGAAATCAAAGCCCTGATCGATCCATCGCGCGGCGGTTTTGCGCCATGGCTCCTTTGCCGGGTCGATCAGTCGATAGGTCGGGCCGGTCGCGCTGTTGCTGTCATAGGATTTGGTGCCATCCTGGCCATAGAGCCGAACGCGCAGTTTTTCGGTCTTGGCGAATTTGGCGAGCGTGGCCGCATCCGCCTCGCTCGACATTTCGGCCAGGCTGGTGGCCAGCAGCTTGACCTGCGACTCTGCCGCCGCCTGACGTTCCGCCACCAGCCTTGTCCTGTAGCTGTCGAGGAAGAACAGGCCGCTCGCCATCAACGCGAGCGCGAACAGGTTGACCGCCAATATGCGCGACGTGAGTGAGAGTTTGCGGCTCCAGCGCAGCTGGAAACGGTCTATGTCAGGCGTCGGCAAAGCGGTATCCAGCACCGTAGAGCGTATCGATGGCGGAAAATTCGGGATCGGCTTCCCTGAACTTGCGCCGCAGCCGCTTTATGTGGCTGTCGATCGTGCGGTCATCGACATAGACATCGTCCTGATAGGCAATGTCCATCAACTGTCCGCGCGTGCGCACCACGCCGGGGCGAGCGGCGAGCGCTTCGAGAATCATGAATTCGGTGACGGTCAGCGTCACCGGCCTGCCTTTCCATTTCACATGGTGACGCGCCGGATCCATTTCCAGATCGCCGCGCAGCAGCGGTTCGGGTTCGTCGCGATCTTCATCTTCGGCAGGGCGGCTGCGCACAGCCGTCCGGCGTAGAATTGCTTTTACCCGGGCAACCAGAAGTCGCTGCGAGAACGGCTTGGTGATATAGTCATCCGCCCCCATCGCAAGCCCCAGCGCTTCGTCCAGTTCCTCGTCCTTCGACGTCAGGAAGATCACCGGCATGTCGGATTTTTCGCGCAGGCGGCGCAAAAGCTCCAGCCCGTCCATGCGTGGCATCTTGATGTCAAAAATGCCGAGATCGGCGGGGTTCTCGAGCAATGCCTTCAGCGCCGCCTCTCCGTCGGGATAAAGGCGCGTGACATAGCCTTCCGCCTGCATGGCGATCGACACCGAGGTCAATATGTTGCGATCGTCGTCGACGAGGGCGATTGTTGCGGACATCATCGCGCTTATAGGAAGGCATTTTGCAAGCTTCAATGGCGCGTGACAAAGCCCATGTTGCAGAGTGTGACAATTTCATCGGGGTAAATTGCGCCGCCCATTGTTTGACGAATTGTCGGTGGTGCGTTAGGGGCCGCAGCAGCACCCGTGCATACCTATGCACAACTCTCGCAAAAAGGAAGCCACCGTGTCCGTTACGCCGAACTTCTCGCTGGAAAAACAAGGTATTAACACTCCAGCCAAGATTCACTGGAATCTGGGCACGGCGCGCCTTGTCGAATCGGCTCTGGCCAATGGCGAAGGCCGGTTGGCGAAAGAGGGCCCGCTGGTGGTCGAAACCGGCAAGCATACCGGCCGTTCGGCATCGGACAAATTCATCGTTCGCGATGCGACGACCGAAAACAGCATCCATTGGGGCAAGACCAATGTGGCGATGGATCCCGCGCATTTCGCTGCGCTGAAAGCGGATTTCATGGCTGCGCTGGCCGCGAAGGACAAGCTGTATGTCGCCGACCTGTTCGGCGGTTCGCAGCCGGAATATCGCGTCAATGTCCGCGTGATCAACGAATTCGCCTGGCATAATCTGTTCATCCGCACCTTGCTCGTCCGCCCCGAAGCGAACGAGCTTACCGCCATTATGCCCGATTACACCATTATCGATCTGCCCAGCTTCCGTGCCGATCCGGCGCGCCATGGCTGCCGCAGCGAGACGGTGATCGCGGTCAATTTCACCGAAAAACTGATCCTGATCGGTGGCACGGCCTATGCCGGCGAAATGAAGAAGTCGGTGTTCGGCATCCTCAACTATCTGCTGCCCGAACAGGGCGTGATGCCGATGCACTGTTCGGCCAATATCGGGCCCAAGGGCGATACCGCGATCTTTTTCGGGCTTTCTGGTACCGGCAAGACCACGCTGTCGGCCGATGCCAGCCGTACGCTGATCGGTGATGACGAGCATGGCTGGTCGGATACGGCGGTCTTCAATTTCGAAGGCGGCTGCTATGCCAAGATGATCAATCTTTCGCCTGAGGCGGAACCGGAAATCTTTGCAACCACCAAACGTTTCGGCACCGTTCTCGAAAATGTCGTGATGGATGCCGAAACCCGCGAACTCGATTTCAACGACAACAGCCTCGCTGAAAACAGCCGCGGTTCCTATCCGATCGACTTCATCCCCAATGCGTCAGAAGACAATCTGGGGCCGGTTCCCAAGAATATCATCATGCTGACGGCGGATGCCTATGGCGTGTTGCCGCCGATCGCGCGGCTGACCCCCGATCAGGCGATGTACCACTTCCTTTCGGGCTATACCGCGCGCGTGGCAGGCACCGAAATCGGCGTGACCGAGCCGACCGCGACCTTTTCGACCTGCTTTGGTGCACCGTTCATGCCGCGCCATCCCAGCGTCTACGGCAACCTCCTCAAGGAACGCATCGCCAAGGGCGGCGTCACCTGCTGGCTGGTCAATACCGGCTGGACCGGCGGCAAGGCGACCGATCCGGGGATCAGCCGCATGCCGATCAAGGCGACGCGCGCGCTGCTCAACGCCGCGCTCGACGGCAGCCTGAACAATGCCGAATTCCGCAAGGATCCGAATTTCGGTTTCGAATTCCCGATCGCGGTCGC
>JADLBY010000058.1 GCA_020847445.1 Sphingomonadaceae bacterium | reverse complement strand
CGTAAACGGTCGAGAAATCGAAATCCTGGGCGACGGTAATGCCGACATCTTCACCCTGATTTTTGCGCAGCACGGGTTTGATCTGGCCATTCTGCTGCAAGATCGTAGAGGCCGCGTCGGAGGGGACGCGGGTGGTATTGGAGGCGCTGTTGCCGACGGCTTCTGCACCCACGGTTGCCGCGTCTTCCACCAAGCTGAAGAGCAGGGCGGTGCCGAAACGCTGCCAGAAGAAATTGTTCACGCGGCCATCCATCCCGCCGCGACCGAGAGCATCGGTTGCTGGCGAGGCGACATCGATCGCGATCCCGCGCGGAGTGACGGCGCGGGTCCACAGGACAAAGAGGCGGTATTGGCCGCGATCAAGACCGCCCTGGTATTCACCAACGATCTTCGTGCCTTTTTCCATCAGCACGACACGGCCATTGTCGGAATAGATGTTGCGCGGGACGATGCAGCTTACATAGCCGGGCTGACTTGAATCCATCGCGGATTGCAGGACGCACGGGATGAAGCTGCCTGCCGTGATGAGGAAATTTCGGTCGGGTAGCGGACGAGCTTGCACCTGTCCGATTGCCGATGCCTGGCGCAACGTGTCGAGATTGGTGGCCGGAGGCGAGGACTGGCGGCCGGCGATCGCCGCGCCGCTATTGTCGCTATAACGAACGCCTGCACTGCCGTTGTCGCGCTCCCCGCCATAGGCAATCAGCGAAGACCGCCTTGCGGCTTCGCGCAGCACTTCGGCTTGCGATGGCTGTCGGGCTTGCTGCGCGGCCGGCGGCGGAATCTGTGATGGCGCAGGTTGCGGGCCGATCGCGGGAACAATTGCAATCGGCGCGTTAGGATCGGTCGCAGCCCCCGCCAGCGTCGGTGCGATGACCGTTGCCGGGTCATACTGCGCCGGTTCGAGCGCCGGTCTGGGTTTGACCGGGGGAAGGGTCGAGTTTCCGGTCAGCCCGGTTCCCAGTGCCAGCACGGTAAACATGATGGCGCCTGCGGCAGCGGCAAAGCCGATCATCTTTTTCGGGTCCATTGCCGTTCCCGGTATCGACGGCATCTTGCTGGCGCGTTCGGTAGCCGGGGCGCGGTCGATGTCCTCGGGATCAGGCGTTTGATCGACGGTCGCGCGCTCGCCCATTGGAATGTCGGCCATCATCTTCTCTCCCCATCCCCCTGAATTTGCGTGCGTTCGACGATGCTCGATGCTGTGCCCGTCTTCGGGTCGCGCCCGTAGAAATCGGGGGCTTCATTGAACACGCACAGCACTTCCCTGCCGCGCCGGAGGCGAAGCTGGGCAAACACACCGTGGATCACGACAAATTCGTCGCGGACATCGAAGGGGACGATGCTTTCGCTTCCGTCCGGGTTGACCGCAAAGAATGCCGGAAGTTCGCGATGGTTCGGAAAGCGCAGCGCGGTGAATTGGCCGTTGTCGGTAATCTCGGAGGGCTGGATCGCCGACGAACCCTGGACCGAGTAGCTCAGGTTTCGCTTCCCTTCGAGAACGGCGAGATCCAGCGCCGAGCGGATCGCACCCGCTTGCAGCGCAACCGCCCGGGTGTAGGCGGCCTGCGTTGCCGCTGCCTGCGCTGCCGCCGCTTCTTCGCGCGGATAGCGGAACACGACCTTGAAGAAGGTATCGGCGGAACGCGCACCGATGGCCCCGCGCCGGGCTGACAACTCGAATGTATAGGTGCGATTGCCGGTGCTGGACCGTGTGATGACGATCAGATTGGTTGATCCAGCCAATTCGCGCGGCTTGATGAACAGCGAGTTGTCGGCCGGGGCGACTTCCCACGATACAGTGTCGCCAAGCGCGACATGCTCGATGCGCTCACCGGGGGAGAACACAATTTGCGTGGCGGAGCGGAAAACGCCGACAATACGGAAGACCTGGGTATCGCTGTAAATGACTTCGCGGATGCGATTGTCCTGTGCCGTCGGTCGCGGGGTTTCGCTCGCCACTGCCGGGGCGCTGGTCATCAGGAGCGCCATTGCCGTCAGGCAGCTCATACGTTTCATTGCGTCACCTCCAGGTCGGCGCGGTAGGTCTGCACTTCCAGCCCGAGTGGGTTCTTAAACCGCTGCTGTTCGGTCGTGGGCGTATCGGTCGTGTCGTAGGTCACGGTCGCAATGGCGGGAGTGTCGGTCACAGTCGCCCCGCGCTGAAGCGTCTTGGTGAAGCGGATCTGTGCGACCTTCGCGGAAACGAAAGTGACGGATTTGACCGCGACGAACACCGTATCGAGGTCGGTGAAGGTCGATTGCGGGGATTTGGGATTGTCCTTGCTGTAGAAGGCCGTCCACCGCGCCTGTTCGTCGCGTGACGACATCGCCAGAACGCCCTCGAAGAATTCCTGGCGTGCCTGCGGAATCCAGCCCTCGCGGTTGCGGACGTAATCGGCGAGGAAATATTTGGCGACGGCCTCGTTATAGGTGATTTGCTTATCGCCCGACATCGGTGAGGTTATCTCACTCGCGCCGGTCGCCTTATCGACGGTGATGACATAGGGCGCGACGGTCTTGAGCGGGGTCAGCATCGCCACCGCTGCAACTCCGGTGATCGCGAGACCGCTCGCGACACCCGCGACCATCCACGCCAACCGCTTCGAGCGGCTGGCTGCGATCAACCGGTCGTGATCCCAGCTTGCGG
>JADLBY010000057.1 GCA_020847445.1 Sphingomonadaceae bacterium | reverse complement strand
GTGCTGACCCCCAAGGGCAAGCCGTGGTGGAAACCGGGCATCATGACCTACAAGGTCGGTGAAACCATCCCGCCCGGGCTGCCGCGCGAGGAAGTCGAGGCCCGGGTGCACGCGGCGATCAACGCGCTGAACGATTGAGTCGGCAACCGGCTGCGGGTGGGCCGGGGCTATGGTTGTTTGATATTTTCCTCAGAAGAAAGAAGGAAATAAGAAAGAAGGGTGTCAACCCTTCAATAATGAGCTCGGCTCGCCATCTCGGTTGCCCGATTGATTGAGGCCGCTGCGCGACCTCTTATTTCTTCTTTCCTTCTTTCTTCTGAGGGAATCAAAAGCGCAATATTTCAGCTATAAACGGCCTGAGTGGCAAAACCTGCGGCAGAAGTTCTAGCCTCAATGTTTCCGCCCGAAATCGGGCGCGTCGTCATCCTGCCCCTGTTCGACGATCGAACGACGAATGGCGCGGGTGCGGGCGAACAGTGCCTCCAGTTCGTCGCCCTTGCCATAGCGGATCGCGCGTTGCAGCGCGGTCAGATCCTCGCTGAAACGCTGGAGCATTTCGAGCACGGCTTCCCTGTTGTTGAGGAATACGTCGCGCCACATCACCGGATCGGAGGCGGCAATGCGGGTGAAATCGCGAAAACCGCCCGCCGAATATTTGATCACCTCGCTCTGTGTCACCTCTTCCAGATCGTCGGCAGTGCCGACAATCGTATAGGCGATCAGGTGCGGCAGGTGGCTGGTCACGGCGAGCACAAGGTCGTGATGGCGTGCGTCCATGATCTCGACCTCGGCACCCAGCCGCTGCCAGAAGCCGGACAAGGCCGCGACGGCCGCTTCGGATGCATCGGCAGGCGGGGTCAGGATGCACCAGCGGCCCTTGAACAGCGTTGCGAAGCCCGCGTCGGGGCCGCTTTTCTCGGTGCCGGCCACCGGATGGGCGGGGATGATGCTTGCCTGCGGCAGCGCGGCGGCAAGGGCATCCGCCACGCTCTGCTTGCAGCTGCCGACATCGCTGACCACGGCATCGGCAGGCAGGTCTGCGGCGATGCTTTCCGCCACTTCCCCCATCGCGCCCACCGGCACGCACAGGATGACCAGCCCGGCGTCGATCACGGCGGTTCCGGCGGTGTCCGCCACATCGTCGCAAAAGCCGAGTTCGCGCGAACGGCTGCGCACCTCGGGGTCGGCGTCAAATCCGGTCACCCGAACCCCGGGCATTGCCGCCTTCACCGCGCGCGCCACCGAGGAACCGATCAGGCCCAGCCCGATGATCGAGACACGCGCGAAAGGCAGCATCAGCTATGCTGTTCCAGAATTTGGCGCAGGGCGGCCATCAGTCCGCGATTTTCCGCTTCGCTGCCGATGGTGATGCGCAAGCCATTGGCCAGGCCCTGCCCCGGCAGCCAGCGGACGACATAGCCTGCCTCCATCAGCGCAGCGTTGACGTCCCCGGCGCTTGTCTTGCCTTCGAACATCACCATCAGGAAGTTGGCATGGCTTGGAATGACCTTCAGCCCGTGGTTCGACAAGGCGGCGATTTCGCCCGCCATCCATTCGCGCCACTCGCGGTTGTGCCGGCGGCTGCGCAGAACGAAATCGCTATCGCCCAGCGCGGCAATCGCCGCCGCCTGCCCCGCGCTGGTGACGTTGAAGGGGCCGCGGATACGGTTCAAGGTATCGATCAGCCCCGGCTGGCCGTAGGCCCAGCCGATCCGCTCGGCCGCCAGCCCGTAAATCTTGGAAAAGGTGCGGGTGACAAGGACATTGGCATGCCGCCGCGCCAGATCGAACGCGGCCGGGCCGTCATCTTCCAGATATTCGCCATAGGCCTGATCGAGCACCAGCACGCAATCGGCAGGCAGCCCGGCATGCAGCCGCGCGATTTCGGCATCCTCGGTAAAGGTGCCAGTCGGGTTGTTCGGATTGGCGATGAAAACCACGCGGGTCCTGTCGGTGACCAGCGCCAGCAGCGCATCGACATCGGTGGCATAATCCTTGTCAGGGGCGACCACCACGGTTGCGGCGCATTTGCGCGTGGCAATATCGTACACCGCAAAGCCGTAGCGGACATGGATGATTTCATCGCCCGCCCCTGCATAGCCCATCGCGATCAGGTTGAGCAGCTCGTCCGAACCGGTGCCGCAGACAATCTGCTCCGCCTCCAGCCCGTAAGCCTTGCCCAGGGCCTCGCGCAGCGCGCCCGCCGCAGGATCGGGATAGCGCGCCAGCGTTTCCCGCGCCTCGACCAGCGCCGCCGCCGCCGCCGCGCTGCACCCCAGCGGATTTTCGTTCGCCGACAGCTTGATCAGCGTGCGCCCGTCGTCGCTTTTCGCCTTGCCGGGCGTATAGGCATGAATGGCGGCGATCCAGGGCTTGGCTTCAGGCTGTGTCATGGAGCGCGGCATAGCGGGCGGCGGTCGGGGGTGCAACCTGTGTGGAACGGGGTTTCACGCTGGCATGCGCTTTGGTGGAGATGTGGTGGTAGAGATTCCCTCAGAAGGAAGAAGGAAAGAAGGAATAAGAGGTCGCGCAGCGACCTCACCCAATCCGCCGCCCAACCGAACAGCGCGACATCCTTGTTGAAGGGCTGACGCCCTTCTTCCTTATTTTCTTATTTCTTCTGAGGAAAAACCGGCACACATCCCCGCCGCCACATTCCCCCCTCCCCTTATCCCCGACCCAACAAATTCTTGCCACGCCCCGCCGCGCTGATAAGGCGCGTCTTATGAGCGAAGACGGTCGATTTGGCCTCGACAGGCGGACGAAACTGCTGGGGCCGGTAAGGCTCGACAGCGGCGTGCAGTTTGCGCCGGTCGAATTCGCCTATGAAACCTATGGCGAACTCAATGCCGACCGGTCGAACGCGATCCTGATCTGCCACGCGCTGACGATGGACCAGTATGTCGCCTCGCAGCACCCGATTACGGGCAAACCCGGCTGGTGGCTGGCGATGGTGGGCCCGGGCAAGCCTATCGACCCCGGCCGCCACTGCATCATCTGCATCAACGTCATGGGCAGCTGTCTCGGCTCGTCGGGTCCGGCCAGCTTCGATCCCGGCACCGGCCAGCCCTATGCGATGGATTTTCCCGTCATCACCATCGCCGACATGGTGCGGGCGCAGGCGATATTGCTCGACCATCTGGGCATCGAACGGCTCGCCTGCGTGATCGGCGGATCGATGGGCGGGATGCAGGCGCTGACCTGGGCCTCGCTGTTTCCCGATCGCGTGCAATCCGCCATCGTCATCGCCTCCACCGCGCGGCACAGCGCGCAGAATATCGCTTTCCACGAAGTCGGACGGCAGGCGATCATGGCCGATCCCAATTGGCAGGGCGGCAATTATTACGGCTCGGTCGACCAGCCCGATGCGGGCCTCGCGGTCGCGCGCATGGCGGCACATATTACCTATATGTCCGAAGAGGGGCTGACGCAGAAATTCGGGCGGCAGTTGCAGGATCGTGACAGCAAGACCTTTGGTTTCGATGCCGATTTCCAGATCGAAAGCTATTTGCGGCATCAGGGTTTGAGTTTTGTCGAGCGCTTCGACGCCAACTCCTATCTCTATATCACCCGCGCGATGGACTATTACGATCTGGCGGAGGAGCATGGCGGCGTGCTCGCCAAGGCGTTTCAGGGCACGCGCACCCGATTCTGCCTGATCAGTTTCGACAGCGACTGGCTCTATCCGACGATCGAATCCAAACGCGTGGTGCAGGCGTTGAACGCCGCCGGGGCGGCGGCCAGCTTCGTCGAACTGTCGAGTCCCTTCGGCCATGATGCCTTTCTGCTCGACGCGCCCGAGATGAACCGCATCGTCGACGGATTCCTGAAAGCCGGAGGGTTATGAGCACGCTACGCCCGGACCTTGCCGTCATCGCCGATACCATTCCCGCTGGCGCGCGCGTGCTCGATATCGGCTGCGGCGATGGCGCGCTGATGGCGGCGCTGCGCGATACCAAGGGGATCGACGCGCGCGGGCTGGAAATCGATGCCGTCAATGTCGCCAACGCCGTGACGCGCGGGCTGGCGGTGGTGCAGGGCGATGCCGATACCGATCTGGCCGACTATCCCGACAACTCGTTCGACTATGCCATATTGAGCCAGACGTTGCAGACGACCCGGCGGCCCGATCTGGTGCTTGACCAGTTGTTGCGCATCGGCAAGCAGGCCTTTGTCTCCTTCCCCAATTTCGCGCAGTGGAAAATCCGTTTCGCGCATATGTTTGGCGGTCGGATGCCGGTGACGAAGCAGCTGCCGCACCGGTGGTACGACACCCCCAATATCCATCATGTGACGATCGACGACTTCAAAAGTTTCGTGCGCGGTCGCGGCCACAGGATCGAGGGCGAATGGTATCTGGCGGGCGAAAAGCAGCGCAGTGCCGCCATGGCCAATCTGCTGGCCGAACATGCGGTGTTCCTGCTGAAGCACTGACCCGAGGGGTCAGGCCCTAGTTCAGCGTCATTCGGTCGCCTTCGATCTGCACATTTTCGACCCGCGACAGGAAGGACTGGCCGAGCAGCGATATGTCGAGCCCTTCGGGGATAATCACCGCCTCTACATTATTGGCCTGCAGGTCGCCAATTGTGACGCTGCCCAGCTGCACCGGCTTTCCCAGAACATCGCCGTTCACGCCCCGGCCTACATATTCCAGTTCGGCAGCACTCCAGCCAAAGCCCAGCTTGCGCGCGTCACCGGCGCTCAGCACAACCATGCTGGCCCCGGCATCGACCATCAGCCGAATCGACGCCCCGCCGACATCGGCATCGGCATAGAAATGCCCGTCCGGCTGCCGCGCCAGTTCGACGGCATCAAAACTGCCCGATCCGGCATTTTCCGCCGCCTGCCGCCCTTCGATAACATAATGATGCGTCTGCGCTTCGGGCTTTCCCTCAGGCAGTATCAAGTCGCGCGGAAAGGCCCAGCCAATCGCGACAGCAAGCAGCAGCAGGGGAGCGAGCAGCCTCCACATGCAAACAATCTAGCAAGACGGGCTTAAGCCCCGGTAAATTCCGCGAAATAGCGATATACCGCATCCGCGTCCCGGCTGGCGGCGTTGCGCCATCCGGCCGCATCTTTCCTGCTGTTCAGCAGCTTGCCCGCTGGCGAGATCACCAGCACCGTGGGCGTGCCCTTGATCTTTTTGACGCCAAAGCGTCTGGCGATGTCGAGATTGCGCCCATTGCCCGTCTGTGGAACGCCGACATCGACGAACAGCACTTCATATTTCTCGGCGATCATCCCGACAAAACGGGGGGAATCGATCAGATTGGCCAGCGCGGCACTGTCATGGCACCAGTTGCCGCCCATGATCACCAGCAATTTCCGGCCCGATAGCGCAACCCCTTTGAGCTTCACCTCAAGCTGCGACCCGGCATCGGCGGTCGGATCAAAGGCAATGGTCGAAAAGCGATCATCGGCGCGGGCCTCGCGTAAAGGCGGCGGCGCGGGAACGGGTGCCGTCAGCGGTGCAGGCGTCGCCAGCGCCATCGCATAGAACAGCATGGGCATCAGCCGCCCCGTGCCAGATCGATCAGCGCGGCCCCGTCAGCGCGGTAGACGGTCCATTCGTCCATCGCCTTGGCACCCAGCGATTTGTAGAACCGGATCGCAGGCTCGTTCCAGTCGAGCACCGACCATTCGAGCCGTGCGCAATCGCGCTCGACCGCCAGCGCCGCCAGCCGTTTCAACAGCGCCTTGCCCAGCCCCGAGCCGCGTGCTTCGGGGCGGACGAACAGATCCTCCAGATAAATTCCCGGCTTCCCCTCAAAGGTCGAGAAATTGTGGAAGAACAGCGCAAAACCCTGTGGCACGCCACCGATCTCGCCGATCAGAACCTCGGCATAGGGGCGCGGCCCGAACAGCTTTTCTGCCAGTACAGCCTCGTCAAAGCGCACTTCATGCGCAAGCCGCTCATAGTCCGCCAGATCGCGGATAAACTGCGCGATCGGGGGAAGGTCGGCGCGGGCGGCGGGGCGGATGGTTACGGTCATGGCTTTTTGCCCTTGGCTGCGGTCCTAGCGCCTGGTTTTTAAGAGGCGTGGAACCCAAATGGTGCAGCTCAAACCGTCGGAAGCGGCTGAACCGTCGAGGTGCCGTATCCTCTTGAAGCACCCACCCAACGGGAATTCGCGTGATAGCCAAACACCATTGTCGGTCGTCTGTTCCCAAGCTTCAACATTATGCTTCTCAAGGTAACTCCAGAGATCCTCAGCCACTTGCCCCATGCAAATATATTTGTGAGCATCGTCAGTCTCCGAAACTTCGTTTGAAGTGACTGCTGCGTTGAGACAAGACTCAATCATAGCTGGCGTGCGTTCTGGGAAAACTGTCTCAGCTGCTGAAACCGCGAGAAGAAGCCAAATCATCATCAAGCCGCCTTGCCGTGCAGCGTATCCATGCTGACCGCGCTACCCGCCTCAATCTCGGCTGCCTTGGCCTCGACCAGTTTGACGATATGGCCGATCATGTCGGCATCCTCGACATGGTGATCGGTGACGCCCGACAGATAGACCATATGTTTGCCATTGCCGCCGCCGGTGATGCCGATATCGGTCTCACGCGCCTCGCCCGGGCCGTTGACGACGCAGCCGAGAACCGAAAGCGACATCGGCGTCTTGATGTGCTGAAGCGCGTCTTCCAGTTTCTGCACGGTGCGGATCACATCGAAACCCTGTCGCGCGCAGCTGGGGCAGCTGACGACACGGACGCCGCGGGTCCGCAGGCCCAGCGTCTTCAGGATTTCATAGCCGACGCGCACCTCTTCCTCGGGCTCGGCCGACAGCGAAACGCGGATCGTATCCCCGATTCCGGCCCAGAGCAGGTTGCCGATGCCCAGCGCCGATTTCACCGTCCCGCCGATCAGCCCGCCCGCCTCGGTAATTCCCAGATGGAGCGGGCAATCGACCGTTTCCGCCAGCCCCATATAGGCGGCGACCGCGAGGAAGACGTCGGACGCCTTCACCGCCACCTTATATTCGTGGAAATCGCGATCCTGCAAAAGCTTGATATGGTCGAGCGCGGATTCGACCAGCGCCTCGGGGCAGGGCTCGCCATATTTTTCGAGCAAGTCCCGTTCGAGGCTGCCCGCATTCACGCCGATGCGGATCGCACAACCATTGGCCTTTGCAGCGTTGACCACTTCGTTCACCCGGTCGGCAGAGCCGATATTTCCGGGATTGATCCGCAGGCAGGCCGCACCCGCATCCGCCGCCTCGAGCGCGCGTTTATAGTGGAAATGGATGTCGGCAACCACCGGCACATGGGCCGCGCGGACAATCTGCTTCAACGCCGCCGTCGATTCGACATCGGGGCAGGATACGCGGATGATATCGACACCGGCATCCTCGCAGCGGCGGATCTGGTCGATCGTCGCCTTGGCGTCGCTGGTCAGCGTGTTGGTCATCGTCTGCACGGCAATCGGGGCATCGCCGCCGACGGGGACGGTGCCGACCATGATCTGGCGGGACGTGCGGCGCGCGATATCGCGCCAGGGGCGGATGGAAGACATGCAAGGCGATATAGGCGAGCTTGGTATCGGCGGCAACGGCGGTTGCATTCGGCCGTGACTCATCGCCTGCAATCGCATAGCCTGTGCAGCCGAAGCCGAAGGAGGTCAGTATGAAAAAGATCCATTTCCTGCTCGCAGCCGCCACTATCGCGCTCGCCGGATGCCAGCAGGCGGGCGGCGACGGCAAGGATGCGAAGCAGGCCGAGGCCAGCACCGCGCGAACCGCCAAGCTGGGTGAGCTTGCCCCCTTGTTCAAAACCGAGGGTGCACTCGCCGGAAAACCCTTTGACCTCGACCTTGCCGAACAGCTCCGCAAAGGACCGCTGGTGCTCTATTTCTTCCCCAAGGTCTTCACCTCGGGCTGCACCGCAGAAGCCCATGAATTTGCCGAACGCAGCGCCGACTTCGCCAAACTGGGCGCGTCCGTGATCGGCATGTCGGCCGACAGCCCCGAGGAACTGGCCAAATTTTCGCGCGAGGCCTGCCGCGACAAATTCGCCGTCGCACGCGCTACACCCGAAATCATGGAGGCCTATGATGTGAAGATGCCCGCGCTGGAAATGACCAACCGCACCAGCTTCGTTATCGGCGCGGACGGGCGGATCGCCTTCATCCATTCCGATCTCGACTATAAGGATCATGTCAAACTGGCCTATGCGGCGGTGCAGAAACTGCACGACGCGCCCAGACCCTGAGGGCGGCAGGGGCGAGATCGCGCTGCCGGGGCCCATCTTTCTTTCGGCATAGGCATTTGAATATATATGTAATTTACATTTGACTCTTGGCATCGCGGGGCGCAGCTTCCGCGCTCCTTGTCCTCAACCAGTATTACCGGTGGTCGCCAGATTGGGCGGCAAGGCGGGGGCACCGCTATCTGGGGCTCGCAAGAGGAGGAAAGTCATGAATAAACCGTTATTTGCGGCACTTCTGGCCGCGTCCGTCATTGCTGCGCCCGCCATGGCGCAGAACTCGCCCTTTACGCCCGGCGACTATGAAGAAGTCAGCATGATCGATGTGGCCGATGGTGGCGGGCTCGAATATGCCAATTTCCTGGCGAGCACCTGGCGCAAGAATCAGGAATTTGCGAAGTCGAAAGGCTGGATCACCGGCTATTCGGTGCTGGCAAATTATAATTCCCGCCCCGGCGAACCCGACCTGTATCTGGTCGTCAGCTTTTCGAGCATGCCCGACGCCGCCGAAGAGGAAAAGCGGAACGCGGTCTATCGCGAATTCATGAAACAGAGCGACGCGCAGCTGGAGGCGGCCTCGGGCGACCGGGCCAGATACCGCACGGTGATGGGCTCCTTCCTGCTTCGCCAGCTCCATTTCAAATGACGCCAATTGGCGGGCGCGCTTGCAGCGCCCGCCTTTTCACCGCTATGCGGGACGGATGAGCTGGAAGAGAGAGATTGAAAATCTGCGCGCGCGCGAAGGCCTCGCGGAGAAAATGGGTGGCGAGGAGAAGCTCGCGCGGCAGCATGGGCAGGGAAAGCTCGATGCGCGCGAACGGTTGAAGCGGCTGCTCGATCCCGGCAGTTTCCGCGAGATCGGCAAGATTGCCGGGCGCGGCAGCTATGACGAGGCGGGCGAGCTTGTCGATTTCAGCCCGTCCAACTTCATCTTCGGTCGCGGGCATATAGACGGCCGCCCGGTGGTGGCGAGCGCCGACGATTTCACCGTGCGCGGCGGGGCCGCCGATGCCGCGCTGCACCGCAAATTCGTCCAGTGCGAGAAAATGGCGCACAGCATGGGTCTGCCGCTGATCCGCATGATCGACGGCACCGGTGGCGGCGGATCGGTCAAGACGCTCGAAGATACGGGCTTTACCTATGTGCCCGTCACCCCGAGCTGGGACGACATCATCACAAATCTGGAGACGGTGCCGGTGGTCGCGCTGGCGCTGGGGCCCACGGCAGGGATGGGGGCGGCGCGCACCGTTGCCAGCCATTATTCGATCATGGTCAAGGGGCTGTCGCAGCTTTTCGCCGCAGGGCCGGTGGTGGCCGCGCAGATCGGCGACGAATTGTCGAAGGAAGAACTGGGCGGCAGCGAGATTCACGCGCGCAACGGCGTGGTCGACGAGGAAGTGGCAAGCGAGGACGAGGCCTTTGCCTATGCCCGCGCCTTCCTTTCCTATCTGCCATCGTCGGTAGGCAAACTGGCCGCACGAACGGCGCCGCACGATCCGGTCGACCGGCGCGACGAGAAACTGCTGTCGATCGTCCCGCGCGAGGACAAGCAGGTCTATTCGATGCGCGCGGTGATGGCATCGGTGTTCGACAAGGGGTCGGTGTTCGAAATGGGCAGGCGCTGGGGCCGGGCCGCGATTACCGCCTTTGCCCGGCTCGATGGCTGGCCGGTCGCGGTGCTAGCCAGCGACCCGACCTTTCTGGGCGGTTCATGGGAAGCGCTGACCAGCCAGAAGGTGAAACGCTTCGTCGAATTTGCCGGGCAGTTCCGGCTGCCGGTCGTGCACCTGGTCGACAATCCGGGTTTCATGGTCGGGCTGGAAGCCGAACGCACGGGCACGATCCGCTACGGGGTCGAGGCGATGAACGCCGTGTACAAGGCGACCGTGCCCTGGGCATCGGTCATCATCCGCCGCGCCTATGGCATTGCCGGAAGCGCGATGTCGAACGGCGAACGGTTCCAGTATCGCTTTGCCTGGCCCTCGGGCGATTGGGGCAGCCTGCCGATCGCGGGCGGGCTGGAGGCCGCCTATAAGTCCGAAATCGCGGCCGCCGACGATCCGGCGGCGAAGCTGGCCGAAATCAAGGCGCGACTGACCGCCGTCACCAGCCCGTTCCGCACTGCCGAAAAGTTCAATGTCGAGGATATCATCGACCCGCGCGATACACGGCCGCTGTTGTGCGAATTCGCAGGACTGGCCTGGGCGAAACTGGGGGCGGCCTAATCGCCCCAGCGCCATTTCCAGCCGCCTTCGGTGCGCGCTGCGTAGATCGGGAACGGCGCCAACACGGCTAGAATGATCAGGGGCAGCGCTACCGCCGGCCGGTCTTCAAGCCCGAGCGCGAGGCCGAAGACCAGCGCCACATGCGCCAGCATCAACACCCAGCCCTGCCATTTGAAGGGGAGCCCGGCTCCATAGCCATAGCGCTTTGCCCGGAACCATGGGCCCTTTTCGAGAAACAGGTGGATCATGACAATCTCCCTTCTTCCATCGGCTATTCGCAGCCGGAGCTATTTTTTGGCCGGAGGCCTGCCGCGGCGTGGGGCTTCGCTGACGCCAACCTTCACGCCGCGCCGCTCCAATGCCTCGCGGAGCAACACCTCGATCTGGGCATTGGCGCTCCGGAAATCGCCCGCCGCGACCCGCTCGATCGCGGCGTGGAGCGCCGGATCGAGACGGAGCGGAAAGGCTTTTTTGGCGGCTGGCGGCATCGGCTGGCTTACTGGTAGAGCGAGCCTGTATTGACCACCGGCTGGGTATCCCGTTCGCCGCAAAGAACGACCATCAGGTTGGAAACCATCGCCGCCTTGCGCTCGTCATCCAGATGCACGACATCCTTCTCGCTCAACTGGTGCAGCGCCATTTCGACCATCGTTACCGCACCTTCGACCAGCTTTTTGCGCGCCGCAATCACCGCCTCGGCCTGCTGGCGACGGAGCATCGCGCCCGCGATTTCCTGCGCATAGGCCAGATGGGTAAAGCCGCATTCGTCGACGGTGATGCCTGCAACCGCAAGCCTTTCCATCAACACGGTGCGCAGTTCGGCCCCGACCTCGTCATGATTGCCGCGCAGCGTGACTTCCTTATGTTCGATATCGTCATAGGGATAGCGCGAGCCGATGGTGCGCACCGCCGCCTCGATCTGGGCGAGGACGAAGGCCTTGTAGTCGTCGACGTCGAACAGCGCCTGCGCGGTATCGGTGACGCGCCAGACAACCTGGGCCGCGATCTCGATCGGGTTGCCGCGCAGATCGTTGACCTTGATCTTTTCCGAAATCAGGTTGTTCGCGCGCAGGCTGACTTTCGACTTGGTCATCCACGGCCAGATCCAGCGCAAACCTTCGTTGCGGTCGGTGCCCCGATAGGCGCCGAACAGCGTGATCGCGGTGCCCTGGTTGGGCTGGATCATGTAGAAGCCGCTGGCGACGAACAGCAGGCCAAGCGACCGGCCGACGAGCGAGGCGATGGCGAGCGGTTCACCCTGTGTCGTCCCGATCCACCAGACCGAATGGCCAATCGCCACCAGCAGAAGCACGACAACCAGCAACGCCAGATAGCCGCTGAAACCGCCGGCGCGGCGCTCGCGGCTGGCGTTGAGATCATTATGTGTCGAGTCGTTCATCGCTACCTCCCAAAAACATGATATCATATTTATATCATTCACGAACCCTTGCAAGCAGAATCGGAACAGGCGGTCCGCCGCCCCTTCGCCGCTTGTATTCAATCCGGTTCGCAGGCACATTTGCGGCAAGGAAAGGGGTTCGAGATGCAAGATGTGAAAACAGCCGCCAGTCGTAGAAATGTCCTGCGCGGGGGCGCGATGCTGGCGAGCGGGGCGATGCTGATGCGTCCCGCCACGCTATTGGCCGCCAATTCGAACCTTGCCGCAATCCGGAAGGCCGCCGAGGCCGGTCGTGACGCTTCGTTGCAGCGAATCCGCGACTGGATCGCGCTGCCCTCGATCGCCGCCGAGAACCGGAACATGAAAGAGGGCGCCGAATATATGGCGGAGCTTGCGCGCGATGCCGGGTTCCAGCAGGTCGAGATCGTTCCAACCGACGGCCATCCCGGGGTGTTCGCGACGCTGGATGCCGGGGCAAAACGGACATTGGGCATCTATTTCATGTATGATGTGAAGCAGTTCGACCCCGCCGAATGGAGTTCGCCGCCACTGGAAAGCCGGTTGGTCGACAAGCCGGGTCTGGGCAAAGCCATAGTCGGGCGCGGCGCGGTGAACCAGAAGGGCCCGGAGGCAACCTTTCTTGCCGCGCTCCACGCAATCCGTGCGGCGGGCCGCAAGCTGCCGGTCAATATCATCCTTGTCTGCGAAGGCGAGGAAGAAATCGGCTCCCCCCATTTCAGACAGATCGCGACCAGGGCCAATGTCCTTGCGGCGCTGCGCAAATGCGAGGGCATCTTCATCCCGGCGGGCTGGCAGGACGGGCAGGGCAATGTCAGCCTCAACCTCGGGTCCAAAGGCATTATCGAACTCGAACTCATCGCCTCGGGCGAAAAATGGGGGCGGGGGCCGAAGGGCGACATCCACAGCAGCCTGAAAGCCATGGTCGACTCGCCCAGCTGGCGGCTGGTGCAGGCCCTGCAAACGCTGGTGACGCCCGACGGCAATACCCCCGCGATCGAAGGCTGGTTCGAAAATGTCCGCCCGCTTTCCGATCGCGAAAAGGCCCTGATCGGCGAGATTGCCCGATCGGCAGATGAAGCGCAGCAGAAGAAACTGCTCGGCGTCACCCACTGGATCGACGATCTGCCCTATGATCAGGCGCTCACCCGTCTGGCACAGGAGCCGACGGTCAATATCGAAGGGCTGGTCGCGGGCTATACCGGCCCCGGGGGCAAGACAGTGCTGCCCGGCAAGGCGGTCGCCAAGCTGGATCTGCGGCTGGTGCCCAACCAGACCCGCGCCGAGGCCGAGCGCAAATTGCGGGCGCATCTCGACAAGCATGGCTTTGCCGATGTCGAGATCAAGGTCGGCGGCGGATATGATCCGACCGAGGTTTCGGAGGATAGCCGCCTGATCAAGACGATGCTGGCGACTTATGCGGGGGCTGGCGTCAAGGCCACGCTCAATCCGCGGCTGGCCGGCAGTTGGCCGGGGGCGACCTTCACCGCGCCGCCGGTGTCGATTCCAGCCGGGCATTTCGGCCTGGGGCATGGATCAGGCGCGCATGCCCCCGACGAATATTATCTGATCGAATCGGCCAATCCCAGGGTTGCCGGACTGATTGATGCGACGATGGGCTATGCCGATTTCCTCTATCAGCTGGCCGCGATCAAATAAGTGAACGGGAAAGGGCGGGGAAATCCCCGCCCTCCACATGCCATCATTCGGTTTCCGCCGGAACCGGGAAGCCGCGCTTCTTCATGATATATTTGACGTCGGGGTCGCGTCCGCGGAAGGCGCGATAGGCCTCTATCCGGTCGGATTCGTTGCCAGTCGAAAGCAGCATCGAACGGAAACGCTCGGCGGTTTGCTTGTCCCAGACATCGCCCTTTTCGGTGAAGGCCGCCCAGGTGTCGGCATCCATCGTTTCGGACCAGAGATAGCTGTAATAGCCCGCCGAATAACCATCATCGGCAAACAGGTGGTTGAACTGCGGCAGGCGGTGCCGCATCACCATTTCCTTCGGCATGCCGATCTTCGCCAGCGCCTCTTTCTCGAAGGCACGCGGATCGGTGACCGGATCCTTGCGGTTGTGCAGCATCATGTCGAGAATCGCGCTGGAGAGATATTCGACCGTGGCAAAGCCCTGGTTGAACGTATCGCTCGCCCTGATCTTGTCGACCAGCGCCTGCGGGATCGGTTCCCCGGTTTCGGCATGCTTGGCATAGGTGTTGAGGATATAGGGCGTCAGCAACCAGTTCTCGTTCACCTGGCTGGGGAATTCGACAAAATCGCGCGGCGTGTTGCCAAGGCCGGGCCAGGTGATGTCATAGTTGAGATAGTGGATCGCGTGGCCGAATTCGTGGAACAGCGTCGAGGCATCGTCGATGCTGATCAGCGTCGGCTTGCCGCCTGCGCCCTTCACGAAATTATTGTTGTTCGACGCCAGCGTGATGTTGTTCTTGCCGGACAGGCGATACTGGTCGCGATAGGTGGTCATCCACGCGCCCGAGCGTTTTCCTGCGCGGGCGAAATTATCAAGGTAGAACAGGCCGATCACCTTGCCGTCGCGCTTCACCTCGAAGGTGCGCACGGCGGGTTCGAACACGGGAACCGCGCCCGTATTTTCGGTGAAGCTCATCCCGTACAATTTGCCCGCCGCATCGAACATCGCCGCGACCATATTGTCGAGCTGGAAATAGGGTTTCAGCTCATTCTGATCGAGGTCATATTTCGCCTTGCGGACCTTTTCGGCATAATAGCGATAATCCCATGGCTCGATGGTGATTCCGGCCTTTTCCTGATCGGCGATCGCCTGCATGTCGGCGACCTCCTCCTTCACCCGCGCAACCGCGGCGGGCCAGACCTTCATCATCAGCTCCATCGCCCTTTCGGGGTCTTTCGCCATGGTGTCGGCCATGCGGTAATGGGCATGGGTTTCGAAACCGAGCAGTTCAGCGCGCTGCTGACGCAGCTTCAGGATTTCGGCGATCGTCGCATTGGTATCATTCGCATCGCCATTGTCGCCGCGCATCGTGAAGGCGCGCCAGATCTTTTCGCGCAGGTCGCGACGCGGCGAATTTTCGAGGAAGGGCTGGATCGCCGAACGGGTGTTGGCCACCGCCCAGCCGGTCTTGCCCTTGGCTTCGGCCGCCGCCTTCAGCGAGGCGACGAAACTGTCGGGCAGCCCGGCGACGTCGGCGGGGTCGGTCAGCAGGATATAGCTTTCCTCGTCCGCCAGCACCTTGTTCTGGAATTCGGAGAATTTCTTCGCGATTTCGGTCTCATAGCCGATCAGCTGCGCCTTCTGCTCTGCATTGAGCATGGCACCGTTGCGGACAAGCCGGTCATAGGTGCGTTCGAGCAGGCGCATCTGCGCCTTGTCGAGGCCGAGATTTTCACGTTCCTGATACAGATATTGCACGCGCTGGAACCAGCGCGCATCGAGCTGCAATTCGTTGAAGAAAGCGCTGACTTTGGGTTCCCACTCGGCCTGGATCGTGCGGATCTCCGGGTTGGACAGGTTGGAACTGTGCACGCCCCAGATCGAGAATAGCTGGTTGAACGAAGCGCCCGACAGTTCGTTGGCCTTGATCGTATTGTCGAAGGTGACCGGCGCCGGATTGGTCAGGATCGCCTCGAATTCGGCCTTTGACTGTTTCATCGCGGCGTCGAAAGCGGCAGGAAAATCGGCAGGCTTCACCTTGTCCCATGGCGGCACGCCATCATAGGGCCCGGTCCAGGGATCGAGTATCGCCGATACCCCGGCCGGAACGGCCGACGGCGGCGGCGCTTTCTTGGCTTCAGCAGCGGCGGGCATGGCACCCCCCATCAATATCAACGCCGGAACCGACCATAAGAATCTTCCCTTTTTCACATTCAGCCTCCTGAAAACGGTGTGCAGCATGAAGGCCCGGCACGATATCGGCTGGACAAGCTGCTCCATATTGGAGAAATGCGATGTCGGGTGGTGGTTCGCAAGAGCCGATTTGGCTCTGAGCCACAAAAAGGGGAAGCCACCGCCCATGTCCGAGCATTTTATCCAGCGGCCGCGCTATAGCGCCGCGATCGTTGCCAGCCACCCTGCGCGCAGCCATGAACTGCAACGGCTTGTTGCCGATTGCGGATGCCTGTTGCGCCATTTTGGCGAACAATGCGACTTTCTGCTGGTGGCGCGAAGCTCCGTTTCGGATGTTGAAGCGCGCGATTGGTCCGATATCGCGGTCTATCTCGACGATCATGACAGCGAGGCACTGGTATGGTCGGATCTGGATGGGCTGGATGAGGCATTTGCCGCCCTGCCCGTCGACCGGTGCCATTTCCTTGTCGATACCCCAGACTGGCAGGCGATTGCCATCTTGACCGGCGTGGCCAAACGGATTCGCGGCAGCCAGCTGCACGACAGCGCGCGCGACAGCGAAATATTGTCGCTGCACCGGATCAGCAACGAACTGGCAGATTTCGCCCAGACGCTGGCAAGCATCGCCAAACAGGACGGCGCCCCGCAAGTGCGCGAACGACCGGTCAGTTTCCGGCCCGCGCCCCAAGGCCTGCTCGATTCATTCGCGACCGGGCGCGCGCCAGAGCCTTCGGCCCGGCCACAGGATGTGCGCGCCATCATCAAGCTTCGTCGCCTGCGTGACCGCTATTTCCAGCCCGACCTGTTCGCCGATCCTGGCTGGGACATCATGCTGGATCTCTACGCCGCACGGCAGGAAGGAAAGCAGGTGTCGGTTTCGAGCCTGTGCATTGCAGCCGCCGTCCCGCCGACCACCGCCTTGCGCTGGATCACCAATATGACGGCCGCCGGTTTGCTGGTCCGCGTGCAGGATCCCGATGACGCACGGCGCGTGTTCATCGAACTGTCCGCCGAAGCCAGGGACCAGCTCGATGCCTATTTTGCCGCGGCACGCAATTTGGCCGTTCCGGCAATTTGACTTGCCACGGGCATCCGCCTTTGGCAAAGGCGGCTTCCATGACCTGATGGGGCGCTTAGCTCAGTTGGTAGAGCATCTCGTTTACACCGAGAGGGTCAGCGGTTCGAGCCCGTTAGCGCCCACCAGGACAGACCGTGACCGTGCCGTTCATCTTGCAGCAAGCATTGGATACGCATTCTGTGTCGATGAGAGGGATCAGCTTCAAAATGTCGCTAGGCGGTGCGATTGCCGCCTCGATCCTGTTGTGCAGCCCTGCACATGCGACGCTTGGCCCATCGCCCTTCATGGCAAAAAAGGCACCTGTTTCGACCCTGCTGAAGACCAAGGGTCAGCGCGATACCGCAAATGACACGCGACAGCAGAATTGCAGGCCCGCCGTCCGTTCGATGACCGAAGGGCAGCCCAGCCGCAACTGCAACTGCCCGAAACCGCGCCCGATCCTGATGTAATTGCTGTTCAGGCCGCTTCGTCGAGCAGCCTGGCGACCTCGGCATCGTCCCATTCGACACCCCCGACCACGCGCCAGACTTCCCTGCCCTGGCTGTCGTACAATATTGTCGTCGGCATCGCGATATTGCCGCCAACCGCGGTGGTCAGAACATTGTCGGGGTCGATAAATGGTTCGAGATTGGCGATTCGCGCCGATTCGAAAAAGGCGCGCACCGGCTTTCGTCCCTGCAGATCCTGCGACACGGCGATCACGGTGATCCGGTCTTCCTCCAGCGCCGCAAGCGCATCGAGCGTCGGCATTTCGGCCTTGCACGGCGCGCACCAGGTTGCCCAGAGGTTGACGAGCAACGGTCGCCCGACATAGTCGCTCAGTGCCACTTCGCGGCCATCGGCCCCGTGGAAAACGGCGTCGGGCGCGGCGCGGCCCGCAAAGTGATAGCTGAGTTCCGCCTTCAGCCCGCCTGCGCTTTCCAGCCCGAAGCCGGCTTTGGCCGACTTCCCGGCATTGGCGGGTTCCGCTTGCCCCGCTGGCGCAGTTTCCCTATCGCAAGCCGCCAGAAACAGCGGCAGGATCGAGAGAAGGAACAGGATCATTACCCGCGGCACAACAGACTCCAGCAGCATGTGGGGCGGCCGGTTCGGCGCAGGCCCCGCAGAGATAATGCGCGAGATAAACGCCTCCATCCCCGTCGACAAGCGGCTTTGGCGACAGGATATTGCCGGCAGCAAGGCGCATGCCGCAATGCTAGGTGCGCAGGGGATCGTGTCGGCCGCCGATGTCGCGGCGATTGTCGCCGGTCTTGAAACCATCGAGGCCGAATATGAAGCAGGCGGTGTTCCCGAACATATCGAACTTGAAGACATCCACATGCAGGTCGAAAGCCGCCTCAAGGACCTGATCGGCGATGCCGCCGGGCGGCTGCATACGGCGCGGTCGCGCAACGACCAGGTGGCAACCGACTTCCGCCTGTGGGTCCGCGAGGCCTGCGCCGGGGTCGACCGGGCGCTCGCCGCCCTGCAGGCGGCTTTGGTCGAACGTGCGGGCGAGCACGCGGCCAGCATCATGCCCGGCTTCACCCATTTGCAGGTGGCCCAGCCGGTGACGCTCGGCCACCATCTGATGGCCTATTATGAAATGGCGAAGCGCGATCGCAGCCGCTTTGCCGATTGCGCCCGACGGCTAAACCAGCTGCCATTGGGATCGGCTGCGCTGGCGGGAACCTCCTTTCCGATCGACCGGCACGCCACCGCGCGCGCGCTCGATTTCGACGCCCCCACCGCGAACAGCATGGACGGCGTGTCCGACCGCGATTTTGCCGTCGAATATCTGGCCTGTGCGGCACAGACGGCGATTCACCTGTCGCGGCTGGCAGAAGAAATGATCCTCTGGGCCTCGCAACCTTTTGGCTTCGTCAAGCTGCCCGATGCCTGGTCAACCGGCAGTTCGATCATGCCGCAAAAGCGCAACCCCGATGCGGCCGAACTGGTGCGCGGCCATGCGGGGCGGATCATCGGTGCATTCACCAGTCTGATGGTGACGATGAAAGGGCTGCCGCTGACCTATTCGAAGGACATGCAGGACGACAAGGCGCCCTTGTTCGAAGCGCACGATCTGCTCGACCTCAGCCTCGCCGCAATGACGGGGATGGTCGCCAGCGTGACCTTCGACACGACGCGGATGCGCGCCGTCGCCGCCAGCGGCTTTTCGACCGCGACCGACCTTGCCGACTGGCTGGTGCGTGAACATGGCATCCCCTTCCGCGAGGCGCATCATATCACCGGCAGCGCTGTGAAGCTGTGCGAGGCGCGCGGTGGTGAACTCGAACTGCTGAGCGCAGACGATCTTGCCGCACTCGACCCCCGGCTTGCCGGAACCGGCCTGCCCGATCTTTCGGTCGAAGGGTCGGTGCGCAGCCGCACCAGTGCTGGCGGGACGGCGCCGCTTCGGGTAGAAGAAGCAGTGGCGGCAGCGCGAAAGGAACTGGGACTATGACGGCATTGCGCAAATGGCTCGCTCCGGCAGCGCTCGCGGTGGTGCTGGCAGGCTGCGGCAAGGTGGGCGATTTGCAGCCCAAGGCCGGACAGGCCATGCCCGCCAAGGCCTATGGCCAGAGCGAGGCTCCGGGCGCCGAAGAGCTGTCGACCCCCTCGGTCCAGACCCGCCCGGGGCGCAGCGACGAACTGATGCGCCGTTCGGAGCGCCGCCGCGGCGATCCTTTTGACCTTGCGCCCGGCGCAGAAGCCGATAAGGGCGAGCCGCCTGCGGAATCCACCGCAGACGTCCCGAAGAAGCCCGGCTGAACTCACTCGCATGGACCATTTCCAGATCATCGATGGCGTGATGCACGCCGAAGACGTCCCGCTTTCGCGCATTGCCGACGAAGTCGGGTCGCCCGTCTACATCTATTCGCAGGCGACGCTGGTGCGCCACGCACAGGTGTTTCGCGAGGCGCTGACCAAGGCTGGCGTCGAAAACCCGCACATCGCCTTTGCGATCAAGGCCAATCCGAACCTTGCCGTTTTGAAGGTGCTGGCGGGTGAAGGCTATGGTGCGGACGTGGTTTCGGCGGGTGAGATGGACCGCGCGCTGGCGGCGGGCGTACCGGCAGCGGATATTGTCTTTTCCGGCGTTGGCAAGACGACCGACGAAATGGTCGCGGCGCTGAATGCGGGAATCGGCCAGTTCAACATCGAATCGGAAGAGGAAGGCCGCGAACTGGCCGTGATTGCCGAAACGCTGGGCCGTCGCGCCGATGCCGTGCTGCGGATCAACCCCGATGTCGACGCCCAGACCAATGCCAAGATTTCGACCGGCAAGGCCGAAAACAAGTTCGGGCTGGGGCTGCATCAGGCGCAGGGCATCTATGCCCGCCTGGCCGCGCTGCCGGGGCTCAACATGCGCGGCGTTGCATTGCATATCGGCAGCCAGCTGCTCAACCTCGAACCGCTGGAAACCGCATTCGGCAAGATCGGAAAGCTGATCGCCGACCTGCGCAGCGCAGGGCACAGCATCACCCATGTCGATCTCGGCGGCGGGCTGGGCGTGCGCTACAAGGACGGCGATGTTCCGCCGCATCCCGATGAATATGGCGCCATGGTCGCCCGCGCGACCCGAGGCTGGAACGTCCAGCTGATGTTCGAACCCGGCCGCGTGATCTGCGGCAATGCAGGTGTGCTGGTCACCAAGGTGATCCGCGTCAAGCCCGGGTCCGGCAATGTGCCCTTCGTGATCGTCGATGCGGCCATGAACGACCTTGCCCGCCCTGCCCTTTACGATGCCTGGCATGATTTCGAAGCGGTCGAACCCGACGGCAGCCGCTTTACCGCGAACATTGTCGGCCCGGTCTGCGAAACCGGCGATACCTTTGCGATGGCACGCGAGATCGATGTGGTGAAGGCGGGCGACCTTGCGCTGTTCCGCACCTGCGGCGCCTATGGCGCGACCATGGCGAGCACCTACAACAGCCGCGGATTGGTGCCCGAGGTGCTGGTGAGCGGCGATCGCTATGCCGTGGTGGCCGAACGGATCGCACCAGCGACGATCCTCGACGCCGAACATGTTCCAGACTGGCTGGCCTGAGTAGGCGATGAACCAGCTGCCGCTTTTCGTAACGATCCGCGGCAAGCCGGTGATCCTGCTCGGCACGGGCGACGCTGCCGAGGCCAAAAG
>JADLBY010000056.1 GCA_020847445.1 Sphingomonadaceae bacterium | reverse complement strand
TGCACGATCAGATCGTTGGCGCACATCGCGACCAGATCGATGCCGACGCCGTCATGACGGCCCGTTTCGATCGCGAGTTTGAGTTTCGTGCCCACGCCGTCATTCGCCGCGACCAGCAGCGGATCGTTGAAGCCCGCCGCCTTCAGATCGAAAAAGCCGCCAAAACCGCCCAGATCGGCGTCGGCACCGGCGCGACGGGTGGCCTTTGCCAGCGGCGCGATGGCGCGCACTAAAGCGTTGCCGGTTTCGATCGAGACGCCCGCCTTGGCGTAGGTGTAAGACTCATTGTCGCTCATTTTACCGCCGCTAGCGACTTCCCCCTTGGATTTCCAATCATAAGTCGCCAAAAGGCGCGCAATGAGGGTCCGGATTTCAAAGTCTCTGTGGAAATATGCGCTCGCGGTGCCGCTACTGGCGGGCGGCGCTGTGCTGGTGCATGCCCAGATCGAAGGGCCCAAGCGCGGAATCCCGCCTATTGCCAGCAATGGCGACTTTGAAGTCGACGACGTGATCGTCAACACCACCGGCAATAATGCCGAAGAGGCGCGCAAGGCAGGCTGGGAAGAGGCGCAGCGCAAGGCCTGGTCGATGCTATGGGCCAAGACGCATGGCGGTGCCGGATCATCGCTGTCGGATGCGACGCTCGACGGTATCGTCTCCGCCATCATCGTCGAGGAAGAACAGATCGGCCCGCGGCGCTATATCGCGAAACTGGGCGTTTCCTTTGACCGCGCGCGGGCAGGGCAGTTGCTCGGCGTCAAGGGCGTCGGGCGCAAATCCGCGCCGCTGCTTGTTATTCCGGTGATGATAAGCAACGGCTCGCCCTATGTTTTCGAACGACGGACGCCGTGGCAGGCGGCCTGGGCCAGATTCCGCACCGCCGACAGCCTGATAGACTATGTGCGTCCCTTTGGCGGTGGCGGGGAATCGCTGCTGCTCAATGCCGGGCAGATGGACCGGCGCAGCCGCAACTGGTGGCGCGTGATTCTCGATCAGTTCGGCGCGGCGGATGTGATTTATCCGATCGTGCGGCTGGAACGGCAATATCCGGGCGGACCCGTGATTGGCAAATTTGCCGTGCGCTATGGCCCGGAAAACCGCTTTCTCGGCAGCTTCACGCTGCGCGCACAAAATGCAGAGGGCATTCCGGCGATGATGGCCGAAGGTGTGCGCAAGGTGGACGAGGTGCTGCAGCAGGCCTTTGCCGCCGGACGTCTGCGGGCCGAGGCGTCGCTCCTGCTCGAGGAGATCGACGAAGAGGATCTGGAGGAACTGGAAGAAGCACCCGAAGAAGTTGCCGAAGAGGTCAGGGATCCCCTGGCTGCGGCGGTCGATTCGGTTTCGGGCCGGGCCGAAGGAGAGCAGGGCAATCGCCCGACGCCCGCGACGCCTGCACAACAGGTTACCGTCAATGTGCAGGTCAGCACCCCCAGCCCCGAAGCGGTGGACCGGGCCGAGGCATCGTTGCGCGGCATTCCCGGGGTTCGTTCGGTATCGACCACCAGCCTGGCGCTGGGCGGCACATCGGTCATGCGGGTGACCTTCCAGGGCGACCCGGCGGCGCTCACTGCCGCGTTGCAGGCACGCGGCTTCCGTTAGGCGCAATGGGTCGTCGTTGCACGACCGTATCGGCATGAAACAGATTGCGCTCCCCTTTGACGAACTCAATCCTGACAGGACGGATGACTGTCTGATCGTCACGCCATCGAATGCGGTCGCCTTTGCAGCGCTGGGCAACAAGGCAAACTGGCCGGGGCATTGCGCGCTGCTGGTCGGCCCGCCCCGTTCGGGCAAAAGCCTGATGGCGCGCTATTTTGCCACGCAGGGCGGCCGGGTCATCGACGATGCCGACCGCCTGCAGGCTGAAAAGCTGTTCCACCAATGGAATGCTGCCAAAAATTCGGGAGAAGCCCTGCTGATGGTTTCGGGCAGTGCGCCCGGCGAATGGAACATCGAGCTTCCCGATCTGCGATCACGGCTGGGCGCGGCGCAGTTGCTCGAAATCGGCGCGCCCGATGACGAACTGGCCGAGCAGTTACTGCTCAAATATCTGCGTGATCGGGGCACATCGATCGGGCCGGAGGCGCTTGCCTATGTCGTCCGGCGGACCGAACGCAGCCACGCGGCGGTAGAGGATTTCGCCAAAAAGGCCAACGCGCTGGCGCTTGCCGAAGGATCGGCGATCACCCTGCCGCTGGTGCGGCGGCTGATGCCCGCCTAACCGCAGTTGATACGGATGATTTTGCGGGTGTCGTCGATGAAGATATTCAGCCGCGCCGGGCTGTAGTCCATCGTGATCGCCCCGTCATGCGGTGCGACGCGAACCAGTTCTGCTCTGGCTTCGCGCTTCAGCCTTGCTTCGAGGTCGGCTGTCAGTTTCTGCCCGACCGCATGATCGAGCTTTTCGGCATTGCAGAGCCCGGAAGATTCAGGTGGAGTCTGCCCATTTTCCACATTTTCCGCATAGGGCATGCACCCTGCGAGCAGGGCGGGCAGGGCAAATGCCGCTATCGGCCTCATGCTTCGACCTCCTCGGTTCGCGTCATCTTCAGCTTTCCGTTCACCACCGCGAATGCAAGCCGACCTTCGACAAGATCGAGCGCGTCATGCCCGAATTGTTCGTACCGCCAGCCCTTGAGCAGTTCGAGACCGTCGCGGTCGCCCGCTGCCAGCCGTTCCAGTTCTTCGCTGCGTGCAATCAGGCGCGAGGCGACATTGATCTCGCGCGAACGGATTTTGAGGAGCAGCTTGAGCAGATCCGCAACCAGCGCGCCATCCTTGCCCGGGCCGGGACCATTATGGTTGCGCTCGGGCATTTCCTCTTTCGACAGCGGCTGCGCTTCGGCGAGCACGGCCATCAGCCGGGCACCGATGTCATTTTCCTTCCACGCCGGGGAAAGCCCGCGCACCTTGGGCAGTTCCGCCTGCGCCCTGGGCGGGTGCGAGGCGATATCGGCGATCGTCTCATCCTTCATGATCCGCCCGCGCGGGATATTCTTGCGCTGCGCCTCGCGTTCGCGCCATGCGCCCATGGCCTTCAGCCGACCCAGCACCTCGGCCTTGCGCGACTGCATCTTGATCCGTCGCCAGATGGTTTCGGGATCGTTGCGGTAATTGTCCGCATCGGCCAGCCGCTCCATCTCGTCATCCAGCCATTCGCCGCGTCCGGTTTTGACGAGTTTGTCGAGCATTTTGGGGAAAATATCGGCCAGATGGGTGACATCGCCGATGGCGTAATCGATCTGCCTTTTGTCGAGCGGGCGGCGCGACCAGTCGGTGAAGCGCGCGCCCTTGTCGAGATGGATGCCGAGCCACAGGTCGACAAGATTCGAATAGCCGATCTGTTCGCCTTGCCCCAGCGCCATTGCGGCGATCTGCGTATCGAACAGTGGATGCGGGGTGCGCCCGGTCAGGTTGAAGAATATCTCGATA
Organism: Sphingomonadaceae bacterium; assembly: GCA_020847445.1. Lineage (GTDB taxonomy): Bacteria > Pseudomonadota > Alphaproteobacteria > Sphingomonadales > Sphingomonadaceae > Sphingorhabdus_B. Next base: position 30,212 of record JADLBY010000056.1, on the reverse strand, counting down.
TCCTGCCCGCCCGCGTGAAAGACCTTCAGTACATCCTCATTATTGCAGATGAGGTCGAGCATCGGCGTGAGGTCGAGGCCATCGGCCTTGGGGTCGATCGCCGCAGCCTCATTCTCATCCGCCAGCTGCACCAGGCAAAGCTCTGGATAATATGTGTTTTCGCGCATGAACTCGGTATCGACCGCGACGAAGCCGGACTTTGAAATCCGCGCGCAAAAATCGGCGAGTTGTTTGCTATCGGTGATGAGTGGATGAATCTGCATGCAACGCCGCCCATAACAGCCATTCGCAACTTGACAAAGAGGCGTTGCGAGGGTCTAGCCCCGCCTTCATATTTTCCTGTCGAAAACCCAAAGATAAAGACCAATCATGCACGCTTATCGTACGCACAAATGCGCAGAACTCCGCGCTTCCCATGTCGGTGAATCCGTCCGCCTTTCGGGCTGGGTGCACCGCAAGCGCGACCATGGCGGCGTCCTTTTCGTCGACCTGCGAGACCATTATGGCATGACGCAGATTGTCGCGGACAGCGATAGCCCCGCGCTCCCGATCCTCGAAGGCCTGCGCCTTGAAAGCGTCGTTACCATCGATGGCGATGTGAAGGCACGCAGCGAAGCCACCGTCAATCCGAACCTGCCGACCGGCGAGATCGAGGTTTTCGCGCGCAACGTCACCGTGCAGAGCCGCGCCGAAGAACTGCCGCTGCCGGTCGCCGGAGAGCAGGAATATCCGGAGGAAATCCGCCTCAAATACCGCTTCCTCGATCTGCGCCGCGAAACGCTGCACGCCAATATCGTCAAGCGCACCCAGATCATCCGCGAAACCCGTCGCCGGATGGAGGATATCGGCTTCACCGAATATTCGACGCCGATCCTGACCGCGAGCAGCCCCGAAGGCGCCCGCGACTTTCTGGTGCCGAGCCGCATCCACGCCGGTAAATTCTTTGCGCTGCCGCAGGCGCCGCAGCAGTATAAACAGCTGCTGATGGTTGCCGGTTTCGACCGCTATTTCCAGATTGCGCCCTGCTTCCGCGACGAGGACCCGCGCGCCGACCGCCTGCCGGGTGAATTCTACCAGCTCGACCTGGAAATGAGCTTCGTCACCCAGGAAGAAGTGTGGGAAACGATGGAGCCGGTGATGGCCGGTATCTTCGAAACCTTTGCTGACGGGCGCAAGGTTACGCCCGCAGGTGAATTTCCGCGCATCCCCTATGCCAAGGCGATGCTCGATTATGGCACCGACAAGCCCGATCTCAGGAACCCGCTGATCATTCGCGATGTGACCGAGGAATTCCGCCAGTCCGGTTTCGGCCTGTTCGAAAAGATCGTCGGCACCGGCGGCGTCGTCCGCCTGATCCCGGCGCCTGCCACCGCCGAAAAGAGCCGCAAATTCTTTGACGACATGAACGACTGGGCCCGCAGCGAAGGCCATGCCGGGCTTGGCTATGTCACCCGCAAGGGCGGTGTGTTCGGCGGCCCGATCGCCAAGAATCACGGTGAGGACAGGATGGCGGCGCTGTTCGATGCGCTTGGTCTTGGGCCCGATGACGGCGCCTTCTTTGCCGCAGGCAAGGAAGAACAGGCCGCCAAGCTGGCTGGTGCGGCGCGCACCCGCGTCGGCGAACAGCTCGAAATCGTCGAGCAGGATGCTTTCCGCTTCTGCTGGATCATCGACTTCCCCTTCTATGAATGGAGCGAGGAAGAGAAGAAGGTCGATTTCGCGCACAACCCGTTCAGCATGCCGCAGGGCGGGCTGGAGGCGCTTGAAACGCAGGATCCGCTGACGATCAAGGCCTATCAGTACGACATGGTCTGCAACGGTTACGAACTCGCCTCGGGTTCGATCCGCAACCAGCATCCCGACCTGATGGTCAAGGCGTTCGAACTCACCGGTCTGACGCAGGCCGATGTCGAGGAGCGTTTTGGCGGCATGTACCGCGCCTTCCAATATGGTGCACCGCCGCATGGCGGGATGGCGGCCGGGGTCGACCGCATGGTGATGCTGCTCTGCGGGGTGCAGAATCTGCGTGAAATCACCTTGTTCCCGATGAACCAGCGCGCCGAAGATCTGTTGATGGGCGCACCGTCGCCCGCGATGGTGCAGCAGTTGCGCGAACTGCATATCCGCGTTGTGGAGCCTCCCAAGGCTTGAGCCAGCCGGTCGAACATCGATTTGCCACCCGGCAGGGCGAGCTATGCTGGTTTGAATGGGGCAGCGCGGGGGGTAAGCCGACCTTGCTGTTGCTCCATGCAACCGGTTTCCACGCCCGCTGCTGGGATGCGACGATCAGGGCACTGCCTGCGGACTGGCACTTTGTGGCCGTCGACCTGCGCGGGCATGGGCGCAGCTACAGGCCGGATTCGCTTGCTGACTGGCTGGCGACGGCGGACGATGTTGCAGCCTTTGTCCGCGAGCAATTCGCCCGGCCAGTGTTTGCCGTTGGCCACAGCATGGGCGGTTTTGTCGCGGCGCGGGCGGCCGTGCTCGTCCCGGAATTGATAGCCGGATTGCTGCTCGTCGACCCGGTGATGATGACGCTGGAAACCTATGCGGTTGAAGCGGCCAATCCGGATGGTTCGCCATCCGACCACCCTGTTGCGCGCCGTCGCAATGCGTGGGAGAGTGCCGTGCAGATGATTGCCCATTTTGCCGGGCGTGAACCCTATGCGCATTGGCGCAGCGACGTGTTGGCCGATTATTGCCAATACGGGCTGGTTCCGGCGGAAGGTGGCGAGGGGCTGGAACTTGCCTGTCCGCCAGTGCTGGAGGCATCCGCCTATATGGGATCGTGGCGCAACAATCCCTATGCCTGGGTCAGCCAAATTGCCTGCCCGACGACGGTGTTGCGGGCGCGCAATGCCGAACGAAGCGGCCCGATGGACTTTTCCGTGAGCCCGACCGCCCCCTATCTCGCCGAGCATATCGCCGGTGCGAAGGACATGCATTGGAACGAAGTGTCGCATTTCATTCCGATGGAGGTTCCCGACCGGCTGGCTGGCTTGATCGTGCAGCTGGTCAGCCGGGATAGCTGATCGCGACGATTTCCCATTCCCTGGGCCCGGCCGGTAACTGCACCGTCCGCAGATCGCCGATACGCGCACCGCGCAGGGCGCGCGCCAATGGCGAATTCCAGCCGATATGTCCGCTGCCTGCATCGGCCTCATCGTCGCCCACGATCGTCACACTGCGCTGATTGTCGTCCTCGTCCGCAATTGTCACCGACGCACCGAAGAAGACGCGGCTGCGATCATCCTGCTTCGCCGGATCGATCACCTTGGCGAATTTCATCTGGCGCGACAGCTTGCCCAGCTTGCGGTCGATTTCGCGCAGCCTTTGCCGTCCATAGATATAGTCGCCATTTTCGCTGCGGTCGCCATTGCCCGCAGCCCAGCTGACGATTTCGACCACCTTGGGGCGTTCCTCGGCAAAAAGCTGTTCATATTCGGCGCGCAGCCGCGCGAACCCCGCCGGGGTGATCGGATTGGTTCGCTCGCTCATGCCCGCAGGTTTAGCCGACGTTCCGGCGACCCAGATAATTGCTGAGCGGCTTTTCGGTGCGATAGCGTGCCTTGTCCGGATTCAGATGGTCGTACATTACCGCATTTTCGAGCACGCGTTGCACATAGTTGCGCGTTTCGAAGATCGGGATCTGCTCGATCCAGTCAAGGATGTCGATGCCGCCGGTCCGCGGATCGCCATTGCGCGCCAGCCATTTGTTCACATTGCCGGGACCGGCATTATAGGCGGCAACCGCAAGCGGATAGCTGCCATTATAATAGCTCAGCATGCGCTGGAAATAGGTCGACCCGAGCTGGATATTGTAGTTGGTGTCACTGTTGAGGGCTTCCGGCCGGTAAGCGAGCGAGATTTTGCCTGCGGTTTCCCGCGCCGTACCGGGCATCAATTGCATCAGCCCGCGCGCTCCGGCATGGCTGGTGGCGTTGCGGTCAAACTGGCTTTCCTGCCGTGCTATGGCGTGGATAAAGGTCCAGTTGCCCGCATGTTCCGGCGGCACGGCAACGGTGGGGTAGCCCAGCCGGATCAGTGCGTCATAGCCTTCGATGCGGGCGCTGCGCGCAGCGATTACCGACAGGTCAGGACGGCCGATCAGATTTGACCAGGCAAACAGGTTCTTGAAATCAGCCTCGGTCTTGGCCGAGTTGGAAAGCGCTTTCATGAAGCTGTTCGAATCCCGCCAGCCGGGGAGCGACGACGACATACGGGCGGCGGTATAGGTTGGCGGCACGGCATTTGCGGCCAATTGCGGCAGCGCGGGTGATGCCGGAACCGGGGGCAGTGGCTGGCCCAGCGCCTCAAGTGCCAGCTGGCCGTGGAAGAAATCATAGAAGCGCGCCGCTTCGGTCAGATATTGCTGCGCCGCTTGCTGGTCACCGGCCTTTCGGGCAGAGCGTCCGGCCCAGTACAGGCCTTTGGCGCGCGTTTGCGGGGTGCGTGCGCCAGCGGTGTACAGCCTGAACATCTCCACCGCGTCGCGAGGACGCCCGAGCTTGTAATAAGCGGCCTCACCCGCGAGCCAGGCCAGACTGGTATAGGTGTCGCGGGTCGACAGGTCGAGCTTGGTGATGTCGGTGCCAGCCGGGAACGCGTCGGTCAGCTTGGAGGCGATGCGATAGGCCATGTCGAACTGGCCATCGTTTTCGGCCGCTTCCGCATTGGTCAGCAGAACTTTCAGCCAGTCGCGCGCAACATGTGGCGGCGCCGACAGCTGCGGTCGGCTGGCGAGCAGTTCGCGCGCTGCCCAACTGTTTCCGGTGGCGCGCAATGCCGCCACCCGCTCCATCAACAGCCCGGCATCTGCCATGCCTGCTGACCCGACTGCAGCAAATTTTGCCGCAGCATCGGGGGATTTGATCTCGTGCGCCAGTTGCGCCTCCAGCACCGGGCGGCGCTCGGGCGACGTATAGGGCATCCATTTCTGCGCAGCACGCGTGGCGTTCGACCACAGCAGGCGGCTGGTCCGCGCGTCATGGTCGGCCGCCGTAAGTTTGCCGGACATCAACTGGAACAGCCGCGACTCGTCATCGTCGGTCAGCGGGCCTTCGCGCCAGGCGCGGCGAGCCCATTGTTCGGCGCGCGCCGCTTGCCCGGTCGCTGCGAGTGCCAGCGCGAATTTGGCGCGACCGCCATTGGTGGTCGGTTCCAGCCGGTCGAAATAGGCCACGACCTGGTTCGGCGACCAGCTCAGGACATTGATGGCCTGCTCGGCATTTTTGCGCATGTCATCGCTGTTCGGCCAATCCGGATAAGACATCAGGAAAGAGGCATATTCGGAAAAGCTGTACTGGCCGGACTGACTGAGCATCCGCCAGCGCTGCAGCGCGGCAGGGATGTTGCCGCCGCTGGGGTCGACCATTGCGGAAGGAACCTGGCTCGCTTCGCCAATTCCGGTGCGCCAGATGATTTCTGGTGCTTCCGGCGTGTTGGCGGCGAATGCAGAAGCTGGAATTGCCAGCAGTGAAGCGGAAATCAGGTGCTTTACCATGCGCGACATATTAAGGGCTCACTCCTTGTCGTAAGATGAACCATGCACCCCTGCGGTTCACCGGACATCATATTCGGCCTATCTGGTCAGTTTTGAAGGCGATTTCCATGTTTAAGGGCTCGATTCCGGCTCTGGTGACTCCTTTTTGCGACGGAACGTTTTCCGAGTCGCATTTTCGCGCGCTGGTGGATTGGCAAATCGAGCAGGGCTCGTCGGCGCTGGTTCCCTGCGGAACCACGGGTGAAGCGCCGACCCTGTCTTATGACGAGCATTACCGGGTCATTTCGATCTGCATCGAACAGGCCGCAGGCCGTGTTCCTGTCATTGCCGGTTGCGGTTCGAACGACACCGCCACCGCAGTACGGCACATGGAATTCGCAAAGGTCGAAGGCGCCGCTGCGGCGTTGGTCGTTGCGCCCTATTACAACCGCCCCAATCAGGACGGGATCTACGCCCATTATGCGCATCTGGCCGAAATGAGCGACCTACCGATCATCGTCTACAACGTCCCCGCACGCACCGTGACCGATATCCAGCCGGCGACGCTGGCACGGCTTGCGCAAATTCCGACGATCATTGGCGTCAAGGATGCCAGCGGGCAGATCACGCGCGTGGGCGAACACCGCCTCGGATGCGGCACCGATTTCTGCCAGTTGTCGGGCAATGACGATATGGCGCTGGCGTTCAATGCGGCAGGCGGCGTCGGCTGCATTTCGGTGACGGCCAATGTCGCGCCGAAATTGTGTGCCGAATTCCAGTCAGCCTGTGCCGAGGGCGACTATCAGTTGGCACGCGAACTGAATGATCGGCTGCATCCTCTTCATACTGCGCTATTTACCGATGCATCGCCGGGCCCGGTCAAATATGCGATGGCAAGGGTGCTTGAAGGCTTTCCGGAAGCTTTGCGGCTGCCGCTCGTCCCGTCGTCGGCCGCCAGCCGAAAGGCAGTCGATACCGCGCTGGAGATTGCAGGACTTATCTGATGGCCCGCCCCAAGCCCGAAACATTTCAGAAGACCAAGGTCGTCGCCGAGAACCGGCGGGCGCGCTATGACTATCATATTGAGGACAAATATGAGGCGGGCATTGCGCTGACCGGAACCGAGGTCAAATCGCTGCGATTCGGCGAAGGATCGATTGCGGAAAGCTATGCCGAGGTGCACGACGGCGGTGAAGTCTGGCTGGTCAATGCCAATATTCCCGAATTCAGCCACGGCAACCGCTATAATCACGAGCCCAAACGGCCCCGTAAATTGCTCCTTAATGTCCGCGAGATAAACAAGCTGCACGGCGCGGTAGCGCGGCAGGGGATGACATTGGTGCCGCTGTCCATATATTTTAACGAACGTGGGCGGGCAAAGGTCGAACTGGCGCTCGCCAAGGGCAAAAAGGCTCCGGACAAGAGAGCAACCGAAAAAGAACGGGACTGGAAGCGCGAGCAGGGAAGGATAATGCGGGAACGCGGATGAACGGTTTGGCGAAGTGGATCCATGAACAGGCACCGTCTCGGGAAAGTTTCGAGCGGAGCCGTTTCCTGCGCCCCTTTGCCCACCGCGTGTTCCACCCGGCCTTGTGGCGCTTCACCCGCCGTTCGGTGCCGCGCGGGGTTGCGCTCGGGCTGCTTGTCGGCATCTTTCTGCTGATCCCCGGGGTCCAGATTGCCGGCGTCGCGTTGCTGGCGCTGCCGGTGCGCGCCAATATACCGATCGGCGCGGCGATGACCTTCCTCAGCATGCCCGCGACAACGCCCTTCATCCTTGCGGCATCGGTCTATGTCGGCAACGGATTACTGCACCTGAAGGCGGATATTGCGCAGATGCAGACGTTGATCGATACCCACGCCCCGGTGTCGGCCTGGCTCACCTGGCTGCTGTCCGATGCTGCCCCTGCCATGATTGTCGGACTCGCCGTGATCTCGGTCATCAGTGCTGCGGTCGGCTATCTGGTCGCCGCCTGGTTCTGGCGCTGGCGGATCGGAAGCAAATGGCGTCGTCGGTCGAAGGCACATGCCGCTGGTGGATCGGGATTGTGATTCAACGCGCATTCTCCGCTAGCTGAACCCAGTGCGAGTCGTATTCGGCTCGTTGTCCAACTGGGGAGTTTTCAAAGATGATTTCGTTGAGGAAGCTGGCCGTTGCCGCCAGCGTTTCGCTTTCAGCCATTGCCGCCGCCTTGCCCGCATCCGCACATGCGGCGGATGAAGCCGCAGCGGCAAAAGATGGTCCGGAACTTGGCACTTTCGGCTTTGACGAAAGCGGCATGGATCGCAGCACCAAGCCCGGCGACAATTTCTACATTTTCGCAAATGGCGAATGGCTGAAGAAGACCGAAATTCCTGCCGACAAGTCGAACTATGGCATGTTCACCAAGCTCGACGACCTGTCGAAGGAACGGGTGAAAGGGTTGCTCGACGCTGCGGCCCGGGATCCGAAAAGCAAGATGGGTGTCGCCTATGCGGCCTATCTGGACGAAGCCGCTATCGAGAAAAAGGGCCTTGCGCCGATCCAGCCGGTGCTGAAGCAGATTCGCGCGGTCAGGACACACAAGCAGTTCGAGGCCTTGCTGCCCAAACTCGCGAGAAAAAGTGTCGGCGCGCTGTTCGGTGGCTTTGTCGGGCAGGACGACAAGAACCCCGATGCCTATATTTTCCAGATTTTCCAGGGCGGCACGGGTCTGCCTGATCGCGACATGTATCTTGTCGACAATCCGAAATTCGAAGAAATCCGCACAGCCTACAAAGCCTATCTTGCCGGGATGCTGACGCATGCGGGCGAAAAAAATGCCGTGGCCCGCGCGAACGCCATCTTTGAAACCGAAAAGAAGATCGCCGAAGTGCAATGGACGCGCGAGGACAGTTCCGACGCGACCAAGGTGTATAACAAGATGTCGCTGGCCGAACTCGACCAGCTGGCCCCGCAGATCAGGATGTCGGCGATGCTGAAGCAGGTCAGCCCCAGGATCGCGGAAGTTCTGGTCGGCCAGCCAAGCGCGATCGCAGGGACGGCGAAGATATTCGCCGAAACCGATATCGGTGTGTTCAAGGATCAGATGCTGGTCGGTGCGCTGGCCAGTTATTCAGGGACGCTGCCCAAGGCGGTCGACGATACGGTGTTTGCCTTTTATGGCACAACGCTGGCGGGAACGCCGCAGCAACAGGCCCGCTGGAAGCGCGGGATCGACCATGTCGAAGGCGCGCTGACCGACGAAATCGGCAAGGCCTATGCGGCCAAATATTTCCCGCCCGAAACCAAGGCTGCGGCGAACGAACTGGTGCGCAATGTGGTGGCCGCCATGGGCCGCCGCATCGATGGGCTGGACTGGATGCAGCCAGCGACCAAGGTCAAGGCGAAGCAGAAGCTGGCCAATTTCACGACCAAGATCGGCTATCCCGACAAGTGGCATGACTATGCGAAGCTCAAGATCGTCAAGGGCGATGCGTTCGGCAATGCCATGCGGGCCAACGAGTTCGGATTTGCCGACAATATCAGCAAGCTGGGTCAGCCGATCCGTCGCTGGGAATGGGGCATGCTGCCGCAGACGATCAACGCCTATGCCAATTTCAGCATGAACGAGATCGTGTTTCCGGCCGCGATCCTGCAGCCGCCATTCTTCGATCCGAAAGCGGACCCGGCGATCAACTATGGCGGCATCGGTGCGGTGATCGGCCATGAAATCAGCCATCATTTCGATGATCAGGGTTCGAAATATGATCAGAATGGCCGCCTGTCCGACTGGTGGACCGACGCTGACGTCGCTGCTTTCAAAAAGTCGAGTGAGGCGCTGATCAAGCAATATGACGCCTATGAGATATTCCCCGGAGCCAGTGTGAAGGGTGAATTCACGCTGGGCGAGAATATCGGGGATCTGGCTGGCCTGACCGTTGCCTATGAAGCCTATAAGGCGTCGCTGGGCGGCAAGCCAGCGCCGGTCATCGATGGATTTACCGGCGACCAGCGCTTCTTCCTCGGCTGGGCCCAGGTGTGGCGCCGCAACTATCGCGAGGCCAATCTGAGAAACCGGTTGATAACCGACCCGCACAGCCCATCAGAGCAGCGTGTCTGGGTGGTGCGCAACCTTGACAAATGGTATGAGGCGTTCCAGCCGAAGCAAGGCGAAAAACTGTACCTCGCACCCGGGGAACGCGTCCGCATCTGGTAAGTAAGGGAAATCATTGGCTGGCGGCCTATCATCCTCGACGGTAGAGATTTTCTCAACAGAGGATGGCAGCGTTGCCAGCCAACAGCGTCTGGCGGCGCTTGGGCTGGGCGCAGCGCTGTTCGTGTCGTTGCTGCTGGTCTGGTACGTGTCTGGCGACTGGCAAATTGCCGGTATCGCTTTTGCCACCATTATCGCATTGGCAGCGGCCTTGATCTTCGCGCAGTCACGCCTTCGGACAGACCAGCAGGTGGCCGAACTGCTTCCGCCCGACTGGTCGGTTACCTATGCGGCCATCGATTTCGACAAGGCTGCGGTTGCAGTCAGCGACAGGGCAGGCCGGCTGCTCTGCGCCAATGGCCGTTTTGACCTTTGGTTCGAAGGGCTAAGGGCACCCCCCGATCTGGGGCTGGATTCGGCTGGCCATGAACTGTTGCTGGCGGCAGGGCGGCAGGCCTGGCGTGACGGCGTGGCCACCGCCGACCTGGTGCGCAAGCGCGACGTTGCATACAGCGTCGAAGTGCGGCGATCCGGCGGCGGCGATGAATATCTCGTCTGGCGCCTTTCGCCGATCGAACAGGTCGGTATCGAGGGGCAGGCCGGCCAGCTGGTTGGCGGACGGATCGGCCGGGCTTTTGCCCAATCCGGGATCATGGCGGTTCTGGTGGGCCCCGAAGGGCGGATCCGCGCCTGCAACCCGGCCTTCGCACTTCGGGCGGCGGGCAGCGAGACGGCCAATGTCGTCAATCGCGAATGTGCGGCTTTCCTGACGGTCGACGACAAGCGCGGCGTCTATTTCAACCGCGATGGCAAGCATGGCCCGCAAATCATCCTGCTGCACGTTCCGCTTTCCGACGATACGACCGAGGGGCCGTCGCTGCTGTTCGCGCTGGATGATGACCGAAAGGCCGGGTCGGCCGCCAGCCAGGTCAATGTCGAACATTTGCTGTCGAACCTGCCGCTGGGCCTTGCGCTGGTCGATCGTGACGGGCGCTTCCTGTTCGCGAATGAAGCCTTTGCCCGTGTCGCCGGGTTCGAGCCGCAATCTTTGCCGCCTTATCCCGGCGATCTGGTGGTTGCCGAAGACAAGGCCGCAGTTTCGGATACCATTCGCCGCTATGCGCGTGGTCAGTCGATGTCGGGCGACATCGCGGTCCGCCTGAAAAACGATCCGGATGAGGCGGTGGCGCTGTCGATCGCCGGGCTCCGCGGAATGGGCGAAGCCACCGTGCTGCTGGGGCTCAAGGACAATAGCGAGGAAGCCAGGCTCAAGCGGCAGGTCGCGCAGGCCACCAAGATGCAGGCCATTGGCCAGCTGGCGGGCGGTGTTGCGCATGATTTCAACAATATCCTGACCGCCATTCTTGGCTATTGCGATCTCATGCTGTTGCGCCACCCGCCGGGCGATAGCGACTATGACGATATCCAGCAGATCAAGAATAACTCCAATCGCGCCGCCAGCCTGACGAGGCAGTTGCTCGCCTTTTCACGCCAGCAGACCTTGCGACCCCAAATATTGCAACTGCCCGATGTTGTGGCGGAGGTGTCGCATCTGCTGAACCGGCTGCTCGGTGAAAATGTTCGGCTGGAGGTGGAGCATGGGCGGGGCATAGGCGCAGTAAGGGCCGACCCGGGGCAACTTGAACAGGTTATCATAAATCTGGGGGTCAATGCGCGCGATGCGATGCCGACAGGCGGTGTGCTGCGTATCGAAACGCGCGCGATCACGCCTGCCGATGTGCGGGCAATGCGCAGCGAGATTCTGCCGATTGGCGATTATGCGCAACTGTCGGTTATCGATAGCGGGACCGGCATTCCCCGCGAGAATCTGGCGAAGATCTTCGAGCCCTTTTTCACGACAAAGGAAATCGGCAAGGGAACCGGTCTGGGCCTTTCGACCGTCTATGGCATCGTCAAGCAGTCGGGTGGCTTCATCTTTGCCGAATCGACAATGGGGAAGGGCACCCGGTTCGATATCTATTTGCCGACATATAGTGGCGCGTCGGTGCCGCAGATTGCAGCGTCACCATCCAGGGATGCGGTGCGGGCAGATGATCTGTGGGGCAGCGGAAATCTGCTCCTTGTCGAAGACGAAGATATGGTGCGGGCGGTGGCCGAACGTGCGCTGGTGCGACAGGGCTATTCGGTCGAGACGGCGCGTGACGGGGAGGAAGCCCTTGGCTTTTTTGCAGAAGGGCGGCGCTATGATCTGGTCGTTTCCGATGTCGTGATGCCCAATATGGACGGGCCGACAATGGCGCGCCAATTGCGCAAGGATTATGGCGATCTGAAGATCCTTTTCATGTCAGGATATGCCGAGGAGCAATTGCGACAGTCAATCAATCTGGACAATGTGCATTTCCTGCCCAAACCTTTTTCGGTGCAGCAGATCGCCGAGGCGGTCAAAAACGCACTCAAATAGTCATGATATTGAAAAACAGCGATTAAATTTTACTGTTCCACTCTTGTTCTATGAGAACAAAGGCGATACATAATTGTCAGTTCCGGTAATGTTCTGGTGGTGGACATGGCGGAACAAAGGCACGCTATCCAAGGAGTGGAACAATGGCAGCAAGTCTTAAAATCATAGATGGGGATCAGGCAAAGACCATGAACAACGCAGAACGTGAACGCGCGCTCGAAGCGGCGCTGGCGCAGATTGACCGCGCCTTCGGCAAGGGGTCGGCGATGAAACTGGGCAGCCGCGAGGCAATCCAGATCGAGGCGATTTCAACCGGCTCGCTGGGGCTGGACATTGCGCTTGGCATTGGTGGCCTGCCCAGGGGGCGCGTCATCGAAATTTACGGTCCCGAAAGTTCGGGCAAGACCACGCTGACGCTGCACGCGATTGCCGAAGCGCAAAAGGCGGGCGGCACCGCCGCGTTCATCGATGCCGAACATGCGCTCGATCCGGTCTATGCGAAGAAGCTGGGGGTCGATATCGACAATCTGATCGTGTCGCAGCCCGACACCGGTGAGCAGGCGCTCGAAATTGCCGACACGCTGGTGCGTTCGAACGCGGTCGATATTCTGGTGATCGACTCGGTGGCGGCGCTTGTGCCCCGTGCCGAAATCGAAGGCGAAATGGGCGACAGCCATGTCGGCCTGCAAGCCCGCCTGATGAGCCAGGCGCTGCGCAAGATTACCGGCTCGATCAGCCGTTCGAACTGCATGGTGATCTTCATCAACCAGATTCGCATGAAGATCGGGGTGATGTACGGTTCGCCCGAAACCACGACCGGCGGCAATGCGCTCAAATTCTATGCCTCGGTCCGTCTCGATATCCGCCGCACCGGCCAGATCAAGGATCGTGAGGATATTGTCGGCAACACCACGCGGGTGAAAGTCGTCAAGAACAAGGTGGCTCCGCCGTTCAAGCAGGTCGAGTTCGATATCATGTATGGCGAAGGCATTTCGAAAACCGGCGAGTTGCTCGACATCGGCGTCAAGGCCGGACTGGTCGAAAAATCCGGTGCCTGGTTCAGCTATGACTCGATCCGCATCGGACAGGGCCGTGAAAATGCCAAGACATGGCTCAAGGAAAATCCCGACCATGCGGCCCGGCTTGAAGCGGCGATCCGCGGCAAGACCGACCAGGTGGCCGAGGAAATGATGGTCGGCTCCCCCGATGGCGATGATGCCGATCCGATCGGCGAGTGATCATCGACTAAACCCCCAGGGCTCTCTCCCAAAGAGCCTCGCGCGCCACGCCTGATCGGCGCGCACCCCGCCCGCCCCGGACCACCCCGGGGCGGGCCATTGCCTTCTTGTCCTATGCGGTTTGCGTCGATTGTCACCGTCACGCCGGGGCAGGGTCGGGGGGGGCGGGGGCGGGATTTTTCGGATTTCACGCGAAGGGCGCGAAGGGGCGAAGTTGCGCGAAGAGGTATGATCTCGCGCGAAGCGCCATCTGCAAAAAAAGGTGCAATCAGGCAAAGAAGTTGAATGCCTGCGGCGCAAACAAACTACATTCTTCGCGCAACTTCGCGCCCTTCGCGCCCTTCGCGTGAAATAAATAACATAGCCGTTCAATGCATGAACGCCCTCTATATGGGCAATTATGGCGACGCAGAGCGGATCCACGCCGCCATCGCGCACTGCGGTCAGGCTGGCTCCAGCGTTGCCTGCTTCACCACATCATCGGCCAGCTTGCCCGACAGTTCGGACAGATGATCGAACTTGGCGGTAAAGGTTGCCAGCCCCTGGCTCAGCGAGCGCAACTCGGCATCGAGCCCGTTGAGACTGGCCATCGGCAAATGCGCCTCGACCAGTTCCCAGCGCTGCCAGTCAGGGTGCGTGCCGAGGTTCAGTATCTGTCCGCGCTTTGACGATACCACCGATCCCATCTTCGAGCCTGTTCCCGGCGGCGAGGCGATGGTCACATGCGCGACCGGTTCAAGCAGATAGGGCTGGCACTGCAACAGCGCGTCGTTCATCGCCAGCTTGCCAGCCAGCCGGAAGGCCAGTTCGGAACTGTCGACCGAATGATAGCTGCCGTCTATCAGGGTCACCGCGACATCGACCACGGGAAAGCCCAGCGGGCCCTTTTCCAGCGCATCGCGCACACCGGCTTCGACCGCGGGTATCCACTGCCGGGGCACCACACCGCCCGAGATTTTCTCTTCAAAGACAAACCCCGATCCGCGCGGCAGCGGACGAACCTCGATCACCACATCGCCATATTGGCCATGCCCGCCCGATTGCTTCTTGTGACGGCCGCGCTGGGTAACGCCTTTGCGGATCGATTCGCGATAGGCGACCCTTGGCACATGCGTATCGACATCGACGCCGTAACGCCGCTTCAGCCGCTGCAGGGTGACATTCAGATGCTCGTCATTGATTCCGCGCAGCAACGTCTCGTGGCTCGCATCATCCTGGGCCCATTCGAGTGCAGGATCCTCCTCGACCAGCTTGTGCAGCGCGGTCGACAGTTTGACGTCATCCTGCCGGTTCTTCGCGCGGAGCGCGATCGTGGCATTGCGCGGTGGCAGGTCGATCAGATGTTCCGAGCCGCTGTCACCTGTCCCGCCGAAAACCATGCCCGCCCGTGCGGCATCGGCCTTGGCGATGGCGACGATGTCTCCCGCATCGGCGGTGGCCATTTTGGCCGTCTTGTCACCCTGCAACGCGAATAGTGCGCCCGCCCGCATATCCTCGGCCAGTTCCGCGCCCTCGTTAAGACCATTGCCCAATATACGCGCCAGCGCCAGCCGACCGACGGCGCCGCCATTGGCAACCTTGAATATATGCACGCCCTTGCCATTGGCCCCCAGCCGCTGGGCAGCCAGATCGACCGACGGTGCTTCATGGCGCAGCATCTTGAGCAGGCGATTGATGCCAAATCCACCCAGCGCCGAGCCGAACATCACCGGCACCACCCATCCCGCACGCGCTTCGTCGGTGAGATCCCTGAGCACCCGGTCAAGGCTCGGCTGCTCGTCCATCAGCAGCGTTTCGAGCAAGGCATCGTCATGATCGGCAAGCGTTTCGAGCATATGAAAGCGCTCGCTCGCCTCGCGTTCGGCCAGGTCGGCGGGTATGTCGATCCGCTCGCTCTCCTTGCCCGGCACATAGCGGTGCGCGCGTTCGAGGGCGATGTCGACAAAGCCGGGAATCTGTTCGCCTTCGCGGATCGGTATCTGGCGCGCGACCAGCGGCGCGCCGCTCATCGGCTGCATCGCCTCGAGCAGATCGTGGATGCGCCCGCGCGCGGTATCGATCTTGTTGACGAAAACAGCATGCGGAATCCGCAAGGCGTCCAGTCGGCGCAAAGTCGGTTCGGCAAGGGCAGCGCGTTCCGGTTCGGGGTCGACAACAACGATCGCCATATCGGCGCTGCCCAATGCTGCATAGCCATCTGCAGCAAAGCCAACCGCACCGGGTGTGTCGATGATGGCGAATTTGTCGCCCAGATATTCGAAACGGGTAAGGTTGATTTCGGTCGATCCGCGCCGCGCCCGTGCTTCCGGGCTCGAATCGCCTACCGTAGTTCCGGCTTCGACCGAGCCAAGCCGGGTGATTGCGCCCGAAGCGAAAAGCATCGCTTCTGCCAGGCTGGTTTTGCCGGCCCCGGCCGGTCCAACCAGGGCCACGGCCCTTACGCCGGCGACTTTTGCTCCGTTGGTGGTGCTTGCCATCATTCGTCTCCTCTTTCTCAAGTGGAGCGCGATGGCGCAGCCTTCAGCGTTGGATGTGCGCCAACGCGCGACAAAATATCAGGGGCTGGCAAACAGGTCAGGGCGGGACGGGGGATATGGCCGTGGCGGGTTTGCCAGTCCCTGACCTGTAAATGCTGCGCCTATCCGGGGTGAGTCGCAAGTGCAAAATGGGTTGCGCCATTCACTGTCCCGACTAGGGTCGGCGACATGACAGACAAGAGCGAATGGCAAGGGCAGGTCGGCTCCAGCTGGGCGCGGCAATGGCAACGCACCGATCGGTCGTTCGCGCCGCTGACCGAGCGGCTGGTCGCGTGCGCGCTGGAATGTGGAGAGGCGCGCAAAATTGCCGATATCGGTTGCGGCGCGGGTGAATTGTCGATCCGGCTTGCGGCCAAACGATCTACCGCGGACGTGCTCGGGCTGGACATTTCGGTCGACCTGGTTGCTGCGGCTTCGACGCGGGCGCATGGCCAGCCAGATCTGCGCTTCGCCGTTGCCGATGCCGCCAATTGGCGCGACGCATCGTTCGTGCCCGATCTGTACGTCTCGCGCCACGGCGTGATGTTTTTCGACGATCCGGTCGCCGCCTTTGTCAATCTGGCGGCCAGCGCATCCGATGCTGCGCGCATGATTTTCTCCTGCTTCCGGGCACCCGCCGAAAATGCATGGGCGAACAGGATTGCAGCACTTGCGCCGCCGATGCCTGCTGCACCACTAGGCGATCCGCATGCCCCCGGCCCCTTCGCTTTCGCCGATCCGGGCCATGTAAGCGCCATCCTGACCGCTGCGGGTTGGCGCGACATCGCGTTCGAACCTGTCAATTTTGACTATGTCGCGGGCGACGGTGCCGATCCGGTTGCCGACGCGCTGGACTTTTTCAGCCATATCGGCCCCGCCGCGCGTGCGATCCGCATGCTTGAGGGCGAAGCCCGTATCGCTTTCCTCGGCCGCCTGCGCGATCTGTCAGAGGCGCATCTGCGCGATGGCGCGGTCCGCTTTGCCGCTGCGGCATGGATAGTGTCCGCCAGAAAGAACTGATCGAGGAGAATGTCATGACCCTGAAAGTCCACCATCTGAACAACAGCCGTTCGCAACGGATATTGTGGCTATTGGAAGAGCTTGGGGTCGACTATGACATTGTGCACCACCAACGCGACGCGGTGACCAACCTTGCGCCGCCCGAATTGCTGAAGGTTCATCCGCTCGGCAAATCGCCGGTGATCGATGACAATGGCCAGATCGTCTATGAATCCGCCGCTATCGTGGAATATCTGTGCGAGCGTCACGGCGGTGCGCATCTGGTTCCTGCACGCGGCACCGACGATCATGTCCGTTACCTCGAATGGATCCATTTTGCAGAGGGTTCGGCGATGACGCCGATCCTGTTGAACCTTTATACGTCGCGACTGGGTGACGGGGCGGCCCCGCTGCGTCCGCGCATCGACCAGCAGCTCGAAAGCCATTTCCGCTATATCGAAGACCGGCTGCTGCCCTCGGGCTGGCTTGTCGGCAACGGCCTGACCGGGGCCGATATCATGGTCAGCTTTCCTGCCGAAGCCGCCGTCAAGATGGGCTGGGCCGCCGACAAGCCGAAACTGACCGCCTATGTCGAAAAAATCCATGCTTTGCCGACCTGGAAGACCGCGCTCGAAAAGGGCGGACCCTATGCCTATGCCTGATTGCTGGCGTCAGGCGATATAACCGGCTTGCAGCGCGCTTTGCCGTCGCCTAAGTCGCGCGTGCTATGACTTCGACCAACGATATCCGCCGCGGCTTCCTCGACTATTTCGGCAATGCTGGCCATGATGTGGTGCAGTCCGCGCCGCTGGTGCCCTATAACGACCCGACATTGATGTTCGTCAATGCCGGGATGGTGCCGTTCAAGAATGTGTTCACGGGGCTTGAAACCCGCGAAACCCCGCGCGCGGCATCGAGCCAGAAATGCGTGCGCGCAGGCGGCAAGCATAATGACCTCGATAATGTCGGCTATACCGCGCGGCACCACACTTTCTTTGAAATGCTGGGGAATTTTTCCTTTGGCGATTATTTCAAGGAACAGGCGATCCACCATGCCTGGACGTTGCTGACCAAAGTCTGGGGGCTGAACCCGGACAAGCTGACCGCGACCGTCTACCACACTGACGACGAAGCCTTTGACCTGTGGAAGAAGATTGCCGGGCTGCCCGAACAGCGAATCATCCGCATCCCGACCGCCGACAATTTCTGGTCGATGGGCGACACCGGACCTTGCGGCCCGTGCAGCGAGATCTTTTACGATCATGGCGACCATATTTTCGGCGGCCCCCCTGGCAGCCCCGACGAGGATGGCGATCGTTTCGTTGAAATCTGGAACCTCGTCTTCATGCAGTTCGAACGGCAGGAGGACGGCACCGATGTGCCGCTGCCCAAGCCGAGCATCGACACCGGCATGGGGCTGGAGCGGATCGCCGCCGTGATGCAGGGTGTGCATGACAATTATGATACTGACACCTTCAGGGCGCTGATCGCGGCATCCGAGGAATTGACCGGGACCAGGGCAGAAGGCGAGCAGAAGGCGAGCCACCGCGTGATTGCCGACCATCTGCGCTCGACCAGCTTCCTGCTGGCCGATGGCGTGATGCCGTCGAACGAAGGCCGCGGCTATGTGCTGCGCCGGATCATGCGGCGCGCTATGCGCCATGCGCACCTTCTTGGCGCGAAAGAGCCGTTAATGCACCGTCTTGTGGGCAGCCTTGCCGCCGAAATGGGTGCCGCTTACCCCGAATTGCTGCGCGCCCAGCCGCTGATCGAGGCGACGCTCCGCCAAGAGGAAACCCAGTTCCGCCGCACGCTCGACAAGGGGCTCAAGCTGCTCGACGAGGCGACCGGCGGCATGGCCGCGGGCGACGTGCTGGCAGGCGAAACCGCGTTCAAGCTCTACGACACTTACGGCTTTCCCTATGATCTTACCGAAGATGCGTTGCGCGCGCAGGGCTTTGGCATCGATCGCGCCGGTTTCGATGCCGCGATGGATAATCAGAAGGCGATGGCTCGCGCAGCCTGGAAGGGCTCGGGGGCCAAGGCTTCGGATGACATTTGGTTCGACATTGCCGAACGCGTCGGGTCGACCGAATTTACCGGCTACACCGCGACCGAGGGCGAGGGGCAGGTGGTGGCACTCGTGAAGGACGGTGCCGAGGTGCAATCGGCAAAAGCGGGCGACAGCGTCATGCTGATCACCAATCAGACCCCCTTTTATGGCGAAAGTGGCGGGCAGATGGGGGATGCGGGCAGCATTTCCAGCCTGTCGGGCTTTGCCGCGACCGTCACCGACACGGCAAAGCCGCTGGGCCGCCTGCACGCGCACCAGCTGACCATTGACGCGGGTGGAGTGAAGGTGGGCGATGTCGTCCAGTTGAAGATCGACACCGAACGCCGCGACGCGCTGCGTTCCAACCACAGCGCGACGCACCTGTTGCACGCCGCGCTCCGCAATCGTCTGGGCAGCCATGTCACGCAGAAGGGCAGCATGGTTGCGCCCGACCGGCTGCGTTTCGACTTTTCGCACAATCAGGCGGTTTCGCCGCAAGAGATTGCCGATATCGAGGCGGAGGTGAACGCCCAGATCCGCCGCAACACGGCGGTGACCACCCGGCTTATGGCCCCCGATCAGGCCGTAGAGGCCGGGGCGTTGGCGCTGTTTGGCGAAAAATATGGCGACGAGGTGCGCGTGCTCAGCATGGGCGATGCCGATGGCGCGAATTATTCGGTCGAACTGTGCGGCGGCACACATGTGGCCGCGCTGGGCGATATCGCGTTGCTGACGATCATTTCGGAAGGTGCCGTTGCCAGCGGTATCCGCCGTATCGAGGCATTGACCGGCGAAGCGGCGCGGCTGCATCTGGCCAATCGCGAAAACCAGCTGAAGGATGTTGCCGCACTGTTCAAGGTCGCCCCGGACGAAGTTGTCGCGCGCGTCGAAACGCTGCTGGCCTCCACCCGTGCGCTCGAAAAAGAGCTGTCCGACACAAAGACCAAATTGGCATTGTCCGGCGGCGGTGGCCCCAAGGCAGAGGCCGAGACAATCGGCGACGCCAGGTTCATGGGGCAGGTGATCCCCGGCATCGAGCCCAAGGCGCTGCGCGGGCTGGCCGATGAACAGATGAAGACGCTCGGCGACGGCGGGGTTGTGGCGATTATCGCGGCCAACGAGAATGCCAACACCGTTGTCGTTGCGGTTTCAGCCGATCTTGTCGGCAGGTTTGCGGCACCCGATCTGGTCCGCGCCGCGACCACAGCGATGGGCGGGCAGGGCGGTGGCGGCCGACCGGAAATGGCGCAGGGCGGCGGCCCGGCGGGCAGCGATCAGGCGCAGGCCGGGATCGACGCGATCAAGGCTGTGCTTGCGGGCTGAGCCTGCTGCGCAGCTTGAGGCGGGGGGCCTCGTCCAGTTCCCCGGCCTCCTTGATGGCACGGCGGAACTCGTCGCGCTTTTCGTGGATCGAGGCAATTACCGGCCCCATCGCCACGCCCAGATCGACGAGCACTGCTTCGGATAGCTGCAACGAGCTTTCAAGCGTTTCAGGCACGGCATCGGTTGCGCCAGCCAGATAGAGTTCGGCGGCATTGTCGGCATCGCGCGCACGGGCGACGATGGTCAGTTGCGGATATTCGGCACGGATGCGCTTCACGGTTTTGGCCGCCAGCACCGGATCGTTCATCGTCAGTACCAGCGCCTTGGCATTGTCGAGATGCAAATGGTGCAGCGTCCGGGGCTTGGCCACATCGCCGAAGATCACATTATGCCCTTCGCGCCGTGCCGCGACGACCGCATCGACATTGTGCTCGACCGCAATATAGGGCTGGTCATGGGCCTGAAGCATTTCGGCGACCAGCTGGCCCACGCGCCCGAAGCCAATGATGGCGGTGCGCGGCTGGGTATCGACATTGATTTCCTCTTCCAGTGCCAGACCGCTGGAACGCACCTGAATACGGCGCGCGATATCATGGCCGATACGTGCCAGTATCGGCGTAATCAAAAGACCGATCACCGTGACGATCTGCCAGAATTTGGCCGTCTGGGGATCGATGATCTGCGCCGCGCTGGCCGCCCCCAGCACAATCAGCGTTGTTTCCGACGGGCTTGCCATCAGCAGGCCGGTTTCGGTAGCAACCCCCGGCCGAACGCCCGCAAATTTCAACAGGCTGCCGACCACAAAGGCGTTGATGATGACGGCGACGACCACCGCGGCCGCCACCCTGTCCCAGTTCGACAAGATGAAGCCGATATCTATTTGCATGCCGATGCTGATCAGGAACACGCCGAGCGCCAGACCCTTGAAAGGCTCGACGACGGTTTCGACTTCGCCGCGATAGTCTGTTTCGGCGATCAGCAGTCCCGCGATCAGGGCGCCGACAATCGGTGAAAGGCCAACCGTCGCGGTCGCCAGGCTCGACAGGATGACGACCAGCAGCGTCGCCGCAATGAACAGTTCCGGGCTCTTGGTGCGCGCGGCCTGCCCGAAAAGCGGTGGCAGCAGGAAGCGCCCCGCGACCAGCATGGCAATGATCACGGCCAGTCCCTGCCACGCAACCGTGAACAGCGCGCCCCATTCGCCGCCGCTCGCTGCCTGCGGACCGAGCACGCCGAGGACGAAGATGATCGGCACGATCGCCAGATCCTCGAACAGCAACATGGCAAATGCCGACTTGCCGACCGACGAGGTGGTGCCCGCGATCGGGAGCACCAGCGCGGTTGACGACAGCGAAAGTGCGAGGCCAAGGCCGATCGCTTCGGTGGCACTATAGCCGACCGCAAACAGCGCACCGCCGATCAGTATCGCGCCGCCAAATAGTTCCGCAGCACCCAGCCCGAACACTTGCCGGCGCATGCGCCAGAGCCTTCGGAAAGACAGTTCCAGTCCGATGCCGAACAGCAGCAGGATGATGCCGAATTCGCCGATCTGGGCGATTTCCTCGGTATCGGAAATGGTGACCCAGTGAAGCCAGGGATATTGGGATGCATAAGCGCCGAGGCCCATCGGCCCGACGAGCACGCCGACGATCAGGAAACCGATTATCGGCGTGATCCGCAACCGCGCAAAAGCCGGGATCACAATCCCCGCCGCGCCCAATATGATCAGCGTGTTGTTCAGTCCCTCAGTGTGCAGTTCGGCAGCCATTTCTTGCTAATGGCTGATAAATGGATGAATGTCAGCCCATGCAACATGATGTCGTGATCGTGGGCGGCGGGCCTGCCGGGATGATGGCCGGATTGCTGTTTGCGCGTGCGGGAATCGACACGCTGGTGCTGGAAAAGCATGCTGACTTCTTCCGCGATTTTCGCGGTGACACCGTCCACCCTTCGACGATGGAGATATTGCACGAACTGGGGATGCTTGAGCGTTTTCTTGAGCGGCCACATAACCGCCTGACGGAAGCGCGCGGCACGATTGCCGGGCAGGAAGTCATTCTCGGCGACCTGCGCCATCTGCACACGCCCGCGCCGTTCATCGCGATGATGCCGCAATGGGATTTCCTCGATTTCCTGCGCGACGAGGCGGCGGCGTTTCCGGCGTTCGGACTTGCGATGGAATGTAAAGTCCAGCGGCTGATCGTTGATGGCGCGCGCGTGTCGGGCGTCGAACTGACCGATGGGCGCATCATTCGCGCGAGAAAGCTGGTGATCGCAGCGGACGGACGCGATTCGATTGTGCGGCGGCAGCGGCTGTTGCCGGTCACCGACCTTGCCGCGCCCATCGACGTTTTCTGGTTCCGCGTTCCAAAGCCACAGGATGGCGGCGAGGCGCTTCGCGGGGTCGTCGCGCCCGGAACCTTGCTCGCGCTCATCGATCGCGGTGATTATTGGCAATGCGCCTATGTCTTCAAAAAGGGCATGGGTGAAAAGCTGAAAGCAGAGGGCATCGCTCCGTTGCGACGGCGGATAGAGGCGGTCGCGCCGCTATTGGGGCCGCTCGATCATGTGCTGACCGACATGGCGCAAATGCACCTGCTGACGGTCAAGCTGGACCGGCTCGACCAGTGGCATCTTCCAGGCTTGCTGGTGATCGGCGATGCCGCGCATGCCATGTCGCCGGTGGGCGGTATCGGGATCAATCTGGCGATTCAGGATGGGGTTGCCGCAGCCAATATCCTTGCCGGTCCGCTGCGCGTTGCGGCCCAGGTCGACGATCTGCTGCACAAGGTCGAAGCGCGGCGGCGCTGGCCGACCCGGATCATCCAATATGGCCAGCAACTGGCGCAGGACCGGATTATCGACGCTGTGTTAAAGCCGGATGCCAGCTTCACCCGCGCGCCCTGGCCGGTGCGCATGCTCGATCGCTTTCCGCTACTCCGCCGCATTCCGGGCCGGATTATCGGCCTCGGCATCCGGCGAGAACGGGTGCGCTCGCCGGTTGCCTGACCGGCCTATTGCCAGTTGGCCATTTTATGTTCGAGATTGGCGCGAACCGCCTCGAAAAACTGTTCGGTGGTCATCCAGGCCTGATCAGGGCCGATCAGGATCGCCAGATCCTTGGTCATCGCGCCGCTCTCGACCGTTTCGATGCAGACCTGTTCGAGCGTTTCGGCAAAGCGCGTCACATCGGGCGTGTCGTCGAACTTGCCGCGGAACTTCAGGCCGCCAGTCCATGCGAAGATCGAGGCGATCGGGTTGGTCGAGGTTGCCTTGCCTGCCTGATGCTGGCGATAGTGGCGGGTGACGGTGCCGTGCGCCGCCTCTGCCTCGACGGTCTTGCCATCGGGTGTCATCAGGATCGAGGTCATCAGGCCGAGCGAACCAAAGCCCTGTGCGACCTGATCCGACTGGACGTCGCCATCATAATTTTTGCACGCCCAGACAAATTTGCCGCTCCATTTCAGCGCAGAGGCGACCATGTCGTCGATCAGGCGATGTTCGTAGACGATACCGGCGGCGGCGAATTTTTCCTTGAAACCTTCGGTGTCGAACACTTCCTGAAACAGATCCTTGAAACGGCCGTCATAGGCCTTGAGGATGGTGTTCTTGGTCGACAGATAAACCGGCCAGCCGAGGTTGAGGCCATAGTTGAGCGAAGCGCGGGCAAAGTCGCGGATCGAATCGTCGAGATTGTACATCGCCATTGCGACGCCCGATGACGGGAATTTGAAGACTTCTAGGTCGATTTTCTCGCCATCGTCGCCGTCAAAGACAAGGCGCAGCGTGCCGGGCCCGGGGATCAGCGTGTCGGTTGCGCGATACTGGTCGCCAAAGGCATGGCGGCCGACGACGATGGGGTCGGTCCAGCCGGGGATCAGCCGGGGGACGTTTTCGATCACGATCGGTTCGCGAAAAACGACGCCGCCCAGGATGTTGCGGATCGTGCCGTTGGGCGATTTCCACATTTTCTTGAGCTTGAATTCTTCGACGCGAGCTTCGTCGGGGGTGATCGTCGCGCATTTGACGCCGACGCCATATTGCTTGATCGCATTGGCGGCATCGACGGTAATTTTGTCGTCGGTCGCGTCGCGGGCTTCGACACCCAGATCATAATATTTCAGATCGATATCGAGATAGGGCAAAATCAGGCGTTCGCGAATCCATTCCCAGATGATCCGGGTCATTTCATCGCCATCGAGTTCGACGACGGGGTTTTTCACCTTGATTTTTGCCATGACGAAGCTGCTTTCCTTTGGGGATTCTCTCTTGTTTGCGCCTGCGCCATAGCAAAGTTTGGCGGGCAATCAACTGGCTGCGCGGCCAGCGATCAACGGTCAGGCCAATGGATCAATGCGCCATCAGGCCGCGCGTTCCAGCGTATTGCGCCGCACAAGCCTGCCCGGCAATTCCCCGGTCGGCTCGCCGTTGCGATAGGTAACCTTGCCGTTGACGATTGTTGCAACGATGCCATCGACCTTTTGCAGCATCCGTTTTCCGCCTGCGGGCAAGTCATAGACAATTTCCGGCACGCGCAATTGCAGGGCATCAAAGTCGATCAGGTTGATATCCGCCTTCATCCCGGGGGCGATAAGGCCACGATCGCTGAGGCCGATGGTCGCTGCGGCTTTCGAAGTCAGTTCTGCAACCGCCTGTGGCAATTCGATGCGCTCGTCAGCATCGGCGTCACGCGCCCAGCGTTGCAGATAATAGGTCGGAAAACTGGAATCGCAGATCAGCCCGTAATGCGCGCCGCCATCGGCCAGCGCCATCACTGTGTCCGGATGCCCCAGCATTTCGCGGACAGCCGAAAGATTGCCTTCGGAATAATTGGCGGCGGGCAAATAGAACATGCGGCGGCCTTCGTCCTGAAGCAGCCGATCATAGGCAAATTCCTCGACACTTTGCCCGGCAGCCTGCGCGCGCGCCTCCATGCTGCTGGCGCGATCGGGTTCATAGTTCGGACGCCCGTCCTCCCACTCGCCGGTGTGGCGAAAGGCGTTGATCAGTGCGAGTGTCACCGGGTTGCTGTCTTCGGCGGTTTCGGCGAGCAGTTGCGCGCGGAACGCGGGATCGCGCATCCTGTCGACCCGTTCGGCGAGCGGCAGACCGGCGATGGCCTTGTAGCTGGGATGCGAACTGAACGGATGCAGGCTGAGGTCCAGCCCATAGAACATGCCGACGGGGCGAGGGGCCACCTGGCCGCGCATTTGCAGACCATCCTGCCGCGCCTGTTCCAGTCCGCGCAGCATTGCGCGCCAGCCCGGGCCGGGCTGGTTGGGCACATCGAGCAAAGTGAATGAAACCGGTCGCCTGCCATGTTCGGCAAGGCGGCGCAGCAAAGAGAATTCCTCGCCCGCGTCGTTGGATGGGGCCGGGATCATCTGGAAAACCCCCGCCTTTGCATCGACCAGACCGTCGATCAGCGCGCAGAGTTCATCAAATTCGGAATGGAGGCTCGGGGCCAGTTCGCCCGCGCGTGTGCGGTGCATCATGTTGCGCGAAGTGGTGACGCCAAAGGCCCCCACCTCGATCGCTTCCTTCACCAGCGCCCGCATTTGCGCCAGATCTTCGGCGGTGGGAGGCTCATGGCGCGCGGCGCGTTCCCCCATCACAAAGATGCGTACGGCGGAGTGCGGCACCTGCGTGGCGACGTCGACATCAAGCTCGCGTTCGTCCAGCGCGTTCAGATAATCAGGAAACGTCTCCCAGTTCCACGGCAGGCCATCGACCATTACGACTTCGGGAATGTCCTCCACGCCCTCCATCAGCTTGACCAGCATGTCGCGCTGATGCGGGCGGCAGGGCGCGAAGCCGACGCCGCAATTTCCCATCAGCACCGTGGTGACGCCATGGTTCGACGAAGGCGCCATGCGGTTCTCCCATGTTGCCTGCCCGTCAAAATGGGTGTGGATATCGACAAAGCCGGGGGTAACCAGTTTTCCGTCCGCATCGATTTCATGCGCGGCCCGGCCGTCAACCTTTCCAGTGGCGACAATCTTTCCGTTGCGAACCGCAACATCGCCGTTGAAAGCAGGATTGCCGCTGCCGTCGACGATCAGGCCGTTCCTGATGACAAGATCAAAATCCATGGCGTCTGCCCCTTCTTAGGCTGTCTATATTTGCTGCAGGAATTCGCGGATGCGACGGACATAGGCCCGGCTCATTTCCTCGCCGTCCGCCGAATTGCCCGCCAGAACGGCCTCGCCGATCTCTGCCAGTTCCCCGGCATGTCCCGACCGGAATGCGGCAAATCCGAATTGTGCGCGCATCACATGGACCCGAACCTGTTCCATGATGCGGCTCAACTCCGCATTGTCCGCGATATGTGACAGCGCGGCAAACAAATGGCGGCGTGCGCGCATATAGTCGGCGGGGTCGGGCGATTGCGCCGAGGCGCGCAGCGCGTCGATTGCGTCGACCAGCCGTCTGGCATCGGCACCGGCCGCGATCCGGCGTGCGGCGGTGCGCGACACAAGCCCGAACAGCAGTTCGGTAAGCTCCAGCGTCATCACCGCCTGGTCGCGCGTCACATGGATGATGTGCGCGCCGCGATTGGGCTCCAGCGCGACGACGCCGATTGCGTGCAGATGTTGCAGCGCTTCGCGGACAATCTGCCTGCCGACGCCAAAGCGAAGGCACAGATCGGCCTCGACCATACGCTGGCCGGGCGAGAACTCCCCGGCTTCCAGTCCTTCCACGACAATCCGGGCGATGTCGGCTGCGGTTGTTCTGGCGCGGTTGGCCGCGGCACCGGGGGAAGCTGTCTGCATGGTTCCAGGTTGGTGTCGCCAAACGGGATTGTCAACAGATTGTCGACAATCTGGTACGTCTATACTGGCGAAGCTAACAGTTGTAACATCACCCCACTGGCCCTAGAAGGCGCGGCAATGACAAAGCAAGAACTGACAAACCGGGGCACCGGGGTCGCAAAATGGTCGTTTCCTCCGGTCCATCCGGAGGGGCGCAAATTCGGTCTCATCGCTGCCGCGGTAACGGCGATATTCGCCTTCATGGCCTGGGAAACGCTTGCCTGGCCGATGGCTGGCATCACCATATGGACGCTCGCCTTTTTCCGTGATCCCGCGCGCGCCACGCCGATTGACGATCGTTTCGTGGTGGCCCCCGCCGACGGGCTGGTGACACTGATTGAAAAGGTGTTGCCACCGGCTGAACTGGCCGGACCGGCCGGGCTGGGCGATCAGCCGATGACGCGCGTTTCGATTTTCATGAGCGTGTTCGACGTGCACATCAACCGGGCCCCCATTCGCGGCTCGATCATGCGTGTCGCCTATATCGCGGGCAAATTCCTCAATGCGGATCTGGACAAGGCGAGCGAAGAGAATGAGCGCCAGCATTTCCTGGTCGAACGGCCCGATGGCGTGCGGATCGGTTTCACCCAGATTGCCGGGCTGGTCGCGCGCCGCATCGTGGCTTTCGTCAAGGAAGGCGACATTGTGGCCGCCGGACAGCGCGTCGGGCTGATCCGTTTCGGTAGCCGGGTTGACGTGTATCTGCCGCACGGCACGGCGCCGCGCATCATCAAGGGGCAGCGCTGCGTCGCAGGCGAGACGATCCTCGCCGAAATCGGCGTCGATCAGGATCTGCGCGCAATCGCCCATTGACAGGCAACATCGTGCATCCGACAGCAGCATCATGACCGAAGGCAATCCTCGTCCGGGAATTTCGCTGCGTGCTCTGGCACCCAATGCGGTGACGGCAATGGCGCTCTGCACCGGCCTTTCGGGTGTCTGGTTTGCGATGCAGGAGATTTGGGATGCTGCGTTGCTCTCGGTCGTGGTCGCGGGCGTGCTCGACGCGATGGATGGACGCATTGCCCGCCTGCTAAAGGGCGAGAGCCGCTTTGGTGCCGAGCTGGATTCGCTGTCCGATGTGATCGCTTTCGGCGCAACGCCCGCGCTGATCATCTACAGCTGGGCGTTGCAGCACATGCCGCGTTTCGGATGGACGATCTGCCTGTTTTTCGTGCTGTGTGCGGCGCTGCGCCTTGCACGTTTCAATGCGCGCATCGACGCTGACGATCAGCCACATAAATCTGCGGGCTTCAACACAGGTGTGCCATCGCCCGCCGGTGCGGGACTGGCGCTGCTGCCGCTGACGATCTGGCTCGAAACAGATGCCGAATGGGCGCATGACTATCGGTTGATCGGGCCGTGGATGTTGCTGATCGCGGCATTGATGATTTCGAACGTCGCGACCTTTAGCTGGGGCTCGATCCGCATTCGCCGCGCCTTCCGCTTTCTGGCGCTTGCCGCAGTGGGCCTGTTCGCCGCGCTCATGATTTCCGCGCCCTGGATCGGATTGATCGTCGCCAGCCTGGTCTATGCCGGTCTAATTCCGCTGAGCGTGCTGAGCTATGCGCGCGTGAAGCGGGCGCGCAGGGCGAGTTCGCAAAGCGCTTGACGCGCGGCCAGTTCGGCCTATGTTCCATTTTCGTTCCTTGGTGCGGAGCTTGTGTTGGAACCGTTAGTCATCATCGTCACTGTTGTTGCAGCATTGCTCGCGGGGCTCGGGCTTGGCTGGCTGATGGGTGGTAAGGCGGCACGGGCCGGTGCCGAAACATCGGTGCAGTTGCGCGCGATGCTCGACGAGGTCGTGGTTGAACGCGATGCCGCCAAAGACCGGCTGGCGCGGCTGGAGACTTCGCTTGAAGAACGCGAGCGCGGTTTTGACGAGCAGATAAAGGCGCTGGCGGAGGCAAAGGAATTGCTGTCTGCACAATTTGGCGAAATCAGCCAGAAGCTGCTTGGTGAGGCGCAACAGGCTTTCTTGCAGCGCGCCGACGAGCGTTTCCATCAGGCGGGCGAGAAGAATGAGGAGCGGCTGAAGCAACTGCTCGCGCCGGTCGGGGATCGGTTGAAGGCCTATGAGGAACAGGTCGGCAAGATCGAGAAGGAGCGCACCGAGGCCTATGGCGCGCTGACCGGGCTGATCGACCAGATGCGGGCAGGGCAGGAGCGGGTGCAGAATGAGGCGGCGCGGCTGGTCAATTCGCTGCGCAACGCCCCCAAGGCACGCGGGCGCTGGGGCGAGCAGCAGCTGAAAAACGTCCTCGAAAGCTGCGGGCTCGCCGAACATGTCGATTTTGTCACCGAGGCGAGCGTGACGGTTGAGGATGGCCGGTTGCGGCCCGATGCGATCCTGCGCGTGCCCGGCGGCCGTAATCTGGTGATCGATGCCAAGGTTTCGTTGAACGACTATCAGGATGGCTTCAACGCAGACGACGACGACGCGCGGGCTGCAGCGATGACGCGGCACACGCGCTCGATGAAAAACCATATCGAGGGGTTGTCGCTCAAGGCCTATTGGGATCAGTTCGACGATGCGCCCGATTATGTGATCATGTTCGTCCCCGGCGAACATTTCCTCGCCGCCGCGCTCGAGCATGATCCGGCGCTGTGGGACCATGCCTTTGAAAAGCGCGTGCTGCTGGCGACGCCGACCAATCTGGTGGCGATTGCGCGCACCGTGGCAAGCGTCTGGCGGCAGGAGGGACTGGCACGCGAGGCCAAGCAGATCGGCGCGCTGGGTAAGGAAATGTATGACCGTATTGCCCTGGCTGCAGAACATATGCGCAAGCTCGGTGGAAGTCTGGGACGGGCCGTGGGCCAATATAATGATTTCGTCGGCAGTTTTGATCGCAACGTGATGTCGACTGCGCGGAAATTTTCCGAGCTGAACATCGAAACCGGCAAGCGCGAGCTGGAAGATGTGCCTCTGGTGGAGGCGGTGCCGCGCTATTCGGGCCAGAGCGAGCAGGGCTTGCTTTCCTCCGGCGAAAAGTAAGCCTGCGTCAGCGCCTAAACTGGTTCAGCACCTCATAGGCCATCACCGCTGTGGCAACTGCGGCATTCAGGCTGTCGGCCTTGCCCCGCATCGGCATTTTGACGAGCAGATCGCATTCGGCTTCATAGCTTTCAGGCAATCCCTGCGCTTCGTTTCCGGTCAGTATGAAGCAGGGAGCGGTATAGCGCCCTGCCTGA
>JADLBY010000055.1 GCA_020847445.1 Sphingomonadaceae bacterium | reverse complement strand
GGCGGGCATGAACCAGCAGCTTGATGCAGAGATTGAAACCGTCTTTCTGATGGCTGATGTGGCGCTGCAGCCGATTGCGTCAAAGCTGGTCAAGGAAATTGCCATTTACGGCGGTGACATCCACAAGTTCGTCGCGCCTGCGGTCGAAAAGGATGTAAGGGCGCGGGTCGAACAGATCGGCCGCAAAGGGGATTAGTTCTGGTCGCGTTCATCTGCCAGGTTTTACGGGCCGTCTCAGGATGAAGAGAGGGGTATCGATGCGTTTGTTGAAACTGTTTCTTGTGTCGCTTGGCCTTCTGGCCGGCATGGCTGTTGCGCAAGTGCCGCCAGCTGCGCCGCCGCCGGCGCCCGATCCCCAGAATATCCTGCATCTTGAATTATCGACCGGCGGCGAAGTCGTGATCCTGATGCGGCCGGACAAGGCGCCCGCCAGCGTTGAGCGCGTCCGCACGCTGGCCCGCGCCGGCTTTTATGATGGCGTCGTCTTTCACCGCGTCATCGAGGGCTTCATGGCACAGACCGGAGACCCCAAGGGGACAGGTGAGGGCGGTTCTCCGCTGCCTGACCTGAAGGCGGAGTTCAACGATCTGCCGCACCTTCGCGGTGTTGTCTCGATGGCGCGCACTGACCAGCCCGATACGGCCAACAGCCAGTTCTTCATCTGCTTCCAGCCGACCGTGCGGCTCGACCGGAAATATACGGCATTCGGCCGCGTGACCTCCGGCATGCAGTTTGTGGATGCGATCAAGCGTGGCGATCCCATTGACGGCCGCGTCGCGGATGAACCGTCGAAGATTGTCCGCGTTTGGATCGAAGCGGATGGCCGCGATGCGCCTCGGATTCCGCTTGTCATACCCGCGCCGGCTGCCGCACCGCCGCCAGCTGCAGAGCCCGCCCCAGCGCCCGAGGCGCCCAAGCCCAACCCCTGATGCGCGTCGACCTGTTCGACTTTGAACTGCCGTCGGAACGGATTGCCCTGAGACCTGCCAGCCCGCGCGATTCGGCGCGAATGCTGGTGCTTGATGCGGGCCAGACGCGCGATCTGCATGTGTCCGACCTGCCGGCCCAATTGCGCGCCGGGGATTGCCTTGTCTTCAATGACACCCGCGTCATCCCGGCTCAGCTTGAAGGCCGCAGAGGCGAGGCCCGGATCGGCGCAACGCTCCACAAGCGCGAAAGCCTGCGCAACTGGCGCGCGTTCGTGCGCAATGCAAAGCGCTTGCGCGAAGGAGACAGGATCGACTTCGGGGCCGATGTTTTCGCGGTCGCCACCCAGCGCGGCGATGACGGAAGCTGGCTCCTCTCCTTCGAAGGGGAAGATCCGGTCGAAGTGCTGCTTGAGCGGGCGGGAACGATGCCGCTGCCCCCTTATATCGCAGGCAATCGGCCGACCGATGCGCGCGATGCGACCGACTATCAGACCATGTTCGCAGATGAACCCGGTGCAGTGGCCGCACCCACGGCTGCGCTGCATTTCACCCCCGGCCTGCTCGCGGCATTGGGCGGTGCAGGCGTCGGACATGAAACCCTCACGCTCCATGTCGGGGCCGGCACATTCCTTCCAGTCAAGGTCGACAATACCGACCAGCATCGCATGCATGCCGAATGGGGGCGGATCGATGCGGAAACGGCGGCGCGCCTCAATGCCGTGCGCGCGTCCGGCGGGCGCCTGATTGCCGTTGGCACGACATCGCTCCGCCTGATCGAAAGCGCCTGCGATGCAGGCGGACAGATCCAGCCCTTCGAAGGCGATACGTCGATCTTCATCACACCCGGATATCGGTTCAAGGGAATCGACGGGCTGATGACCAATTTCCACCTGCCGCGCTCGACCCTCTTCATGCTGGTCAGTGCATTGATGGGCCGTGAGCGCATGCAGGCGGCCTATGCCCATGCCATCGCGGCGGGCTACCGGTTCTACAGCTATGGGGATGCGAGTTTGCTGCTGCCGGGATGACGGGAAGCTCGAGCCTGTTCTGTTGAGGTGGAATCGTTGCCCCTGCGCAGGGGCGACGGTCCTTCTATCCAAAACGAACAGAGTCTAAGATCTGGCCTCCGGCGGCTTCGCCCCGAAAATCGTGACTGTCATCGGCTTGCGAATGGCGAAACCGAGGCGTTCGTAGAGCGCAATCGCACCTGCATTCGTGGCATAGCTGTGCAGAAACGGCGTTTCGCCGCGATCGAAGATGCGGGCCGCAACCACGCTCATCATCGCACCGGCAAGACCCTGTCCCCGGCATTCCGGACGTGTGCAGACGCCGCTGACTTCGCAATAGCCGTCCAGCCGCATCCGTTCCCCGGCCATAGCGACCAGCGTCCCCACGCGCCTGATGCCGACGAAATTGCCTAGCCTGTGCGTCAGCGGAAAGAAGGGGCCCGGTTGCGTCAAATGTGCGAGCGCGCGCATTTCGGCAGAGTCGACTTCCTGCAGATCAAGAATCTCGTCCTGCCCCGCCATCGGGTTGAGGCTGCTCGCAACCATCTGGACCAGCCCTGCCGAACGGAGCCGCATGGCGCCGGGAAGGTCGGGGATTTCGTGTCCTTCCGTGGTCCAGATTTCCCCGCCGGGCGGGATCAGGGCTGCGAGTTCCGTCAGCGCAGATTCGCTGAAATCGGCCGAGGCACCAAAGGGGCCGTGATCCGGCTCAAGGCGGAGCGCCTGTTCATTGCCCTGCGCAAGCGCCGCCCAGCCAGACTTGAGCGCGTTCCAGGCAGGCCGGTCGAGCGGGTGCGGGTCAGTCATTCCATGTTCCTGACGAATCGAAATTCGTATCCCGCCTATCGCCATTCGGCCAAAGTTGAAACCGTTGGCAAAGTGCCGCTATAGGCCGCCGCCCATGTCCGATCGCTTTTCCTTCCAGATCGCCGCAACAGACGGCAGGGCGCGAACGGGAGTCATCCGGATGCAGCGCGGCGAGATTCGCACGCCGGCGTTCATGCCGGTCGGGACGGCGGCAACGGTCAAGGGGATGAAGCCGGCCGATGTCGAAGCGCTTGGCGCGGACATCATTCTTGGCAACACCTATCACCTGATGCTCCGGCCCGGCGCGGAACGCGTGGCGCGGCTTGGCGGCCTGCACCGGTTCATGCAGTGGAACCGGCCGATCCTGACGGACAGCGGCGGCTATCAGGTCATGTCGCTGTCGGCGCTCACGAAGATGAGCGAAGAAGGCGTTGCCTTTTCCTCGCACCTTGACGGGTCGAAGCACCTCATCACGCCCGAACGCTCGATGGAAATTCAGCGTTTGCTGGGGTCTGACATCGTGATGGCTTTTGACGAATGCACGAAGAACGGTGCGACCCGCGAGGAAGCGGCGCTTTCGATGGAGCGCTCGATGCGCTGGGCAAGGCGCTCACGGATCGCATTCGACGACGACGATGAACATGCATCGCGTGCTGCCCTGTTCGGGATCCAGCAGGGATCGCTTGACGAGAACCTGCGCAAAGTGTCCGCCGATGCCCTTATCGATATCGGCTTTGACGGCTATGCGATTGGCGGCCTTGCGGTAGGCGAAGGGCAGGAGGCCATGTTTGCCTGCCTTGACTATGCGCCGGGACAATTGCCCGAGGATCGGCCGCGCTACCTGATGGGGGTCGGGAAGCCGGATGATATCGTGGGGGCTGTGGAACGGGGCATCGACATGTTCGATTGCGTCTTGCCGACCCGCTCGGGACGCAATGGCCAAGCCTTTACCTGGGATGGCCCGGTCAATATCCGCAATGCGAAATTCGCCGAGGATGAAGCACCGCTCGATCCGGATTCACCGACCGCACAGTGGAGCAAGGCCTATCTGCATCACCTCGTCCGGTCGGGCGAAATGCTGGGTGCGATGCTGATGACCGAGCATAATCTCTGGTTCTACCAGCAATTGATGGCCGGTCTTCGCGAGGCGATTGCCTCAGGCTCGCTATCGGCCTTTGCCAGCAGCTTCCGCGCGCGGTATTGCCGCTGAATGTCAGATGCAATCTACCAGGCCGCGACCTGGATCGTCCCGCTGGTCATCGCGATCGTCTTTCACGAAGTGGCGCATGGCTGGGTCGCACGGCTCTTCGGTGATCCGACTGCTGGGCGAATGGGCCGGTTGAGCCTCAATCCGATCCGCCATGTCGATCCCATTGGCACAATCATACTCCCGATGGGCCTGGCTCTCGCTGGTGCTCCCATTTTTGGCTGGGCGAAGCCGGTCCCGGTCGACAAGCGCCGGTTGCGCAATCCACGTGTGCACATGATGTTTGTCGCGTTGGCCGGGCCGGGCATGAATTTTATGCTTGCCGCGCTGACATTTGTGGCACTCGGCGCTCTGCTCGTCGGC